>NZ_JBFRCL010000016.1:0-164163 GCF_040965695.1 Paraburkholderia sp. BR10937
GTGATAAGGGGGCACCCGTTCTTCGCCGACCAGCACGACGCGGCCGCCAAACCCGTATTGCCGCAGCAGCGCCGCGGCGTTGCCGCCCGCGTGCCCTGCCCCAACGATCACCACCGTGCTGCCGTCTTCTTGCATGTCCGCTCCCGCTTTTTCCGCTTTCTACCCGTTAATTGATTCATCGCGCGCATCGGCGGCCATGACTCATACGCGCGCGTGAACCCTCGCGCCCATGAGCCGCCCGCGCCGTCCACCGCGTCAGGAACGAGATCATCTCATGGTTCGCACTTGCACACGGCAATCAGTCGAAGGCGCGATCGTTCGGCGCGGCATAGAGCGCGCGCAGTTGTTCGCTCATCGGAAACGCGAAGTTCACGCCCTTGGGCGGCACCGGCTTCTCGAACCACTTCGCGTACATCGCATTGATTTCGCCGCTCTTCATGAGCGCCGCCATCGTGTCGTTCACGAGTTGCCGGAACTCGGGGTCGCCGTTACGCATCATGAAGGCATAGGCTTCCGACGATTGCGGCGTGCCAACGATTACCCATTCGGCGGGCTTCGCCGTGAGCGAGCGTGTACCGGCGAGCAGCACGTCGTCCATCATGTAGGCCACTGCGCGGCCCGACTCGAGCGTAGCGCGCCCCTCGCCATAATCGCGCGCGCTGATGATGCGCATGTTCATCTGCTTGTCGATGTTCATGCGCCGCAAGATACGCTCGGACGTCGTGCCCTGGTTGGTCAGCACCGTCTTGCCCGCGAGATCGGCGAAGTCGTGAATGCCCGAGTCCTTGCGCGTGAGCAGGCGCGTGGTCGCGACAAAGAACGTATTGGAGAAGCTCACCTGGGCCTGGCGCGCCTTCAGGTTCGTCGTGACGCCGCATTCCAGGTCCACGGTGCCGTTCTGCACGAGCGGAATGCGGTTTTGCGAAGTGACGGGAACGAAACGCACCTGCAGGTCCGGACGCTTCGTCCTGAGCTTGACGGCCTCGATCACCTTGTCGCAGATGTCCTGCGAAAAGCCGATTACCTGGTTGTCGCCGATCACGTAGGAGAACGGCACCGAAGTCTCGCGATAACCAATGGCGATGACGTCCGCCGAGCGGATCTTGTCGAGCGTAGGCTGCGCGACCTGGGCGGCCGCCGGCTGCAGCAGAGAGAGACACGGCACGATGGCCCAGCAAGCCAGCGACATCCGCTTCAGTCGGTTCATGGGTCGGTCCTCGTCGTCACGCTTCGTCTGCCGCTGTTATTTCGCGCGGTCGAAGCATCCATTTGTCGCCACAATCGATCATCGCGCAACATGCGGGAAATACCAGGCGTTTCCCGCGATGTTAAGCCGATCATGAAAAAAAGCAGCGGGCATGGCCGCTGCTTTCATCGCTCATGCTGCGCAATCGTCACGGCGCACGCGATCAGCCGTTGACGAGCTTCCTCGGCTGCAGCAGCGCCAGCACCGCGCCCAGCATCATGGCCGCCGAAACGCAGTACATGCCCGCGTTCGTGCTGTGCGTCGCGTCCTTCATCCAGCCGATGATCGACGGGCTCACGAAGCCCGCGAGATTGCCGATCGAGTTGATCATGCCGATGGCGGCGGCAGCCGACCCGCCCGCAAGAATCGCGCTCGGCCAGGTCCAGAACACGGGCATCGTGGCGAGCATGCCGGCCGCGCCCACGGAAAGCGCGAGCATGGCGAGCGGCACGTTGTTGCCGAACACGGTGCTCAAATACAGGCCGATTGCCGATGCCAGCGAGGCGATGGCGAAGTGCCAGCGGCGCTCGCCCGTGCGGTCGGCGCTCTTCGCGACGAACAGCATGCTGAATACGGCGCAGGCGTACGGAATGGCGGTAAGCAGGCCCACGTCGAGCGCATTCTTCACGCCGCTCGCCTTGATGAGCGTAGGCAGATAGAAGCTGATGCCGTACAGACCCATCATGCAGCAGAAGTAAGTCACGGCCATGAGCCACACGCGCCCATTGGCGAACACCGAGCCGATCGATGCGTGGCCCTTGCCCGCCTGGTCCTGCGCGATATTGCGTTCGAGCACGGCCTTCTCGTCGTCCGAGAGCCAGTTCGCCGCGCGAATGCCGTTGGGCAGATAGAACAGCGTAATCACGCCCAGCACGAGCGAAGGCAGCGCTTCGATTAGGAAGAGCCACTGCCAGCCCGTCCAGCCGTTCGCGCCGGTGAAGGCCGAGAGGATCCAGCCCGAAAGCGGGCCGCCCAGCACGCCGGCAATCGGAATGCCGATCATGAAGAGCGCATTCATGCGGCTGCGGCGCGCGGCCGGAAACCAGTAGGTGAGATAGAGCACGATACCGGGGAAGAAGCCCGCCTCGGCCACGCCCAGCAGGAAGCGCACGAAATAGAACTGCGTGGGCGTCTGCACGAGCAGCGTGGCCGCCGAAAGCACGGCCCACGTAATCATGATGCGCGCGATCCATATGCGCGCGCCCACGCGGTGCATGAGGATATTGCTCGGGACTTCGAAGAAAAAGTAGCCGATAAAGAAAATGCCTGCGCCGAGACCGTAGACGGTTTCGCTGAACTGCAGGTCGCTCAGCATCTGAAGCTTCGCGAAGCCGACGTTCACGCGGTCGAGATACGCGGCCACATAGCAAAGGAAGAGAAACGGCAGCAGACGCAACGTCGCCCTGGAATAGGCGCGCGTCTCGAGATTGTGTAATGCGGCCTTCGACTGGCCGCCGGCGATCGTATTCATGGTCTCCAACATGGTGTAAAGCCAGTGCCGCGCAATGGCGCACGGCACGATGCAAAGTGCATGATCGTAGCGAGAGGCAACAAATGTTGTCAATCGTCTGTAAGCAACAGGAAGATGGACGAACCCTCACTGGCCCGGACCAGGCGCTAGAATCGTCGAACCGGGGTCTCGACGAACCCCTTGCACTGGAGGACCGCGCGCCATGAATTCGACCCCGCTGCCCCGCCGCCCGCGCGTGTATCTCGCCGGCTTCGACGTCTTCCGGCGCGATGCGCTCGAGCACGGCGCACGCCTCGTCGCCGCGTGTGCGGAATTCGGCTTCGAGGGCGTCTATCCGCTCGATGCGCAAGCGCCCGCGGACCTCGACGGCCCCCGCCAGGCCGCGTGGATCTATCGCGCGAACGTCGAATCGATCCGCGCCGCCGATATCGTGATGGCAAACGTCAACGACTTTCGCGGCCCCGGCGAGCCCGACTCCGGCACCGCCTTCGAGATCGGCTATGCGGCCGCGCTGGGCAAGGAAATCTGGGCCTACTCATCCGACCAAGGCACGCTCATCGAACGCGTGCCTTCCGTGCCCGACGCGCAGGGGCGCGTGTGCGAACGCGGCTATCTGGTGGAAGATTTCGGCCTGGCGAAGAACCTGATGATCGCGTGCGCAGCGCGCCTCGTGCAGGGCGACGCGCGCGCGTGTCTCGAAGCCATGGCGCAGGGGCGCACGCCATAACCGCGTGCAAACGCCTGCGCCGGTGCCTGTGAAAGAATCAGTGATGCATGGTGCTCATCGTGCTCATGCGCTGGAGCGCGCGAATGCGCGCCACCGCGGGGCGGTCCGTCACGGCGACCTGATAGAGCTTCGCGAGATCGGCCTTGAGCGCCGTGCGTGAGCCGGCGTCGAGATACACCATGTGACCCGAAGGATAAAAGCGCGCGCTCAGGTTGTCGCGCACCTTCTGGTCGAGCAGCGGCATCTTCTGCAGGTCGATCACGGTCTGGTAGAACGGCGTGACGAAATCGTAGTAGCCGTTCGCCGAGAGCACGCGCAAATCCGGATTCAGCGCCATCACCGCCGCGAGATCGCCGGCCGTGTAAAGCACGATATTGCCCTGCGCGTCCACGCCCTTTTGCGCGCCCGTTGGATCGATATGGCCGAAGTTCCAGTTCTTGAACGCCTGGTCGTTCAGGTCCGTGAACGACGAGTTCGTGCGGAACTTGAGCTGCTCGTTCAGGTAGCTGTTCCACATCGCCGTATAGACGCCGCTCACGGCCGTCATGGTGGGATCGTTGCCGCCCGAGTTGGGGTCGATGTTGCCGGCAATGCCCGTGTCGATGGCGGTCACACGGCCGTCGTACGAGCCGAGCGCCACGCCCTTGTCCTTCAGGAGCGAAGTGAGAAAAAGCGAATTCCCGCGGCTGTCGTACGAGGCGATGTCGAGATTCCACGACTCCAGCGTTTGCGTGTCGATGCCCGTGTATTGCGACAAGGTCTTGAGCGTGGCCGGAATGCTCTTGTCGTTCGGATCGGGAAACTTCGAGAGCGCCTGCAGGTAATCGGTGCGCGCGAATTGCGCCACCTGCGCGGCGAACGCCTGCAAGTCCTTCGGCGCGGGCGTCACGCCGAGGCGCTTGTGGTACCACGCGTCGGCGGCCGCCGTGGGCAGCGCGCCCACCGGATTGCCGCTTTGCGTGTAATCGAGAATCGACGACTGCAGCGTGATGCCGTTCAGATCCACGCCGTCCTCGTGCAGCCGGTAGGCCAGCACGCAACTGCGCGCCGTGCCATACGACTCGCCATAGAGAAACTTCGGTGAATTCCAGCGATCGTTCGCCGTGAGGTAGCGCTTGATGAACTGCTTGAGCGAATCCGCGTCCTGATCCACGCCCCAGAAGTCGCGATTGTGATGCGGCGCGATCGCGGCCGAATAGCCCGTGCCCACCGGATTGATGAAGATGAGGTCGCTCTTGTCGAGCAGGCTGTCCGGATTGTCTTCGAGCGTATAGGGCGCGGGCGGCGTGAAGCCCGGCATCGACGTCTTGATGCGCCTGGGCGCGAACGAGCCGAGCAGCACGAACACGGAAGAGGAGCCCGGACCGCCGTTGTAGAAGAACGTGACGGGACGGTCCTGCGCCTGCACGCCGTCCTTCGTGAACGCCACGTAGAAGATCTTGGCGTTGGGCTGCGAGCTGCTCGGATCGACCGTCACCAGGTGACCCGCCGTTGCCGTATAGGTAATGACTTCCTTGCCGATCTGGATGGCGTGATGCGTGATCGCGGCGTTCTCGGTCATGTCGGTGACGAAGTCATCGGGACCGTTGCCGTAAGCGGTGGGATCGAAGCACGGCTGGTCGGCCTGGGAGCGATGCTTGCCGTTGCCGCTCGCGGGGCTGGCCCCTTGAGCGCCGCCGTTGCCCTTGGTGGACTGCGCTTCGTCGTTCATGTCGTCTCCACTTTATGTGTGTGTGCGTTTGAGACAGTGAATGCAACTTCGAATGCAACCTCTCATGCAACCCGCATCGCGCCAGCCGCCTGGCTTTCGTGCTCAGCTCGCGTCGCGGCGGCGTGCCGCGCTCATCCTACGCCGAGCCGAGCGCGGTTGCCACCTTGCTGCCCACCGGCGTGCCGAGGCCCGTGCAAGCGTCCCAGCCCGGCGCCGCCGAGAAGTCGCCATTGCTGCCGCTCGTCACGTCGTTGAAGGCGCCGGGCTGCGCGTAGAGCTTCGCGTTCGCGAAGCCCACGGGCGTGCCGCGCGTCGCATTGATGCGCGCGATCAGCGCCGCCCACAGCGGCGCGACGGCGCTCGTGCCGCCCACCACCGTATCCGCGCCCGCCACGCGAACCTCGTAGCCCGTGGCGGGATCGGCGTCGGCGGAGACGTCGGGCACGCCGCGCCGCACCAGCGCGCCAGCCCCGCCGCGGCCACGCACGACGCGCAGGCCTTTTTGCCAGTCCGGCAGCGCGAACGTCGCGCTCACGCCGCCGCCGGTCGCGCCGTTATCGCCTTCGCTCCACACGGTTTCCTGCGAGATACGTCCGTTCGACGCCGCGATGTGCGTGCCGCCGCAGCCGAGCGCGTAAGGGCTCGACGCGGGAAAGTCGACATGATCGGCGCCGTCGCTCACGCCGTCCGACGAGCCGCTGTCGCCCGAAGCCGCGCACACGGTCACGCCGAGCGCGACGGCCGTTTGCAGCGCGTCGTTCAGCGCGCCGAGCGTTTGCTGCGACCACGCCGACTCCGGCGCGCCCCAGCTGATCGAGATGACTGAAGGCCTACGCTGGCTGTCGTGCAGAGCGGCGCTCACCGCGTCGACGAAACCTGCCTCGCTGTTCGGCGCGAAATAGACGGCGATGAGCGCCCCGGGCGCCAGCGCACCGGCGATCTCGACGTCGAGCGTGACTTCGGCGTCGGGACCGTTGGGGTCGCCGGTCGGCGCGTTCGTCGCCTGATCGACGGAGACGTCCTCCACGCGCGGCGCGCTCACACCCAACTCGCTGAAATACGCGCTGAGGTCTGCCGTGTCATAGCCGCCGCCCATTTCGACGACGGCAATGCACTGGCCGCTGCCGTCGCCCGCGGGAAAGCTGTAAAGCTCCGCGAGTTGCAAAGGCGTGAACGATCTGGTTACCGCGCGCGCGGCGCGGATAGGCGGGCGGATGGACGCACCGGGTGTGCCTGGCGCGTCTGCCGGCGCGTTGGCCAGACTCGTCGGCACGATGCGAAAGTGCGGCTGCGCCTTCGCACGATTGTCGAGCCCCACCACGGCGGTGACGACCTCGTGCATGTCTTCCGGCAAGTGCAAGGGGCCGCTCGGCTGATGAAAGTGGTGGGTGGTTTTGCCGACCTGATGCTCGAAACGCTGCAGGTCGATGCCGAAGGCGGCGTTGTACTGCTGCACCGTGCCCGAGAGCACGACGCGGCGCGCCGAGGCATCGGCCTGCTCCACGGTGAGCCCATGCGCGCTCGCGAACTGCTCGACACGTTCGATGTCGGCAGCGCTGGCCCCAAAGCGCCGCTCGTATTCCTCGCGCGAAACCGGCTGCGCGGCGGGATCGTTCGCGGCGAGCCGGTCCACCAGTTCGTGAAATTCTGCCGACGCCTGACGCCGCAGGATCAGCACGATCCTGAAACGCTCCGCCGGGTCGCAAGCGCCGACGCATTGCGCGCCGGCGGGCGCGGGATGTTCACTGCCTGCCACGGGAAGGTACCTGGTCATGGCCGGTTGCTCCTCCTTGAAGCGCGTGCCTGGATTCTGGCCTTCGGACACGCGTTGAATGACGGGAGTTCCGCGCGCCAAACCGGCCCGGAATGCCGTACAAAATCGTTCGGATATTCACGCAGCATGGCCGCCGCACGAGCGGCCCGCCACGCAGCACGAACGCAAACGACGCGCTGAGCGCATTCGACATGCCCGCCGAAACCGTTATACACCGATGACGATTGCAAAGTTGTCACGGCGACGCGGGAAGGCCAGGTCGCGGAGAATGTCGGGAGGTGATGCGAGATGGGCGAAACGCGCGCGGGCGTCGAGCCCCGCGCGCTTGAAATACCCCGTAGCGTGCTTGTGGCGCTATGGAGTTTTATGCTGCAGCGGGCAGCGCCGCCGGCAGATGCGCTTGCAGATAGGCTTCGAACTCGTCCTTGACCTCCGGATGGCGCAGCGCGAACTCCACCGTCGCCTTGAGGTAGCCGAGCTTGCTGCCGCAGTCGAAACGCGTGCCCATATAGCGGTACGCGAGCACCTGTTCTTCGGTGAGCAGCGACTGCAGGGCGTCGGTGAGCTGAAGTTCGCCGCCTGCGCCCGGCTTCAGTGCGCGCAGATGTTCGAAGATCGTGGGCATCAGCACGTAGCGGCCCACCACGCCGAGATTCGACGGCGCGACTTCCGGCGCCGGCTTTTCGACGACGCCCGACAGCTTGAACACATCCTCTTCCCACTCGCGGCCGTCGACGATGCCGTACGACGCGCTGTTTTCACGCGCGATCGATTCGACGCCCACCACCGAGCTGTGATAGTGATTGAACGTGTTCACGAGCTGCTTCATGACCGGCGTGGGGCTGTAGAGCAGGTCGTCCGCGAGAATCACGGCGAACGGCGCGCCGCCCACGAGCTTTTCCGCGCACAGCACGGCGTGGCCCAGACCGAGCGCCTCGGCCTGGCGCACGTAGAAGCAGTCCACATTGGCGGGCTTGATGCTGCGAACGACGTCGAGCAGCTTTTGCTTGTTGCGGGCTTCGAGTTCGCATTCGATCTCGTACGACTTGTCGAAATGGTCTTCGATCGCGCGCTTGCTGCGGCCGGTCACGAAGATCATTTCGGTAATCCCCGCAGCGATCGCCTCTTCCACCGCGTACTGAATGAGCGGCTTGTCGACGATCGGCAGCATTTCCTTCGGGCTCGCCTTGGTGGCGGGCAAGAAGCGCGTCCCAAGGCCTGCAACAGGAAATACCGCTTTGGTTACTTTCAGCATGATGTCCATTCCCAGATCGTTCGTTTGAGTCTCGGTCTCGCAGCGAGGCAAGCCGACTTCCCCGAGGTTCTGCCGTGGCAGATTCTTGTATTGAATGAGATTGTCTATCGCCTTTTAAGGAATAAAAAAAGGCCAATAAATTCTGATGACTCGCTTCCGGCGTAACACCGGAAATTATTGCCATTCATGCCGAATAATTCCATCCAGATCGGCATGAATTTCCTGTTCCGTCTTGTGCCAATGACGCGTCTCGTTCGGGCGCAGTCTACTCCGCCTCGTCGACGGGCGGCAAGGCGCCGGAGCGCGTGCGTGCGCGCCGGATGGGCTCATTGCGCAACGCCTCGCGATACGCGGACACCCCCACGAGTATCAACAGCACGGCCACGCCGGCCAGCAAGTGCAGGTTCATCGGATTCTCCAGCGACCATAGTCGATCACACTCAAACTAGCATTTCAAATTCGATAAATAAACCGCTTTTGTTTTTCAATCCATTTATTTCTCCATTTCTCATTTCATCACGAATACATTTTGAAAATCTTTTCCTTACTTCCCTCGCGCGCGCGCCCCTAAGATCGCCGGGTACTCTCCCCAAGGACCGGCTGACACCGATGAGCGATCCCGTACTCCAAACCGCCATGCCGCCTGCATCGGCCCTGCCCGCCGCCGCTGCCCCTGCAGCGCGGCCCGCGGCCGCGGCCCGCGAGCTGGCCGGCGAGCATCTGATCGAAGCCCTGCGAGGCTTTGCGGCCCTGCTGGTGGCGTATTTCCATTGCCGCCAGGTCACCTGGATCGGCATGGGCGCGTTCCACCAGCTGCATGCCAGCCTCGCGAGCCCCGGCACCGTTGCCGCGTGGCTGACGTTCCCGATTGCGTGGGGATCGGCGGGCGTGCCGATTTTTTTCGTCATCAGCGGCTATTGCATTCACCGCAGCGGCGCCGCGCGGCTCTTTTCGAACCCCGATTTCCGGCTCGACGCGCGGCAGTTCTGGCTGCGGCGTTTCGTGCGCATCTATCCGGTGCTGCTCGCCGCGTTGCTGCTCACGCTGGCTGTGGATTCGGTCAGCCTCTCGCTGCTTCCGGTGAGCCACAAGATCAACGAGATCGGGGCGCGCGATTTCTTCGTGAACCTGTTCTCGCTGCAGGGCGTGGCCGGTAAGACGTATGGGTCGAACGGCGCGCTCTGGACCCTTTCGCTCGAAGTGCAGTTTTACCTGGTGTATCCGCTGCTCTTCGCTGCGCGGCGCCGGTTTGGGCTGAATGTCGTGCTCGCCGCCGTGGCCCTCATCAACGTCGTTTCCGCGTTGACGCTGGAGCGGCATGACATCATCGTTTTCACTTCGTACTGGTTCTCGTGGATGCTCGGCGCATGGATCGCCGAAGTGCGTTTGCGCGGGTCTTCTGGCTTTCGGTTCGCCTATCCTGCTGCGGCGCTTTTCGCTGTCGCCGGTTGCGTGGCGTTTCACTTCGGGCAGTTTGGGGCGTTTCAGCTTTGGGCTTGCGCGTTTGCCTGCTATCTCGTCAAAGCGCTTGCGCGGCCTGCGCCTGCTTCGCCTGGCTTGCTGCAGTCGCTGTTCTCCAGGATCGGCGATTTCAGCTACTCGCTCTATCTCATTCACTTGCCGCTCTTCGTATTGCTCGGCTCGCTATTGTTCCGCTCGGAGCTGCAGACTTCGATATGGCCTTCGTTCGGCTTCACGCTGGCCGTGATTCCCGTTGCCTGGGTGTTCTATCGGCTCTTCGAAAAGCCCGCGCTTCATGCTGCTGCTCGGCTTAGGAAGCGGGTCGTCGCTTGATCCTCTTTGGCCACTTTGGCCGCTTTGGCCACTTTGGCCTTTCCTTGTTTTCGCGTCGGTATGCAGGCGTTGCCCCTGTGCGGGGCGGCACCTACTTTCTTTGCGGCGGCAAAGAAAGTAGGCAAAGAAAGCCGCTCAAACCGCCAGCGCCTGCCACAGTTCACATCGCGCCGTACATGGTGAATGGCTCCGGAGCGTCTGGCATCTCGCACCTTCAAAGGTAGTGACAAGGCGCTCATACATCCGGCGGCGCTCCGCGCGCCGTGGGGCATAACTCAAAGCAGTTGGTGCGCGCGCATTCTCGCGAAGCCTGACAATGCCCCCGCGGTTTCCCATGCAGACCCGACCGCAGCGCGCGTAGCGAGCAGCGGGATGAATGACTGCCTTGTCACTGAGTTGGGTGGTGCGAGGCGACAGACGCTCCGGAGCCATTAACCATTAGTGGTGCGATGTGAACTGTGGCAGGCACTGACGGTTTGAGCGGCTTTCTTTGCCTACTTTCTTTGCCGCCGCAAAGAAAGTAGGTGCCGCCCCGCACAGGGGCAACACTTGCATACCGACGCGAACACAAGGAAAGGCCAACGCGGCCAGAAGCCGCGAAAAAAGGCCTAAAAAAAGCAAAAAAACTTACTTGCCCCGAGCAACAACCCCATCGAGCACCCGCTCGACAGCATCGACATACTGCTGCTTCCCAAACCGCTCCCGGGCAGTAGCCAGCCCTTGCACAGCAAGCCGATCCCGCAACGCCGCGTCGTCGTGCAACCTGCCGATGGTGGCAGCGAGTTCCTTGGCATCACCTGGCGTACAAAGCAGCCCGCTTTCACCATGCTCGACGATCTCAGTCACACCGCCATCGCGAGAAGCAACCACGGGCCGCTGCGCCAGCATCCCCTCAACGACCACCCGCCCAAACGGCTCGGGCGTAATAGACGTATGCGCGATCACATCCACGGCCCGCATGCAAGCCGCAATGTCATGCCGGAAGCCGAGAAAATGCACACGCTCCTGCAGCCCGTTCGCTTCGACGAACGCGCGCAGCTCCGCGGCATAAGCATCCTCACCAAACAGCGGCGCACCCACGAGCACAGCATGCGCACGCGGCTCGTCGAGCAACGCTTCGAGCAGCACATGCTGGCCCTTCCAGCGCGCAAGACGGCTGAAAGCACCGACCAGGAACGCATCCTCGGGCAACCCGATCTGCGCCCGCAACTGAGCCTGCGGCATGCGCGCAAGCGCACGGAACGGCGATTCATCCACGCCGTTGTGCACCACGTCGATGCGCTTCGTGTCGAAGCGCGTGAGCTGCGCGAACACCTTCGCCGATGCGTGCGAGTTCGCAATCACGTGCGCGAGTCCCAGCTTCGCGCAGCCCTTGATCACGGCACGCTGCACGCGGCCGAAATGCTCGTCGCTCACGATGTCGCGCAAATGCCAGACCACCGGCTTGCGCGCGAGCTTGCCCGCGAGCACGCCGATCACCATCGCACGCTGCGTGTTGGCGTAAAGCACGTCGGCTTCGCGCGCTCGGCGGCGCGTCTCGCGCACGAGCGCGGCGATGCCCGCAAGCACACCCAGTCGCGGCGCGGTGCCGCCATCGCGGCGCACCTTGTTCAACGCGCCCGAATCGAGCACCTCCACGCGCGCACCGGCCTTGTCGAGCGCCTCCCTGAAGGGTCCGTCGTTGAAGAGCAGCACGTCGATACGCGAGCGCAATCCCTTCACCACTTCCAGCAGCGATAGCTCCGCGCCCCCCAGCACGCCGCTCTGGTCGATGGCGAGCACGCGCGGCGCTTGCGCTGCGTCCGCTTCGATCTCGAACGGCGCCGCGCCGTGTGCCGAACCCGCCTGCGCAATCGCCGGCACCGCCTTCGCCACGCGCGCAAAGAATTGCTCGCGGAAATGCCGCGAAGAAAAGCGCTCGGCATTCGCGCGGCAATCCTCGGCGCGGAATCGGCCGGGATCGCTTTCGAACGATTCGACGGCGTCGATGATCGCGTCTGCGTTTTGATCTTCGAAGAAGAGGCCCGTGGGGCGCGAACCGGTGTCGCGCACCGTTTCGAGCGCACCGCCCTTGCCGAATGCAATCACGGGCGTGCCGCACGCCTGCGCCTCGACCACGGAAATGCCGAAGTCTTCTTCCGCTGCGAACACGAACGCCTTGGCGCGCCGCATGCGGTCGTGCAGGACGGCGAACGGCTGATAGCCCAGCACTTCCACGTTGGGCGTCGCCTTCGCGCGTACCTTGTGCATGTCGGGGCCATCGCCGATCACCACGAGGCGCCTCTCGGGCATGCGTGCAAACGCCTCGACGATCAGGTCGATCTTCTTGTACGGCACGAGCCGCGAGGCGGTCAAATAGAAGTCTTCTTTCGTGGTCTCCAGCTCGAACGCGTCGATATCCACCGGCGGATAAACCACCTCGGCCTGACGCTGATACACCTTCTGGATGCGCCGCGCGATGAACTCCGAGTTGGCGACGAACTGGTCCACCGAATTCGCCGTGCGCACGTCCCAGTTGCGGATGTAGTGCAGGATCAGGCGCGCGAGCATCGACTTCGGCCCGCGCGTGAGGCTCGACTCCTGCAGGTACTGATGCTGGAGGTCCCACGCATAGCGGATCGGCGAATGCACGTAGCTGATATGGAACTGGTCCGGTCCTGTGAGCACGCCCTTGGCCACCGCGTGGCTGCTCGAAATCACCACGTCGTAGCCCGACACGTCGAGCTGCTCGATGGCGAGCGGCATGAACGGCAGGTACGCACGATAGCGCTTGCGTGCGCCCGGCAGCTTCTGGATGAACGAGGTCGTGGCGCGCTTGCCACGCAGGAACGTGCGGTCCTTCGCATCGACGAAGTCGACGACCGAGAACAGGTCCGCATCGGGAAAGCAGGCAAGGATCTGCTCGAGCACGCGCTCCGCGCCCGCGTAGGTCACGAGCCAGTCGTGCACGATGGCCACGCGCGGCGCACGGCCTGCGGCGAGGGCGGGCCGCAGCGGCCGCAGCGGCATGACGGCGCCCGTCTCGGGGCGTCGCGGTTTGGTGGCGTCGCGCCGTTGAAGAGGCGCGGCGGCGCTTTCGGACGGCGCCGCTTCGTCGATCAGTTCGTGACTCATGCGCTTTTCCGTGAATTCAGTCGAAAGAGAAGGGAACGGGCGTAGCCGCGCAGCATCGGCGTAGTCGCAACCGACCACACCACGTTGGCAAGCGCGAGCACGACACCGGCGCCGATTGCGTACAGCGCGTCCGGCAGCCACCACGCAAGAGCGAGCGCAGCGGCGAGAAAACTCAGGTGTGCAAACATATCGACGATGATCGTGCGGCTATGAATGCGCGAAAGCCACAGCAGCACGACGTAGTCGAACAGGGCGCGAAACAGCACGGCCGCGGCCGCGCCCGGCAAGCCGAAGCGCGAGATGCCGAGCCACAGCAGACCGGCAAAGAGCGGCAGCTCCACGAGCCCGACGCGCGCAGCGGCGGCAGGATTGTTTTGCGACTGGATGAGAATGCGCGTCACGCCCGCCTGCCCCACGAGCCACACGGCGATGATCAGCACGCGCCCAACCGGCGCGCCATGCTCGGCGATCACGGGCCCGACCCACGCGTGCAGGAAAGGCTGGAGCACCACGATCGCACCGATGGCGATGGGCGTGAACACGGCATTGAGAAACTGCAGCGACTGCGCGGCGATTTCATCGGCATGCTCGCGGCCCAGCGCGGAAAGGCGCGGAAACAGCGTGCGCACGAGCGCGTTGGGCACCATGTTCAGGCGCGTGACGAGGTTCTGCGGCACCGTGTAGTACGTGACGAAGCGCGCGCCAAGGCCCGCGCCCAGCATCATGCGGTCGAGCGAGTCCGCGACCATCGTCGTGATGCTCGCGACCAGCATCCAGCCGCCGAAATTGAAGAGCGCCTTCGAGGTATCGAGGCGCGGCCCGCGCACCTTGCGAATACCGAGCACACGAAGCGCCGAGCGGCCAAGCAGGATCGCGGCGGCGAGACGCGCGAACACGGCGGCGGCCAGCACGGTCTGCAGATTCGGTTCGTACGCCCAGGCAGCGGCGAGCGGCAGCAACTGGAACAGGAACGTGCCGAGCGTCTGGTTCGTGTTGTAGATGCCGAAGCGCTCCGCACCGTTGATCGCGCCCGCGAACACCCACGAGACGTTCGCCACCGGAATCGCCACGGCGAGCCAGGGCAGCGCGAGATAGACTTCGTGCCGCAATTCGGGCGTGACGTGCGTGAAATACGCGGTATAGAGAGCGCCGCCCGAATAGATCAGCAGGCCGCCGATCGCGCCGGTCGTGAAGTTCAGCCAGAACGCGCTCCAGAACACGCGCTCGCAGGCGTCGGCGTCTTTCGACGCATACGCCTTCGAGATCTGGTTCTGCGCGGCCATGCTCATGCCGAGGTCGAGCACGCTGAAGTAGCCGATCAGGGTCCAGACGAGCGCGATCACGCCGTAGCGCTCCACGCCGAGCAGGCGGATATACGAAGGCACCGTGACGAGCGACACGAAGGTCGGCAGCACGAGACCGAACAGATTGATTGCGACGTTGCGCAGTATGCCTTTATCCATTAGGTATCCAGTTGCGTGGCCCGTAGCGGGTCAGGCCGGTTTCCAGCGGTACATGAGCACCTTGCCGCGCGCATCTTCCTCGACGAACACGAGGTATTCGCCGTTCGCTTCGCGATGCGCGGTGATGCCGAACGGCACGTCGACCCAGCCCGAGGTGTTGCCCACTTCCGCGCCGGGGCCGAAGGTGCCGATTTCCTTTGCGCTGTCCTTGTCGTACACGTGGACGTTGCCCGCGGGCTCGACCACGAACACGTACTGGCCTTCCACCGTGAGCCCCGCGGGCGTGACCGGCGGTTTCGCCTTCGGGTCCCACGGCAGACGCAGCATGTAGTGCTGCTCGGGGTGGCCGCTCGACCACTTGTCGTAGCGCACCAGCACGCGCCCCGCTTCCTTCCAGAAGCCGGGCTCGTGGGGCGCATCGGCCGTGTAGCCCGTCACGTAGAGCGTGTCGGTCTGCGGCTCGTAGATCGCGCGATGCACTTCGGTGAACGGCGCGGGAATCGCGTACTTGTCGAGCTTGTCGTACGAGTAGATCGGGTTCCCCTTCGCGTCGAGCCCGCCAAAGCGGAAGCGCCAGATGCCCTTGTCGTCGCGCGCGCGCCAGATGTCGCCGCGCGTGTCGATCCACCAGCCCCATCCGCCCGCCAGATGGTCGCGGCCCGGATTGCGCGTGAATTCGTCGGCGTCGAAGGCACCGTTGCCGTTCGCGTCGCGCCAGATCCAGTCGCCGCCGGGCGGCGGCGCGTTCGGCACGTTCTGCACCCCGCGGCCGCGGCCCGCGATGAAGCCCGAGGGAATCGCGGTCTCGCCGTCGCGCTGCGCGTCGAAGCGATAGATCTTCAGGTGGTCCGCGTACATGTCGGTGAGGAACAGGAACGTGTGCCCGTTCAACACGCGCGCGGTAGGCAGGCCCGGCCACTGGTCGGTGTGAAAGACCGGATCGTCGGGATAGCGGAAGCGATTGGACAGGAATCCGACATATTTCCAGTCCTGCCCCGGCGGCTTCGACAAGTCGAGTTCGAAGCGCTTGTTGCCCGTATAGACACTGCTGGGGCGCTGTGGGTCCACCCACGCGCCATCCACGAACAGCAGCCCTTCCAGGTTCCACAGGCGCTTGCCGGCAGGCGTATAGGCCTCCAGCGTTGCGCCAAGACCCGCGCCGATGTTGTCTTCGTGCTGCGGTCCGACACCGTTGGTCGAGACGTAGATGTTCCCGCGCGCGTCGGTGCCGACGCCCGTGAGGCCGTTGAAGCGGCCCGGACCCGGCCGCCCCGCTACGCCCGAGAAGATGCCGCCGCGCTCGCCGAGCGTGGCGCTCTGCGTCCACGTCTTGCCGTTGCGCGTGAAGATGAGGATCTGCTGGCGCGGCCCGTTATCGGCCATCAGCAGGCGTTGCTGCGGATCGAACGCGAGATCCACCGGCACCGAATCGTCGGGCAGCGCGAGCGTGTCATCGAGGCGCTTGCCCTCCGCCGAGTAATGTTCGACGCGTGGGTGCGCGGCGCCCTTACCCGCTTCGGCGCCCGTCAGCACCCACACCGACCCGTCGGCTGCAAGCGCGATGCGGCCCGGCGCCTGCACGTCCCATTGCCCCTTGCGCTGCATCGAATTCGCGTCGTACACCTCGATGCGGTTCATCGGCGTGTTGCTCACATAGAGCGTCGAATCGGTCGCGGCGAGTCCGCCAATGTCGGCATGCGTGCCAGTGGGCACTTCGTTGATCTTCAGGAACGACGCGGAAAGCTGCGCATGCGGATTGAGCGGATCGGGCGAAGCCTGAAACGCGGCGGCGCGCTTGGGCTCATCGAGCGGCCGGCGCGTGATGCCGTACCACTGGCTGCCCTTCGCAGGCCAGATGCCGTTGCCGACGAGGTGCCCTTTCTCGTTGCCCACGCCGACCGCCGCATACAGATAGCGATGATTCACGGCCACGGCGTTGCCGCCGGCTCCCCCCCAGCCATGCGTGCCGCCGGCGAAGCCGAGCGGCTTGCCGTCCTGGTACGCGCTGATCTCGGCGCCGCTCTCGTCCCACGGCGCGTTGGTGAACACCTTGCCTTCAGGCGTGACGGCGATGGCCGTCACGTTGATCTGCATCCACGTGCCCTGGCCGTTGCCAAAGCTATTGCCGATCCACGAGGTCGTCACATTGAGTTGCGGCGCGGCGATGGTCTGAACCGACGACGTGCAGATAAACGTGCACATCGCGGCCAGTGCCAACGTCCTGCGCAAGCGGCGATCGGGGTTCGATAACGGCAAGGCAAATTCCTCCGGTCTGATGACGGCAATCTGCCAGGATCATGCCGTACAAACCGTGTGAAAAATCGCCTCCAAAAAAGGGAAAATAATTCAAAAAAATTCAGTATTTATGACCCGCTTCCGAGCCATCCGGAAATAAATTCCCAAACGCCGATAGCACGCCGGAAAGCCCGTGCGACAAGGTTTTTGACGCAACCAACCCCGATTTCCATACGGCAATGCGCATTTCATATCGCGCAAATCAACGCATTTAAATTCAAAAATCCGGAATCAATATATTTCGGCTTTTTGAACATTTAATTCTTTCTAGAATGAACCGCGAAGCAATCGCGCATGCATGAACCCACCGGAGAACCGATGACCGTAAGCCGCCCCGTCAGTCAACAAGGCCTCGCCGACCATTCCCACCGTATCGTCCAGCTGGACGGTCTGCGTGCCTTCGCCGTGCTCGCCGTGTTCGCGCAGCACGCGTTGCGCGCGCCGCTGTGGATGGGCGTCGACCTGTTCTTCGTGCTGAGCGGCTTTCTCATCACCGGCATCCTGCTCGAGCGCAAGGCGCGCGGGCAATCGTATTTCAGCTACTTCTATGCGCGCCGCGTGCGCCGCATCCTGCCGCCCTACCTGCTGCTGCTCATCGTTTCGTCGCTGCTGTTCGGCTTTGGCTGGGCGCACTACTGGCCGTGGTACGCATTCTTCGCCACCAATATCGGCGACGCACTCGGCCAGAGCGGGCACGACAGCCTCAACATTCTCTGGTCGCTCGCCGTCGAAGAGCAGTTCTACATCGTGTGGCCCTTTGTCGTGCTGCTCCTGCCGCAACGGCTCATGGCCGTGGTGGCGGCCGCGCTCATCTTTGTCGTGCCCGTGCTGCGCGCCGTCGCGACGCCGTGGTTCGACTCGTACTGGCCGATCTACTACCTCACGCCGTTCCGCATGGACCTGCTGGCCGCCGGCGCGCTGCTCGCCGTGCTCGTGCGCCGCGACCGCAATGCGCTCGAGCCCTTCAAGTGGCCCGCCGCCGTGCTTTTCTTCGCGGCGCTCGGCGTGCTGGCCTGGCTGCACCTGCACTACCCGCGCTTTCGAGGCATGAACACGCCGCTCTCGAACGCCATGCTCTATAGCGTTTCGCTCGTGCTCTGCACCTCCATCGTCGTGTTCGCGCTGCAGTCGAAAGGCATCGTGCGGCGCCTGCTGTCCAACCCGGTGCTCGTGTATGTCGGCACGATCAGCTACACGATCTATCTCATTCACCTCACGATTCTCTATGCCGTGTGGCCGCTCCATTACGGCCGCATCAAGAGCGCCGCGATTGCGCTCGTACTCACGCTCGCTTATGCCAGCGCGAGCTGGTTCCTCTTCGAGCGCCGCCTCACACGCGGCCCGCGCCGCCGCCCAGCGGCTGAGCCGGTCGACCTCACCGCACGCGTGAGCCAGTCGAGCCCGCAATCGTAATTCCCGAATCCCGTTCGACACTTCAAAGGCACATCACATGAACGAACGTCGCAAAGCGATCATCACCGGTGTTTCCGGCCAGGACGGCGCCTACCTCACGCGCCTTCTGCTCGACAAGGGCTACAACGTCACCGGCACGTATCGCCGCACCAGCTCCGTCAATTTCTGGCGCATGAACGAGCTGGGGATCCTCGACCATCCATCGCTCGATCTCGTCGAACACGATCTCACGGACGCGGGCTCGACCCTGCGCCTCGTCGAACGCGCCCAGGCGCAAGAGGTCTACAACCTCGCCGCCCAGAGCTTCGTGGGCGTGTCGTTCGACCAGCCCGCCACGACCGCCGAAGTCACCGGCATCGGTGTGCTGAACATGCTCGAAGCGATTCGCGTCGTGAATCCGAAGACGCGCTTCTATCAGGCTTCGACCTCCGAAATGTTCGGCAAGGTCCAGGCTATTCCGCAATGCGAGGACACGCCGTTCTATCCGCGCAGCCCCTATGGCGTGGCCAAGCTGTTCGCGCACTGGTCCACCGTCAACTACCGCGAGTCCTACGACATCTTCGCGACGAGCGGCATTCTCTTCAACCACGAGTCGCCGCTGCGCGGGCGCGAGTTCGTCACGCGCAAGATCACTGACAGCGTCGCCAAGATCAAGCTCGGCAAGCTGAACATGCTCGAACTCGGCAACCTCGACGCCAAGCGCGACTGGGGCTACGCCTCCGAGTACGTCGAAGGCATGTGGCGCATGCTGCAGGCCGACGAGCCCGACACCTACGTGCTCGCCACCGGCCGCACCGAAACCGTGCGCGACTTCGTGAAGATGGCCTTCGCCGCCGCCGGTTTCCAGCTCGAATGGTCGGGCAAGGGCGAGCGCGAAACCGGCATCTGCGTCGCCACGGGCCGCACGCTCGTGCGCGTGAGCCCGCGCTACTACCGCCCCGCCGAAGTCGACCTGCTGATTGGCGACGCGACCAAGGCGCAGGAGAAGCTCGGCTGGAAGCCGCAGACTTCGCTCGAGCAGCTCTGCCAGATGATGGTCACGGCCGACCTTGCGCGCAACGAACGCCATGACACATTCTGATCCCGCTAGCCGTCCGCGCGCGCTCATCACGGGCATTGGCGGCTTTACGGGCCGCTATATGGCCGCCCGCCTCGCGGCGGACGGCTACCGCGTGTGGGGCACCGTGCGGACGGGCGAATCGCTGGACGCGGAAGCCTTCCCGTTCGGCGCCACCGCCATCGAAGCGGACTTGCTCGACCGCGCGGCGATCGCCCACGCGCTCGAAACCGTGCAGCCCGACGTGGTCGTGCATCTCGCCGCAGTGGCCCACGTGGCCGACAGCGACGTGGCGCGCACCTACGTCGTGAACGTCGTCGGCACGCGCAATCTGCTCGAGGCGCTCGCGCAGCAGAAGCACGTGCCGCGCGCCGTCTTGCTGGCCAGCAGCGCGAACGTCTACGGCAACGCCACCAACGGCGTGATCGACGAGCATGTCGAGCCCCAGCCCGCCAACGACTACGCGGTCAGCAAGCTCGCGATGGAATACGTCGCGAGGCGCTTCCAGGCGCGATTGCCGATCATCATCGCGCGCCCGTTCAACTACACGGGCGTGGGCCAGTCGCCGGACTTCCTGATTCCGAAGATCGTCGATCACTACGCACGCGGCGACAAGCAGATTTCGCTCGGCAACCTCCACGTGGCCCGCGACTTCTCCGATGTGCGCGACGTGGTGAACGCCTACGCGCGGCTCGTCGAAGTCGCGCCGCGTGGCGCCATCGTCAACGTTTGCTCGGGCACCGGCCAGACGCTCGGCGCGCTGCTCGACATGCTCGCGCGCATCGCCGGCTACGAGATCGAGGTGAACGTCGATCCGCGTTTCGTCCGCGCCAACGAAGTGCGTCAGCTGATCGGGTCGAACGCGAAGCTGCGTTCCATCGTCGGCGACAGCTCGCGCAAGCACCTCGAAGAAACCTTGCGCTGGATGTACGAAGAAGCGCGCGAACGTGTGCCCGAAACGCAATAGCGCCCTGCTCGCTTGCTCTGTTCTATAAATAAACCGCCGCTCTCCCGAGCGGCGGTTTTCTTTGGGTCGATCGACCCGCTTTCAGTGCACGGCGATCGCTTCCGCGTAGACACTGGCCACGCGCTTCGCGATCACGGCGTTATCGAAGTGTTCGCGCGCATACGCCTTGCATGCCTCTTCATCCGGCAGCTTGATGCGGCCCGAGAGCGCGCCGTCGATGCCATCGGCAATCGCGTTCGCGCCCGTGCTCGGCAGCACGAGGTCTTGTGACAGACCCGCCACCGCCTCGGGCAGCCCGCCCACCGGCGTCACCAGAACCGGCGTGCCCGCGGAAAGCGACTCCACCGTGATCAGGCCGAAGCCCTCCAGCGCGACCGTCGGCACCACGCTCAGCGTCGCCGCGCGATAGAGCGCAGGCAGGTGCGCGTCGGGCACGAAGCCGAGCAGCTTCACGTTGTCGGCCAACCCGGCTTCGTCGATACGCTGCTGAAGTTCGGACTCCAGACGGCCTCGACCCGCGATCAGCAGGAGGACGTCCGGGTGGCGCTGCTTCACCATCTTGATCGCGTCGATCAGATCTTCGAGGCCCATGCGGCGCACGAGGCGGCGCACAGCGAGGATGATCGGGCGGCCTTGCGGCAACTGGAGCTTCAGGCGCGCTTCCGCCGCCGTGCAGGCCGGGTCGAAATGCGCCGTATCCACGCAGCCCGGCACGATACGCACGCGCTCGGGCGAGATACCATAGCGGCGCGTGAGAATGTCGCCGAACGCCTTCGAGAGCACGATGAGCCGCGAGGAGCGCTCATACACCGACTGCTCCAGCGAGTGCTTGATGCGCTGGCTCAGCGTCGCCGCGCCTTCCACGAAACTTTCGTCGGCCCACGGTCCCTGGAAGTGCGAGACCTGCGGAATGCCGCGCGTAACGTCGAGCCCGGGGAAGGTGTAAAGCGCGAAGTGCGAGGAAATCACGTCGGGACGGTGGCGGCGAATCTCGCTGCGCAGCGCCCGGCGCGCGTCCATCAGGCGAAACGGCAGCGAGCGCGAAGCGGAGCCGAAGCCGTGAATCGCGCCGCCGCTGTCCTGGGCCACCTTGGGCGAGCCGGCCACGACGCCGCGCACGCGCACGCCCGCACCGGGCAAAGCGCCGACGAGCGAGTAGTACATGCGATCGAGGCCGCCTGCGCGCTCGGGAAACCAGTGCATGCCGATCTGCAGCGATTGAATGGATTGTGTGGTCATCGCGTGTCCTTATTCTGCATGTATGCGGTTATCAGGGGGTTTCTGCGCGCTGGAGCGATTGACCGCCCGGCAGCGTCGCAGCAGCGAACGCGGGTTCTTCGCGGCGTACGGCCTCGCTCGCGTCGCCGGCCAGTTGCCGGTAGAGCGCGATGTATTGCGCGGCCATGCGCGCCCAGCCGAACTGCGTGGCCAGTTCCGCCGCGGCCTCGCCCATCGCGAGGCGGCGCGGCGTGTCGGCGGCGAGCGTCTTCACCGCGTTGGCGAGCGCCGGCACGTCGTCGGGGTCTTCGAGCACGATGCCGCAATCGGCCGTGATGATTTCTGCGCCGCCGGCCGTGCGCGCGGTGACGACGGGCAAGCCCGCCGCCATCGCTTCGAGCAGCGAAAGGCTCATTGCTTCGTAGCGCGAAGGAAACACGTAGGTATCGACGGAGCGCATGAGCGTGGGCATCTCGCGCACGAGGCCGAGAAAGTGCACCCGCTTCTCGATGCCCAGCTCGCGCGCGAGATCGGGATACGGGCTGCCCGGCAGGTAGCCTGCCACGGCGAGATGCACGTGTTCGGGCATCTGCTTCATGGCGTGCAGCACCGTGCCGAGGTTCTTGCGCGGCGTGCGCAGATCGCCCACGAACAGCAGCAGGAACGCGTCGGCGGGCAGCGAGAACTTCGCGCGGTCCGCGCTCGCGGCCGAGAAGCCGCGCGTGTCCACGCCGTTGTAGATCACGTCGAGCCGCTCGACAGGGTTGCCGCCCGACGCGCGAATTTCGTCGGCGACCTTGCGCGAAACCGCCGCGATCACGCGCGAGCGCCGGTACGCCCAGCGCTCCAGCACCGCATTGGCGCGCGTGTAGACGAACTGGTAAGCGGACCACACGCCGCGCGTGAGTCCGAACGGGTAATACTTGCTGCGCGCCCAGCCGCCGTGCACGAAGTGCGCGGTGTTGACGTCGGCGTGCGCCCAGGTGATGAAGCCGTTCACATGGAGCACATCGTATGCGCGCCGGTTGCGGCGCAGCCACAGCGCGCTCTTCACCGCGAATACCTGCTGGCGCAGCAGGTTGGTGGGCCATGCGCGCGAAGGTTGCACATTCACCCATTTCACCTTGGGATGGGCAAGCAGCTCGGGCGCGACATGAGAGGCGACCAGCGTCACCTCGAACCCTTCGTCGAGCGCGGCGCGCGCGATTTCATGATTGACGCGGCCCTGGCCGTCATTGTGGCGCACGACATGCGTGACGATTGCGACTCTCAATCGGAGACCTCCGTGGTAAGGGCCTGGCGTTGCAGCTTCGCCCAATGCCCCGCGCTGAGAATGGAAAACACGCTCGAAAAGAGCAGCAGGCCGCCGGTGCCCACGAGCGAGTTGGTGAAAACGAGCATGGCGAAGATCGATACCGCGAGGCTCAGGCACGCGCACACGTAGCGGTCCTCGGGAAAACGCATCGACACGCGCACCGCGCGCACGAGCAGCCACAGCACGCCCGACATGTAGAGCAGCGTGCCGGGCCAGCCCAGCACGAACGGAATGTTCATCACGCCGCTGTCGAAGCTGCCGTACTGGCCGAGCTGGCCGTTGTTGCTGGAGAGCTTGGTCGATGCGCCGGTGGCGCCGAGGCCCTCGCCCGTCACGTCGGTGAAGGCCTTCTTCGCGAAGTCGGCATAGAACTGGTTACGCGCCTCGTAGCTCTGGTCGTCCTTCAGGTTCACGAGCGTATTCAGACGCTGCTGCATGCGGTCCGCCACGGGACCGAACGTGAGCAATGGCACGCACACGCCCGCCAGCACGATCGCGCTGACGATGATGCGAATGCGCACCTTGTTGCTCGACTTCATCAGCTGGATCACCATGGCGATCGCCCAGCCGCCCCAGGTGGAGCGCACCAGCGAGAGCGCGAACGAGAAGAAGCCGAACGCCGCCGCGATCCAGCGCACCCGATGCTTCGCGGCCATCACGAACACCATCGCGCCCATCATCGCGAACGCGAACGGACCCGACGAGTTCATCGTGCTGAACACACGCACGCCGAGCGGCACGGGGTCGCCCTGCGAGTTCATGTCCGAGCCGATCATCCACATCGCATCCCACGGCGGCATGATGAAGAACTGCACGAGACCATACGCGCCCATCACGAGCATGCCGTAGATGAAGGTGTTGATGATGGTCTTGCTGCACTCGGGATACTGGCGCGTGAGCACCATGATGTGAAAGCCGATCAGGAACGGATAGATCCAGTTGGCAAGGTCATAGACGGCCGCGGCCGGGCCGCTCCCCACCACGCCCACCACGAACCCATAGCCGATGCCGAGCAGCGCGAGCAGGAGCGGCAGACCGCGCCGCTGCCCGAGGATCGGGTAGTAGCGCAGCAGCGAAATGCCGCTGATCATCGTGACGGCGAGCGGCGCGACCTGAATGAGACTGGTCGGCGTGAAGCCGCCCTTGCCGTAGTCGGCGAGGCGCCGCACTTCGGGGCTCAGGAACCACAGCCACCACATGAAGCCGATATAGCGCACCGGGTTCACGAAGTAGAGCCAGAACCCCACCGCGATCGACAGCACGGGAAACGCCAGCGTCAGCACGGTGCCCTGGTGCGCGCCGATCAGCAGCGCCGTCAATACCCACAGCGCGAACGGCGGCAGCGTATCGCGGCTGAACAGGCCGCGCAGGCCGCCGCGGCGGCGGCCCGGCTGGCCCGCCGGCGCGGGTGCGGGGATAGCGGTCGTGACGTCCATGATCACATCCCGCGCGCAGCGACGCCCCGGCCTTGGGGTTCGCTCGCGACCGACTTGCCGTTGCGCGCGTCGCGCTCGTGCAGCATCTCGCGCGTGAGCTGCGCGTGCTGCCGCGCGAAGTGCTCAGTCGTGAGATCGCGCGTGCGCAGCTGTTCGCAGGCTTCCCGCGCCTGGGCGAGCGCCCGCGCCGGGTCGGCCACGAGCGCATTCGCCGCGTCGCGCAGCTGCTGGGCGTTGAACGGCTCGACGTACGAGGCGGCCTTGTCGTCGAAGTAGTCTTCGAGCGCACCGACCTTCGTCGCGATCATCGGCTTGCCGAGCGCCGCGGCTTCCAGCATCACCGTGATACCCGAAGCGTGCGTGTTGGGACGCAGCGGCACGACGATGATGTCCGCCCAGTCATACAGCGCATGCTGTTGCTTGATGCCGGACACGCGCACGATTTCGACGTTGTCCGCGCGCGCTGAGGCCGGCATGCGCCGGCGCGTGGCGATGCGCACCTGGTAGCGCGAATCGTTGCCGAGCGCGCTGACGAGCGTGGTCCAGTCGCGGTCGCGATCGTTGCCGATCGCGGCAACGCGCACGGGCGTATGCGGCGTCCACTCCGAAGGCGGACGCAGCGGAAAATCGCTGGTATTGAGCCCGTAGAGCACGTGGCGCGCCTCGCGCCCGAAATACTCGCTGCACAGCGCGGCGTTCTCGCTCGCGAGCGTGGTGAGTAGATCGGCACGCTTGAGAAGGCGCTTGTAAATCGCACGGCGCAGCGCGCCGTAGCCGGGCCAGCGGTCGAGCAGCCACACGCTTTGCGCCAGCAGCAGCGGGCGCGCGCCGCCCTTCTTCGCGTTCATCAGCAGCACCAGCGCCACGGCCAGATGCTCCTGCTCGGTATGCGTCCAGATGACGTCCGATTGCAGAATGGCGCGGCGATTGCGCCAGGCGTGAATGAAGTCGAAACCGGCCGCGGCCTTCAGCGCGCGCCGCATGAAGCGCATGGGCGTGCTCTCGCTCGCGTCCTGCGCGTAATTGAGGGCGAATTCCGCAGATTCCGCGTGATGGTAACCGTACAGGCTGCCGATGTTCTCGCCTTTGCGATAGCGGCGCGGATCGGCGCCATAGAAAAGGTGGACGTGGACTTGCGTACCGCTCATTCGGGGTCCTCCGTGTAGTCGTTGGCCGCGCCGCTCAAACGAGCGCGCGGCGCGCCTCTCGTGCGCCGCCGCGCACCGCGCGCCAGCGTGCGAACGCCGCGCCCGCGGAATCGCCGCGCACGGCGCTCAGGCCCGTGTGCACGAGGCCCGGATACACGCGCGTACCGACGAGCGCGTACCACCACCAGGCGGTTTCGCGGCGCAGCGGCGTGAGATGGCCGAGCAGGATCAGATGCAGGTTGTAGGCTGCGTTGCGGATCGAGGCGAGCGTCTGCGCGTTGCGCGGGTCTTCGCCCGGGCGCGGCGCGGGGTAATGGTCGACGGCCACGAGCGGGTCGTACACGAGCTTCCAGCCCGAGCGCTTAACGCTCATGCTGAACGCCATGTCGTTATGCGTTTGCGCGCCGGTGCCGCGCAGGCGGCGGTCGAAGCGCAGGTCGCCGATCGCGGCGCGCCGATAGCTCATGTTCGCGCCCTTGAGCAGATCGACTTCGCGCGCGCCGCCCGCGCCCAGATGATGGTTGCCGATGATGCGGCCCGAGCGCTGCAGCTTGCCCACGAGCGTGCGCTCGCCGTCGATCATGCGGCCGCCTTCGTGCACCCAGTCGCGGCCGCCCAGCGCGCCGAGCTTCGGGTCGGCCTCGAAGGCCGCCCCGATGCGCGCGACCCAATCGGCGCGCGGCGCGGCGTCGTCGTCAGTAATGGCGATCACGTCGCCCGTCGCGGCCTCGATGCCACGATTGAGCGCCGCCACCTGCCCCGGCTCCTCGACGATGGCCACTGCCACGTTGAGCACGCGGGGCGTGACGTGTTCGGCGAGGCACGCGTGCGTCGCCTCATCGTCGGCGCGCGCCACCACCACGATCTCATCGGGCGCGCGCTGCTGGCGCAGCAGCGCCGAAAGACAGCGCGACAGATCGTCGGGACGCCGATAGGTCGGCACGAGCACGGTCACTTTCATCGCGAGTTCTCCTTTGCTGTGCTTGATGGGGGCGTTTGCGTCATGCGCTCAGGTACTCGCGCACGTTCGCGTAGCCATAGCCGTAGTTGCCGCGCGTACGCGCCGGCACGCCGTTGAACACGCCGCCCTGCACCCGCACGCCGGCATTGCGCAGACGCTTGAGCGCGTCGGCGATTTCGCCTTCGGTGTGCATGCCCGAACGCAGCACGAGGAACGTCGAGCCCGCATGGCCGCCGATGATGGCGGCGTCGGTCACGGCAAGTACCGGCGGCGTGTCGATGAGCAGCACGTCGTAGCGGTTCGACAGGCCTTCGAGGTACTGGCCCAGACGCGGCGACATCAGCAGCTCGGACGGGTTGGGCGGACGGCGGCCGCACGACATGAAGTGCAGGTTGTCCACTTCGGTCGCGCGAATTGCCTCGTCCAGCGAAATCTGCCCCGAGAGCAGCTCGGAGAAGCCGTTTTCCTGGGGGCCGCCCAGATGGCGCTCGAGCGCGCCGCGGCGCATGTCGCCGTCGATCATCAGCACGCGCTTGCCCGAATGCGCGAGCAGCACGGCGAGGTTCGCGGTCAGGAAGCTCTTGCCCACGCCCGGCACCGAACCCGTCAGCATGACGACGCGATTGCGCGCGTCCATCACGCTGAACTGCAGCGAGGTGCGCAGGCTACGCAGGCTTTCGACCGTGAGGTCCTTCGGGCGCGAGTTCGCGAGCACTTCACGCAGACGCGTGCCGCCGCGCACCGGGGCGCGCTTTTCGAGCGCCAGCTGCTCCTGCGAAAGCGGCACGAGACCGTACACGGGCAGCTGGAACGAGCGCTCGATCTGATCCGGATCGACGATGCCCTTGAACATGTTGCGGCGCATGAGCACGAAGCCCGTGCCGAGAATGACGCCGAGCAGCGACGCCGCCGAGACGATCAGCAGCTTCTTGGGCTTCGACGGGTTGCCGGGGCGCAGGGCCGGATCGACGATATGCACGTTGCCGCCCGTGCCCACGCGCTGCACCGAAAGCTCCTGGATGCGGTTGAGCAGCAGCACGTAGATGTCCTCGGCCACCTTCGCGTCACGCTGCAGCTGCACGGCCTTCACTTCCGTGGCCGGCAGGTCGCGGAACTTCGTGTCGTACTTCGCACGCTCGCCCTGCAGCTGCGCGAGCTGCTGGCGCGCCGCGACCAGCACCGGGTGCTGGTCGCCGAAGCGCTGCTGGAGCGAGGCGATCTGCAGTTGCAGCGCCGAGATCTGCTGCTCGTACTGCACGCTGCCGTCGAGATAGATCTTCGCTTCGTCGCTTGCGTTGATCGATCCGGACTTGCTCTGGTAAGCCGTGAGCGCCGCTTCTGCGTTCTCGAGATCCGACTTCAGGCGCGGCTGTTCGCTGCGCAGGAAGTCGAGCATCTTGCTCGCGTCGGCCTGCTTGGTCGCCACGTGCTCGCGCAGGTACGACTGCGCCACCGCGTTCGCAATGGCCGCCGCGTGCTCGGGGTCGTTGTCTTCGAGCGAGATGTCTATCACGCCCGTTTGCTTGCCCTGCTCCTGGACCTGGATCGCGTTCTGGAAGCCGCTGATCGCGTCGAGGTCATTCAGGCGCACGACCTTGAAGCGGGTGCCCGGACGCGCAACGAGCTTGTTGACGAGCAGCTTGACGCCGCCGCCCTGCTCGACCTGGCCGACGGTGCCTTCGAGCAGGCGCGCGCCGTCCGGCGTCGAAACGACGTAGCGGTCGTTGTCGAGCGCGGTGAGCGTGAGCTTCTTGCCTTCGAGCTCGGGCGTAACCTCGATCGAGTCGATGTTGATGACTTCGCCGCCCCAGGCAAAGTTGCTGAGCCAGTTGCTCAACCCGAACCACGGACGCGCGGGCGTGCCCGGCGTCGCGAGACGCGCGGACAGGCTGCCGATCAGCGGCAGCATGACCGGCGTGACGGTGGTGTTCAGCTTGAACTGCTTCACCACCGGCTCGACCACGCTGCGGCTCTTGATCATCTGGATCTCGGCGTCGGTGGGCAGACTGCCCGTCGACGATCCCGAGCTGATGTTCGCGCCGGTTTGCGTTTGCGTGAGGGCCTGCGACGTGTAGTCGGAAGGCTCCACGCGAACCTGGGTGTCCGCCGTGTAGACCGGCTTGGCGATGAAGCAGTAGAACACGGCCATGGCGATCACCGCCGCCGCGATCGCGATGAGCCAACCGATGTCGTCGATGATGACGCGCAGCAACTGGCCGAGGACGACGTCCTCTTCCTCGGTGCGGGCCGCCGGGGCCGCCTGGCTATTGGCTTGTATGGTCACGATTCAATCCCGTTGTTTAAGTGTTGCTCCTGCATCTTCTTTCGAAGCGCTTCGATCACGCTGTTACTTCGCGATCTGCTTCAGATAGAAGACGGTCTGGATGGTCGGCAGCACCTGCTGCAACACACGGTTGAAGGTCGTCGAAGCGGCCGTGCCCACGTACACCACATCCAGCGGCTTGAGCTGGAACTGCGACGAAAGCATGATCGCGTCGGGCTTGGTCATGTCGAGACGGTAGATCTCGGGCTGCGTTGGGTTGTCCTTCATGCCACGCATCACGAAGATCTGGCGCGGGTTCGCGTCGGTATCGAGAATGCCGCCCGCCTGGGTGAGCGCGTCGGCGATCGTGAGGTCGCCGCGAATCAGGTTCGTCTGCAGCGGCGTCTTCACTTCGCCCATCACGAAAATTCTGCTGTCCGAACGATCCGGAATATTGATGACGTCGCCGTCCTGCAGCAGCACGTTCTGAGTCGAATCGCCGCCGTCGAGCATGCGGTTCGCATCGAGGATGTACAGCTTGCCGTTGCGCGTGAGGCGCACGCGGTTGATGTCGGCGTTGTCGGTCGTGCCGCCCGAGCGCGTGATGGCGTCCACCAGCGTGAGCGGCACGTCGCTCATCGAGAGCGGGCCCGGCGTCTTCACGTCGCCCGTGATCTGCACCTTCTGGCTGCGGTACGCGAGCACGCGCACGTCCACCTGCGGGTTCTTCACGTAAGGGCCGAGGCCGGACGCGAGCTGGTCGCGGATCTGGCCGGGCGTCTTGCCCGCAGCCATGATGCGGCCCACGAACGGGAAGAAGATCGTGCCGTCCTTGGCCACGGTCTGTCCGTACGGGTCGGCCTGGCCCGGCAGCGCGTTGGTATACGGCTGCGTGAGCGCCTGCCCCACCGTCTGCGTCGTGTTGCCGCCCGTGGAGAACGTCGAGCCCTGCGGCGTCGACAGCTCGGGGTGATCGAACACGGTCACGCCGAGAATGTCCTGCGGCGCGATGTGATAGGTGTAGTCGGCAGCGCTCGAGAACTTCGAGGGCGGCAGCGGCGCCTTCGGCTGGGCTGCGGCCGCTTGCGCCTGCTGCAGCACGACTTGCTGCGTGATGAGCGTCACGTTGAATTGCTGCTGCGGCTGGTTGTTCGGCTGTTCTTTCAGGCTCGACGTGTCGAGATAATTGCCGGGCGCCGTCGCGCACGCGGAAACGAAGACGCTCAACGCGACCACAGCCGTCAGTTTCAGTTTTGTCATTGGCATATTCGGCTCAACCATCCCTTAACCATACGATCCATCAATTCAAGACTCTGGCGATACGCGGACTCATGGAGCCCATGCGGATCGCTGACATCAGAGTTCTCCCAATTACCGAGCGCGTACACCTTGCCGCGCGCGGTGGGTTCAATGCGCTCGACCGCGGCGACCTGGCGGCGCTCGGTCACGAGCACGAGGTCCGCCGAGCGCACGAGGCGGCTGGTGAGGCGGCGCGACTGGTGGCCGCCGACCTTCACGCCGCGCTCGGCAAGGAGCCACTGCATCACGGGGTCCATGTCGTCGCCATCGCGCGCACGCAGGCCCGCCGATTGAAACGATTCCGGCCGTGAGCCTGTCTGCTCGCTCAGACGCTCGCGAAAGAGCTGCTCCGCCGCCGGCGAGCGGCAGACGTTGGCGTGGCAGACGATGAGCACGTTCTTGATCATGATCGCGTGACTCCCTTCCTTTACATGACGCTATGCACGAAGCCCGGCAACGCTCAGGCCAGCGCCTGCGTCGCGGCGGTTTCGGCGCGCGCGCGGCTCGCCTGGGTCGCGCTGGCGCGGCCCACGGCGTGGTACTCGATGCCAAGTTCCTGCAGCGCCGACGGCTCGTACAGATTGCGGCCGTCGAACACGATCGGCATCTTCAGCTGCGACTTGAGCGTTTCGAAATCGGGCGCCTTGAAGACCTTCCATTCGGTGGCGACCACCACGGCATCGGCTTCGCTTGCGGCCTCCATCGCGTCGTTCACGAACGACAGCCGCGCCTGATGTTCCGGCGCGTGCGCGAGATCGAGCGCGAGTACGCGCTGCGCCTCGGCGGTCGCGACCGGGTCGTAAGCCTTGACCGTGGCGCCGCGCGCGAGCAGTTCGGCGATGAGCGTGCGGCTCGGCGCCTCGCGCATGTCGTCGGTGTTCGGCTTGAACGCGAGCCCCCAGACGCCGAACGTGCGGCCCGTGAGGTCGGAGCCGAAGCGCGTAACGATCTTCTGTGCGAGCACCTGCTTCTGCGCTTCATTGACGGACTCCACGGCGCGCAGGATCTGCAGCGGCTCGCCGAAATCCTCGGCAGTGCGCATGAGCGCCTTCACATCTTTCGGGAAGCACGAGCCGCCGTAGCCGCAGCCCGCATAGAGAAAGTCGTAGCCGATGCGCGGGTCCGAGCCCACGCCGCGGCGCACGGCCTCGATATCGGCGCCCACGCGGTCGGCGAGATTCGCGAGTTCGTTCATGAACGAAATGCGCGTGGCGAGCATGGCATTGGCCGCGTACTTGGTGAATTCGGCCGAATGCACGTCCATGTAGAGCGTGCGCTCGTGATTGCGGTTGAACGGCGCATAGAGCCGCTTCATCACCTCTTTCGCGCGCTCGCCGGGCACGTCGTCGTTGCAGCCCAGCACGATGCGGTCGGGCCGCGCGAAGTCCTCGACTGCCGCGCCTTCCTTGAGGAACTCGGGGTTCGAGACCACCGAGAACATGTGGCTCTCGCCGCGCTTGCGCAGTTCGGAGGCGATCGCATCGTGCACGAGCGCGGCCGTGCCGACCGGCACCGTGGACTTGTCCACCACCACCTTGAAACCGGTCATGTGGCGGCCGATGTTGCGCGCGGCCGCCAGCACGTATTGCAGGTCGGCGGAGCCGTCTTCGTCAGGCGGCGTGCCCACGGCGATGAACTGCACGTCGCCGTGCGCGACCGCCGCTTCCACGTCGGTCGAGAACTTCAGCCGGCGCGAGCGCACGTTGCGCTCGATGATTTCCTTCAGGCCCGGCTCGTGAATCGGCACGATGCCCTGATTGAGCAGGTCGATCTTGCGTTCGTCGACGTCGAGGCAAAACACGTCGTTGCCAATGTCGGCAAGACAGGCGCCCGTCACGAGACCCACATAACCGCTGCCAATGATCGTCAGATTCATGCCCACCTCAAAAGTGATTGATTCTTCATGTCACGCGAAACGTTGCGCACATCTGCATCGCGCGCACTCGCTTCGCCTCAATATGCGTTCTGGCCTGCGAAGCCCTTCCACATGGTCATCGCCACGATGCGCAGGTCGAGCGCGAAGCTCCAGTGCTGCATGTAGTGCAGATCGAAGCGCACGCGGTCGCGCATCTTTTCCACGCGATCGGTCTCGCCGCGAAAGCCGTTGACCTGCGCCCAGCCCGTGATGCCCGGCTTGATCCGATAGCGCGCCATGTAGCCGCGCACGAGGTCCTTGTAGATGTCGTCGTGGGCCAGCGCGTGCGGGCGCGGACCCACCACCGACATCTCGCCCTTGAGCACGTTGATGAACTGCGGCAGCTCGTCGAGGCTCGTGCGGCGCAGGAACGCGCCCACGCGCGTCACGCGCGGATCGTTGCGGCGCGCCTGGGTGATCTGCCCCGCGACTTCCGCATGGACCTTCATCGAGCGGAACTTGTAGATTTCGAACTCGTTGCCATCGAGCCCCTTGCGGCGCTGCTTGAAGAACACCGGACCCTTCGAGGTGAGCTTCACGGCGAGCGCAATGACCGCCAGCAGCGGCGCCAGCGCGACCAGCACGCCGCCCGCGAACACGATGTCGAACAAGCGCTTGGGCAGCACGCGCAGATCCGTGACCGGCGAGGCCGCGAGATTGATGGCCGGCACGCCGAGCAGGTCGACCACGGGCTGGCTGAAGAACGACAGGCTGCGCACGTCCGGGATGAAACGGATGTTCACGAAGTCGTTGCGCAAGGCCGTCACGATGCGATGGATCGTGCGCTCCTTGGTGATCGGCAAGGCGAGCCACAGCTCGCGGACCTCGTTCTTGCGCACGAATTCGAGCATCGCCTGGAGGTTGCGCTCCACGGGCACGCCGTCGATTGCCGCGTCGCCGTCCGCGTCGCTGTCCTCGTCGAACACGAGGGCCGGGTGAAAGCCCGCCTCCGGGTGAAAACGCATGTGCTCGATCAGGAAGCGCCCGTAGCGCGGGCCGCCCACCACCGCCACGGCCTTCTGGTTGTAGCCCTCGCGGCGAATGCCACGCAGCACCATGTGCACGAGCGCCTTCGAGACGATCAGGAGCGCCACCGAGGCGACGACCCAGTACGCGAGCCACAGGCGCGAGAGCGAATCGGCGCGGTGCAGGCTGAAGCTCAGCAGGATGCCCGTGCCCTCCACGGCGAGCCAGGCGGCGCACACGCGGGCAAAGAGGGCGTAGAGCGACTTGCCGCGCCACGACTTGTAGATCCCGAACGCCGGGAACATCCAGATCGCGAGCACGCAGTTGAACGCGAGCGCCACGCTCTCCGCGTCGGTGAGCGGCACGAACTGGCCACGGTGCAAGGCGGCCGCGAGCAGCGCTCCAGCGGCAATGGCGGCAACGTCGAAAATTCTGGCTAGAACGCTGAGCATGTCCGGCACCTCGGGTTTAAAAAATGAAACGCGGCCACGCGCTGCAAATCATGGCCGGTCGCTTCAAAAGTTTCTGGGACTGCGTCGCTGCGAAAAACGTCTGGCGTCGCGAATTCTGATCCGAATAAACCCTAATAAGGCGCGATAAAAATTCCGGCCGCAAGCCTCAAAAGTATCTCCAATTGTTTCGCCCCTTTCGGGTCAATTTTTCGCGACTTTTGTCGGCAAAGATTGCCGAAACACACACCCATACTGGCTCGCAACCCCGGTCATTCCGGCAGATTTTTCCTGCCTGGTCGCCGGATTTTGGGTTCCGACAAGAAATTGCGGCGGTCGGCAACGGAATTTTTATTGAATTTTTTATCGGAATTTCGCTGTGACGGAAGCGTGATTTAAATTTAATTCGAATATTTTCCGTTTTCTTCTTTACGAATCTATTTATGACGATTTTAAGCATGCTACAAATCGCATCACCGATACCTTTTTCAGGAGAGCGAGATGACGGATACGGGTTCCGCTACGGCATCGGCAAACGCGTCGCAGACGCGTGCCGAAACGCGCAGTGCATTGCAGGTGTGCCCTGTGGTGCTTGCGGGCGGCGCGGGCTCGCGGCTGTGGCCACTGTCGCGCGAGCAATATCCGAAGCAGATGATCAACCTCGTTGGCGAGCAGTCGCTGCTGGCCAACACCGCGGGCCGCCTCGATGCGCTCGCCGAGCGCGTGACGCTCGCAGAAGAGTTGCTGATCGTCTGCAATGAAGAACATCGTTTCACCACCGCCGACCAGGTTCGCGCCGCGGGCAAGCAGGCGCGTCTGATTCTCGAACCCGTGGGCCGCGATACGGCGCCCGCGCTCACGATCGCCGCGATGTCGGTGGTGGCGAAGCAGGAAGACGGCATTCTCGTGGTGATGCCGGCCGACCACGCGCTTGCCGACCTCGAAGCCTTCCAGAACACCGTGGCAGAAGGCGTGCGTCATGCGGCGAACGGCCAGATCGTGACGATGGGCATCGTGCCCACGCATCCCGAAGTGGGCTATGGCTACATTCACGTGGGCGAGCCGCTCGCGAACGCCGAACCCAACGGCGCGCGGCGTCTGAACGGCTTCGTCGAAAAGCCCTATTTCGAGCTGGCGCAGCAGTACGTCGCTTCGCAGCGCTACTGGTGGAACAGCGGCATTTTCATCGTGCGCGCATCGACATGGCTCAAGGCGATTCGCCATTTCCATCCAGCCATCTACTCTGCATGCGCGGAATCGATCGAGCACGGCAAGGCAGACGGCGACTTCTTCCGCGTAGATAGCGAAGCGTTCGCACGTTCGCCGTCGAACTCGATCGACTACGCCGTGATGGAACCGCTCGCCGGCGACCCGACGATCGCAAGCGGCGTGGTCGTGCCGCTCATGGCCGGCTGGACCGACCTCGGTTCATGGGACACCGTCTGGCAGGTTTCGCCCAAGGACGACGAAGGCAACGTCGCGCACGGCCGCGTGATGTTCGAAGGCGCCAGCGACACCTTCGCGCATTCGGACGGCCGGCTCGTGGCCTGCCTCGGCACCAGGGACCTCGTGGTCGTGGAGACCCCGGACGCCCTGCTCGTCGCCGACCGCTCGCGCGCCCAGGACGTCAAGAAGATCGTGCAGCGCCTGAAGCAGGAACGCCGCACCGAAGCCGTGGCGCACCGCCTCGTGCATCGCCCGTGGGGTCACTACGACAGCGTGGACAGCGGCGAGCGCTTCCAGGTCAAGCGGATCGTGGTCGAACCGGGCGCACGCCTCTCGCTGCAGATGCACCACCATCGCGCCGAGCATTGGGTCGTCGTCCGCGGCACCGCGCTCGTCACGCGTGGGGAAGAACGCTTCATCGTTTCGGAAAACGAGTCAGCGTACATCCCGCTCGGCGTGTCGCATCGACTGGAAAATCCCGGCAAGATGCCGCTCGAGATCATCGAGGTGCAGTCGGGCTCGTATCTCGGTGAAGACGATATCGTGCGTCTCGACGATCAGTACGGCAGGCAGTGAAGCAAGCAGGAAAGGCAATGCAGGAAGGCCGCGCGCGCAATGCGCGCGGCCTTGCAGGATCAGCGCGAAAGCGTGCGGTAGCGCGTTCCGGTGGTGCCGACGGTGCGTCGCTCGGCAGTGCCGGACGACGACGTATTGGCTTCGCGCGCTTCGTTGCCCGTGAGCAGTGCGCCCGTAGCCGTGTAACGCTGCACCGGTGCTGGCAGCGGCGCGAGCCGCACGCTGCCCGGCACGGCCGCAGGCAACGCGCGTGCGGCGGCGGCATTGGACGGATCGCCCCGCGTCACGCCTGGCGCCTGGATGGAAGCGTGCGGTGCGGCAGCGGGCAACGCCGTTTGCGAAGCGCTCTGTGCAGCGCCCTTCGACGCGGCATGCCTGGCGAGAGCCGAACCCGGCCACGTAGCGCCGGACGCGGACTCGGCCATGCCTTCGCGATCGAGCCATTCACGCGCCCAGTCGAAGGCGAAATTGCGCGCCGATTCGCGATCCTGGAACGGCGGCCCGATCAGGCCCGAGCGCTCGATGCGCTTGCCGTCCTTGAGAATTTCCACGGCGCCGCGGAACATGCGGTTGCGCACGGGCTGCACGGTGAGGCTCATCGTGTAGCCGCGCCATTCCGCGACCTGCACCACGCCGCCCGCCGGGTGCGCGCTGCGATGCGACGCATCGCGCGGCATCGCGCGAGTCGCAACGGGCTTGCTCACGCGGGAAGGCGAGAACGGCGCGAACGGCGCATCGTTTTGCGAACGCGTCGCACTCGCAACAGTCGTTGCACTCGTTGCGGCCGACACGACAGGCGCGTCGATCGAAACGGGCAATGCCGGTTCGCCGCCCGCGAGCTGACGCATCATGCTTTCCATGGGATCGGCAAGCGGCGCGTCGGCGAGCGCAGCGGGCGCCTGCCAGGCTTCGGGGCTCTTCCAGAACACGGCCGGCTGGCCATCGTCCTCGGCGACTTCTTCGACTGCGACTGCAACGGGTTGCGCATCGGCCTGCGCCGGCTGCGGCACATAAACGAACTTGCGGCCGCGCTGCGAGAGCAGCTCGACCAGTTCGATCAGCGTGCCGCTACCGTGCCATTCCTCGAAACGACGACGGCAGGTAGGCCCGGACGGATAACGCGCGGGCAAACGCGACCACGACTCACCGGTGGTGAGAATCCAGAGGACGGCATTGGCCACGACACGCGGCTCGGCACGAGGGCGGCCGCGCCGGTTGAGTCTGATTGGAGGTTCATCTGACACGAGCGAAGACACCTGCATCCACTCGTCGTCGCTCAGTTCTTCGAAATTCATGCTGTTCTCCACGCAGCCGGACCGGGGCTGCAGTGACGGAGCACTGGCTTGCGGATCTTGTTGCCCGCCTTGGCTAGCTCGGTTGCACCATATGCTTGTATGACGTGTTCATTTGCGTCGCGATGCGCACTCTGGCAGTGCGTTCTTTCACTGTATTGACGCAATACACGTGGTCTCACTCGTGCAAGGGAGAATTTGTGCAGGAAGCATACCACCTGAAACCAGCCGATGAGGAGGGCCGTAATAAGTGTTACGGTTAGAAACAATCTCCACCTTGAATAGCCGGGAAGATCGCCGAAAAAGGCCTGAAAACGCAGTGTTTTACAGCGCAGATACACTTGTAACAGGTTCAATCGTTGCGTAGCCGGCACACGCTGTGTGCCCTACACAATTCCGAACGCATGCATACCACTTAAGACACATCCGCCCCGGCGGACGCCAGGTTTGCTCCTGCAGCGCTGTCGTTGTGCCCGCAACAAATGACATGGCGATGAAATCATCAGACGCATCATGAAACCTTCACGCGAGACCCGGCGGTCGCACTTCGCACCGGTTGCACCGCCGCTAACCGAACGCTCGTGCGGCGTCACGTAGCGAAGCCGGGTAAACGAATCCGTCTATAGTAAGGGCGCACTGGACCACCACGGAGATTCGGGTATGCAAACCTCTGTTCCGCGCGTCGCCACGCCGGGCGTCGCCACGGCCTTGATGGCCACCCTGACCGTGGCGCTGCTCGCCCCCTGGGGCGCCGCACAGGCGCAGCTCGGCAACCTGCTCAACCAAGGCGGCAGCAACAGCGGTTCGGCACAGGGCGCGCTCGGCAATCTGGGCGGCCTCGGCAACTCGCTATCGGCGCCCTCGCTCACCTCGAACAGTCTCGGCAATGTCACCGGCGTTCTGCAGTACTGCATCAAGAACAATTACCTCAACGCCGACGCCGCGAGCAACGTGAAGGACTCGCTGCTCGGCAAGCTGCCCGGCGGCGCGAACACGACGGATAGCGGCTATACGCAGGGCACGAGCGGCATCCTCACGGCCGGCAACGGACAAAAGCTCGACCTCACGGGCGGCGGGCTCAAGGAGGAGGCCACGAAGCAGGTCTGCGACAAGATCCTGAGCCAGGCGAAGTCGATGCTCTAGCCGCCCCGATCCGGTATGCGGAGGTGCGCGGGCGCACCGCCCGCGCAATTTATGTGCCGTAAGCTTTGAACACGAACGAAGTCCGGCTGTCGAATGGAATCAACCGGTCTTCTCCCGGCATTGCTGCTCGTAGCCATGACCAAGCGCCACACTCCCGTGATACTCGCGTTCCCGGCCAACACGCTGCGGAACGCGCTGAGCGGCCTTGCCGCTTTTGCCGCCCTGCTGGTCCCGGTGGCCGCGCATGCGCAATCCACGCAATCCGCCGCACACGACCAGCAGTTCGACTGCAAGTCCGATCCCCACACGTTCATTTCGTCGCTGATTGACGAAAAATCCATCGATCCCCAGCCGAGCCGCGTGGAAGCGAATTCGGTCAACGCGTTCAGCCCCGTGCGCGGCACCCGCCTGAGCGCGTTCGGCTTCCCCATCTACGTGGTGCTCGGCTACGACCGCGACGACACGCTCTTCAAGCGCGGCGCCGGCAAGGAGATCACCTCGCCGCTCTACGGCGTGGTCGTGTCCGCGCCCGCGGAAAAGGTGCGCTCGCGCGTGCGCGAAGCCAACAGCGACGCGACCGTGCAATCGGTCGTGCCGCTGCTGCTCACGGCGATCGTGTGCGGCGGGTGAGCGCTCAGCCGCCGAAGAACGCCATCGCGCCCAGCCCCACCCCGACGATGGCGACGCCCACCGACGTATTGAGCAGCCAGCGCCGCCGCGTGAGCAGCGTAATCGCCGTGAGCGCGATCGAGATCTGGATGAGCGTCGTGGCCTGAGCCCAGCGATGATGGCCGTGCAGCACGTGCTCGCTCAGCGCATCGTCCTGCTCGACGATTTTTTCGAGCGCCTCGGCCTTGGCGCGGATCGGCTCCTTCTGCTGGCGATAGCGGTCGGCGTCGGCGGCGAAACGCTTCTGCGCGGCGTCCGAATTCGGCGCGAGCGCCGAGAGTTGCGCGCCCAGCTCCGCCAGATTCTGTTTCTCGCCCTTCGCCTGATAGTAAGCCCATTGATTCGCGGCTTCGGTCTTGCGGATCGCCGCTTCGTTCTTGTAATAGAGCGCCTGGTTCTCGCTGTTGCCGCTCTGATAGGCAAAGATCGCTCCAATCGAAGCGAGGATGGCCGTCATCACCGCCATGCGGCCCGGAAACGGATCGCCCTCACCGTGCCCGCCATGGCCCGCCGCGGCGTGTTCGACCGCGTGGTCGTGCGGCCCATGCACTTCGTACTCTTCAGACATCCAAAGACTCTCCGCTATCTCTGACTTTCACTGGCGCGCACCGCCTTTTCCCCGTGCGGCGCGCCTGTTTGGACGCTCAATTATCGTGAGCGCGGCGCGCTTGTCCAGTACCTGGTATGCATCGGATGTAACGAAACCCGAAATCTCGCCCGACGAAAGCGAATCGTAGGTTTTATCGTCTATTCATTCAGAATAGGTACCCCGGGATGTTGCAGTGCATCCCCTCCCGCCTGCCGTTTGCAAACGTGGATTTGCGCCCTGAGCGCCCCCTCGCGTCGCTGCAGTGCCACATGGCCCTATATGTAACCTCGCGCGGCCTGCCCTGAGGCCTTCTGCCGTTAATAAATTTCAGCCCGGAGACCACCATGGGGCCCACCACGGCCGCACACGCCGCGGCTATCGATACTGTGGCACACAGCACGCGCGTGCGGTACGGCGAGCCGGATGATACCGGCGGCCTGATCGACGCGATCTACGATGCCGGCTTCGACGCGCAACGCTGGCCCGATGTGTGCGCGCGCATTGCGCAGCGCATCAGCGCGCAACACGTCAATCTCACCATGCTGCCGCCCGAAAGCACGTTCTCGCTCGCCGAGTGGGACGGCATCGACGCGTCGTTCGCCCAATCGTACGCGCAGCACTACGGGAGCTTCGATCCGCTCGTGCCGCAGGTGCGCCGCTGGGCCGCCGGCACGCTCGTCACCGACACGATGATCCACCCGCAGGGGAGTCTGCAACGCAGCGCCTTCGTGCAGGAGTGGGTGCGCCCGCAGCGCTTCTACACGGTGGCCTTCGCGAACGTGCTGCGCGAAGGCGACATGGCTGCCGTACTCGGCGCGCTGCGCCATGAAACGCGCTTCTATAGCGAAGACGAACTGGATGCGCTGCGCACGCTGCTGCCGCATCTGCGCAATGCCTTGCGCGTGCAGCGCCACACGGCCCGCACCCTCGCCTCGCGCGATCAAAGCGCGAATGCCCCCGCGGACGCACTCGACGCGCTCGCGCATGGCGTGCTGATCGTCGACGGCGACGCGCACATCGTGTTCGCGAATCGCGCCGCCACGGCGCAGCTCGCCCGCGCAAACGGGTTGCGCACCGAACACGCCGCACTCAGCGCCACCACCGCTGCCGCCACCCAGCAGTTGCGCTCACTGATCGCGCGAGCGACCGGGCGCGACGTGCGCGGGCGCAGCGGCGGCGCAATGCTGATCGCCCGCCAGCCACCCGACGAACCGCTGCAAGCGCTCATTTCGCCGCTAGGCGAGCACCGTCACGCCGACTACTTCGCCCACGGCGCGCGCGCCGGCACGGCCATGCTCATCGTGATCGATCCGCAGTCGTCGCGGCGCGGCGTGGAAACGCGGCTCATCGCGCTGTTCGGCCTCACGCCCGCGGAAGCGCGCGTGGCCTGCGAGGTCGGCAAGGGCCTCAACCCGAAAGACGTGGCCGAAGCGCTGCAGGTGCTGCCCTCGACCGTGCGCACGCATCTGCATCACGTGTTCGCGAAAACCACCACGCGCCGCCAGGCCGAGCTGATGCGTTTGATCGCGCAGCTTGCGATTGCACGCGGCGATTGATTCGACATTTCGTCGACGCAAAAAGAAGCGGCCCGCGCATCCCGCGTTCGATGAACGCGGATGGCGCGGGCCGCAGCGCGGTCTTGTCCGCGGCGATCAACCGCCCAGATAGGCGCGCTTGATGTTGTCGTTGGCGAGCAGATTGTCGGCGCTGTCGGCGAGCACCACGCGTCCGGTTTCGAGCACATAGCCGCGATCGGCCACATGCAGCGCCTTGTTCGCGTTCTGCTCGACGAGGAACACCGTCACGCCCTCTTCGCGAATCGTGCGGATGATGTCGAAGATCTGCGCGATCACGAGCGGCGCGAGGCCGAGCGTGGGCTCGTCGAGCAGCAGCAAACGCGGCTTGCTCATGAGCGCGCGGCCGATGGCGAGCATCTGCTGCTCGCCGCCCGACATCGTGCCCGCACGCTGCTTCGCACGCTGGTTCAGGCGCGGAAACAGCTTGAACACGTGCTCGATGCCCGCATCGATCTCGTGCTGCGAGGCGAAGAAGCCGCCCATCTGCAGATTTTCGAGCACCGTGAGGCTCGGGAACACGCGGCGGCCCTCCGGCGAAATCGCCATGCCCTTGCGCATGATTTCATGCGTGGGCATGCGCGTGATGTCCTCGCCTTCGAACGTCACTTTCCCAGCCGATGCGCGCGGCGTGCCGCACACGGTCATCATGAGCGTGGTTTTGCCGGCGCCGTTGCTGCCGATCAGCGTGACGATCTCGCCCTTGTTCACTTCGATCGACACGCCCGCCAGCGCTTCCACCGCGCCGTAGTGGGTATGGACCTTTTCCAGCTTCAGCATCAGTCCTCTCCGAGATAGGCCTTGATCACGCGCGGGTCGTTGCGCACTTCGTCGGGTTTGCCGATCATGATCGGCTTGCCGTGCTCCATCACCAGGATGCGGTCCGACACGCCCATCACGAGGCTCATGTCGTGTTCGATCAGGAGTACGGAGATTCCGAACTCGTTGCGCAAGCCATCGACCATCTGCTGCAGCTCGACCTTTTCCTGCGGGTTCAGGCCCGCCGCGGGTTCGTCGAGCATCAACAGACGCGGATCGGTAATCATGCAGCGCGCGATTTCGAGCCGGCGCTGATGGCCGTACGACAGCGTGCCCGCCTCGCGGTTCGCGACCTGCTTCAGGCCCACGCGCTCGAGCCAGTAGGCGGCGCGCTCGAGCGCGGCGCGTTCGGCGCGGCGATACGCGGGCGTTGCGAACAGGCCGCTCAGCATGTTGCGGTTGACCTTCAGGTGCTGGGCAACCATGAGGTTTTCCAGCACCGTCAGCTGCTTGAAGAGGCGAATGTTCTGGAACGTGCGCACGAGGCCGCGGCGCGCGACCTGGTGGCTCGGCTGGCCGGTAATGGCATGGCCTTCGAGCACGATGTCGCCCGCCGTGGGCTTGTAGAAGCCGCCCACGCAGTTGAACACCGTGGTCTTGCCCGCGCCGTTCGGCCCGATGATCGCGAACACTTCGTTCGGACGCACGTCGAAGTCGATGCCGTCCACGGCCAGCAGACCGCCGAAGCGCATCTGCAGGCCGGCTACTTTCAACAACGCCTGTGCGCTCATTGCGGCAACTCCACGTGCGGACGGCTCGCGGGCAACAGGCCCTGCGGACGCCACATCATCATCAGCACCATCACCAGACCGAAGATCAGCATGCGGTACTCGGCAAAGCCGCGCGCCACTTCGGGCAGCACCGTGAGCAGGATGGCGGCGAGCACGACGCCCAGCTGCGAGCCCATGCCGCCCAGCACCACCACGGCGAGTATCAGCGCCGACTCGATGAAGGTGAACGACTCGGGCGTCACGAGCCCCTGGCGCGCCGCGAAGAACGCACCGGCGAGACCCGCGAACGACGCGCCCAGCGTGAACGCCGAGAGCTTGATGCGCGTGGGGTTCAGACCCAGCGAGCGGCACGCGATCTCGTCTTCACGCAGCGCTTCCCAGGCGCGGCCCATCGGCATGCGCAGCAGGCGGCTCGTGACGAACAGCGTGAACGCCACCAGCACGAGCGCGAGCAAGTACAGGAAGATCACCATGTGCTCGCCGCTGTACTCGATGCCGATCAGCTCGTTGAACGTCTTCGCGCCTTCCACGCTCGCGTGGCGGGCCATTTCGAAGCCGAACACGGTGGGCTTGGGAATGCTCGAGATGCCGTCCGGGCCGCCTGTGATGCTCGTGAGGTTGTTGAGCAGCAGGCGGATGATCTCGCCGAAGCCGAGCGTGACGATGGCGAGATAGTCGCCGCGCAGGCGCAGCACCGGGAAGCCGAGCACGAAACCGAAGGTGGCCGCGGCGAGCGCGGCGAGCGGCAGGCACTCCCAGAACGTGAAGCCGAAGTACTGGTTGAGCAGCGCATACGTATAGCCGCCCACCGCGTAGAAGCCCACGTAGCCGAGGTCGAGCAGACCCGCGAAACCCACCACGATATTGAGGCCGAGGCCGAGAATCACGTAGATGAGTGCGAGCGTCGCCACGTCAATCGCACCGCGCGAACCGAGGAACGGGAACACCGCGCCGAACGCGAGCAGCACCCAGATCGCCACGCGCTGCTGACGCGCGCCGAGCGCGGGGGCCCGGGGCAAGCGTACGTGACTCGTGGCGCGCACGAACATCGGCTTGACGAGCTGGAACACGAACACCACGGCAGCCGCGATCCACACCGGGCGCCAGTGCTGCTGCAGCACGACCTGATAGCCATCCAGCGTGAGTTGCAGGCCGAGAATGGGTGCCGTGAGGATGATGGTCGCCACGGCGGCGGCGAGCGCGCCTTTCACCGTTTGCGACGAAGACGGGCCAACTGCTGCCACGCGAACCGAAACAGTCTGACTCATTTCGACCTCACACCTTTTCGACGTCCGGCTTGCCGAGCAGGCCGGTGGGACGGAAGAGCAGCACGAGCACGAGCAGGCCGAAGGCCACGACGTCCTTGTACTCCGCAGGCATGTAGCCCGACGCGAAGGTTTCGGCGAGACCGAGCAGCACGCCGCCGAGCATCGCGCCTGGAATGCTGCCGATACCGCCCAGCACCGCGGCCGTAAACGCCTTGATGCCCGCAATGAAGCCGATATACGGATTGAGCTTGCCGATCGTGAGGCCGATCAGCACGCCGCCTACCGCCGCGAGCATGGCGCCGAGCACGAAGGTGAACGAGATCACGCGGTTCGTGTCGATGCCGAGCAGGTTCGCCATCTTCATGTCTTCCGCGCAGGCGCGGCACGCGCGGCCCATGCGCGAGCGCGAGATGAAGAGCGTGAGCGCGATCATCAGCACGAGCGTCACGCCGACGATCAGCATGCGCGAGTACGGAACCGTCACTTCGAAGTTGCCGCCCATGTTGAAGTCGAGCGCGCCGGAAATGAGCATCGGCACGGACACGTCGCGCGCGCCCTGCCCGATCTGCACATAGTTCTGCAGGAAGATCGACATGCCGATGGCGGAGATGAGCGGCACGAGGCGCGGCCCGCCGCGCAGCGGCCGGTACGCCACGCGCTCGACCGCGAAACCGTAGAGCCCGGTGACCACCACCGAGACGATGAGCGCCGCGCCCAGCACAAGCGGCAGCGGATAACCCGCCGAGGTGCCGATGGCCGTGAGCGTGACGAGGCCCACATAGGCGCCGATCATGTAGATCTCGCCGTGAGCGAAGTTGATCATGCCGATGATGCCGTAGACCATCGTGTAGCCGATGGCGATCAGCGCATAGATCGCACCCAGCGTGAGCCCGTTGACGAGCTGCTGGGTGAACTGAGGAAGAAAATCATTCATGCGTAAGCCCCGCGGCCGTGAAGCCGATGAGAGACCTTTGGAACCGTACCAACCCTTTTTTTAGTTGCGCGCACAACCGCTATGAAAACGCCCCGCCACAGGACCAGGCGGGGCGTTCGCCGTGTGCAGCGCCGGGATCAGTTCGCGGCGGTCTTGGTGGCGTCCTTGTGCCACGTGTAGACGACGAAGCGGAACGACTTCAGGTCGCCCTGTGCGTCGTATTCGACCTTGCCGATCGGCGTGTTGAACGCGTTCTTGTGCAGGTAGGCCGCAACCTTGGTCGGGTCCGTGCTCTTCGCGCCGGCAATGCCGTCGGCGATCACTTCGACTGCCGCGTACGACGGCATCTGGAACGGGCCGTTGGCGTCGCGCTTGGCGTCGGCGAAGGCCTTCACGAGCTTCGCGTTGGCGGGATCCGAAGCGAAGTCGGCCGGCAGCGTGACGAGCATGCCTTCCGAAGCCGGGCCGGCGATGGCCGTCACGTCCTTGTTGCCCACGCCTTCCGGACCCATGAACGTGGCCTTCACGCCCTGTTCACGCGACTGGCGCATGAGCAGGCCCATTTCCGGGTGGTAGCCGCCGAAGTAGACGAAGTCGACGCCCTGCGACTTGAGCTTCGTGACGACTGCGGAGTAGTCCGAATCGCCGGCGTTGATGCCTTCGAACACGACGACAGGAATGTGCGCCTTGTCGAGCGCGGCCTTGACCGACGTGGCGATGCCCTGGCCGTACGACTGCTTGTCGTGCAGGATCGCGACCTTCTTCGGCTTGACCTTGTTGATGATGTAGGCGGCGGCAGCCGGACCTTGCTGGTCGTCGCGGCCGATGGTGCGGAAGATGAACTGGCGCTTCTTGCCTTCGGTCAGCTGCGGCGCGGTGGCCGACGGCGTGACCATCACGACGCCTTCGTTCTCGTAGATGTCCGAAGCGGGAATCGTCGAGCCCGAGCAGACGTGCCCGACGACGTACTGGATGTGCTGCGAAACGATCTTGTTGGCGACGGCGACAGCCTGCTTCGGCTCGCACGAGTCATCCATCAGGACGGCCTCGAGCTTGTTGCCGTTCACACCGCCGGCGGCGTTGATCTGCTCGATCGCAGTCAGCGCGCCCGCCTTGACCATGTCGCCGTACTGGGCGACCGGGCCGCTGAACGGGCCGGCAATGGCGATCTTCACGGTGTCGGCGTTTGCGCTTGCACCAAAGGCGAGCAGCGCGGCGGCCACGGAAACGGAGGTAAGGCGGTTAAGGGACAACAGCGGCATCATCAGGAGCTCCTCGATTGTTTTCGGGTCAACCGGTCAGACGGGATGACCTGCGCAAACGAACAGCGCCCCAATGAGTTTCAGTGGGGAACAACCACGACGAGCACCAGAGAAAAAGACGTGACGGGGCCCGGCGTGTATCAGCGCCCTGGTAGGCGGCTGAGTTCGGAGAGACTGCTGAGTTACAGACTCTGTTGCGCAAGCATTCCGCCTGCCCCGTTCGCTGCAATTCGTACCGGAAAGGTGGACCGGCCTGAATCAGCGACCCGCGGATGCTATCAATAATCACATTTCATCGCAACCAAGGGTTTTTTCGGATATCGAGTTGAGTTTTGACATCGGTCAATAGAGGGGCATGCTGGAAAGCACTTGAAAACGCTCGGGAAAATGGCCTTTCAGGCGGATGTCGGCCCCCTTGCCCCGTCAAGATGACCGGCTGGCGCGGGTGTATGGAACGACTGGATTTCTTGATTTTAACGCGCCCTCGATCGTTATTTTAATTACAAGGAAATCTGATCACTGAATTGCGCCTGATAAGGAAATTCGCCATCAATTCATTATCGCAATAAAGGCACGCGTCATATTCTCAATGTTACGGGAATACCCTAAATGCAAATGCGCCAAATCATTGATTCGAAAGGATAAATATTACGAAAACCTTAAAATTGAATATTTATGCAGATTGATCCGTCGCCATAAATTCTGCATCACCCCCGCTTTCCGCTCTGCAATCCGAAATCGGCAAAGCTCTCGCCAAAGCGCGGATTTTTCTCATAATCGGATCGTGCGACTTCGAATTAATCTGCGCGACACCGTCGCGCGCCCGCCTCACTGACCTTCCTCAGCGTTCCAGCCCCGCAAGAGACGGTGGTATCCTCGCTCCCTCGCCGCGCCCGCATGCACCACTACGGCGCATGCCGCGTGCTCTCGCGCCACGCGTGAAGCCGGCGACGCCGCACCGTGCAGATCCGAAAAAACCGCAAGTACCCAGCACTCGGGGGAGATCAAACAGAATGAAGACCTTCAAGCAGGCAGCCGCTGCCGCCACCCTTTCCCTGATCGCCGGCACCGCCGCGCTCGCGCTGACTTCGGGCGCCGCATGCGCCACCGAAACCGCGACCGTGGAAGTGCTGTCGATCGTCGAGCACCCCGCGCTCGACGCGATCCGCGACGGCGTGCGCGACGAACTCAAGGCCGCGGGCTACGACGCCGGCAAGAATCTCAAGTGGGAATACCAGAGCGCGCAGGGCAACACGGGCACCGCCGCGCAGATCGCCCGCAAGTTCGTGGGCGACAACCCGAGCGCGATCGTCGCCATCGCGACGCCTTCGGCACAGGCCGTTGTGGCCGCAACGAAGTCCGTGCCCGTGGTGTACTCGGGCGTGACCGATCCGGTGGCCGCGCAGCTCGTCAAGACGTGGACGCCGAGCGGCACGAACGTGACCGGCGTGTCCGACAAGCTGCCGCTCGACAGGCAGGTCGCACTCATCAAGCGCGTCGTGCCCAACGCAAAGACCGTCGGCATGGTCTATAACCCCGGCGAAGCGAATTCGGTCGTCGTCGTGAAGGCGCTCAAGGAACTGCTCGCGCAACAGGGCATGACGCTCAAGGAAGCCGCCGCGCCGCGTACCGTGGACATCGGCCCCGCTGCGAAGAGCCTGATCGGCAAGGTCGACGTGATCTACACGAACACCGACAACAACGTCGTTTCGGCCTACGAAGCGCTCGTGAAGGTCGCCAACGACGCGAAGATCCCGCTCGTCGCCTCCGATACGGACAGCGTGAAGCGCGGTGCCATCGCGGCGCTCGGCATCGACTACAGCGACCTCGGCCACCAGACGGGCAAGGTCGTCGTGCGCATCCTCAAGGGCGAGAAGCCCGGCGCGATCGCCTCGGAAACCAGCAACAAGCTGCAACTGTTCGTGAACCCGGCGGCCGCGCAGAAGCAGGGCGTGACGCTCTCTGCCGACCTGCTCAAGGACGCGACCACGGTCGTGAAGTAAGGCGCCGGCTTGACGCACCGCGCGCAGTCACACTGCCAGGCCCGATAACGGCCACTTCCGTGCGCAACGGCGCGCCGCCCCGTCCGGGCGGTGCGCCGCGCGTCGACTCCGGCGCACCGCCGTCGCAGACCGCAACAGGATTCTTCCCCATGTCCCTCTACTCGCTTCTGGGCGCGCTCGAGATCGGCCTGATCTTCAGTCTCGTGGCCCTCGGGGTGCTGATCTCGTTTCGCATCCTCAACTTCCCCGACCTCACCGTCGACGGCAGTTTCCCGCTGGGTGGCGCAGTCGCCGCCACGCTGATCGCGGCCGGTCACGATCCGTTTCTCGCCACCGCCTGCGCGATCGTTGCGGGCGGCATCGCCGGCTTCATCACCGGCTGGCTCAACGTGCGCCTGAAGATCATGGATCTGCTCGCGAGCATCCTGATGATGATCGCGCTCTATTCGATCAACCTGCGCGTGATGGGCGCGCCGAACGTGCCGCTCATTTCCGAGTCGACGGTATTCACGATCATCCAGCCCGCCTGGCTGCCCGACTACGTGCTGCGTCCGCTCGCGCTCCTCGTCGTCGTGCTGGCCGCGAAGTTCGGCGTGGACTGGTTCTTCTCGTCGCAATACGGCCTCGCGCTGCGCGCGACCGGCGCGAACCCGCGCATGGCGCGCGCACAGGGCATCGCCACGGGCCGCGCGACGCTCGCCGGCATGGCGCTCTCCAACGCGCTCGTCGCGTTGGCTGGCGCGCTCTTCGCGCAAACCCAGGGCGGCTCGGACATTTCGATGGGCATCGGCACCATCGTGATCGGGCTTGCGGCCGTGATCATCGGCGAGAGCATCCTGCCCGCGCGCCGGCTCATGCTGACCACGCTCGCCGCCGTGCTCGGCGCGATTCTCTATCGCTTCTTCATTGCGCTTGCGCTCAACAGCGACTTCATCGGCCTCAAGGCGCAGGACCTGAACCTCGTCACCGCCGTGCTCGTGACGATCGCGCTCGTGCTGCCCGCCACGCGCAAGAAGCTGTTTGGCCGCAAAAACGGGAGGGCATGAGATGCTCAGCGCCAAAGACCTCAAACTGACTTTCAACCCCGGCACGCCGATCGAAACACGCGCGCTGCGCGGCCTCACGCTCGAGATCCCGAGCGGCCAGTTCGTGGCCGTGATCGGTTCGAACGGCGCGGGCAAGTCCACCTTCCTCAACGCGATCGGCGGCGACCAGAGGGTGGATGACGGCACGATCACCATCGACGGCCACGACGTCACGAAGAAGCAGGCATGGGACCGCGCGCATCTCGTCGCACGCGTGTTCCAGGACCCGATGGCCGGCACCTGCGAGGCGCTCACCATCGAAGAAAACATGGCGCTCGCGATGGCGCGCGGCAAGCGCCGCGCCTTCGGCCCCGCACTGAAAAAGCAGGATCGCGAGCTGTTTCGCGCGAAGCTGCGTCTGTTGAATCTGGGCCTGGAAAACCGCCTGTCCGATCGCATCGGCCTGCTTTCGGGCGGCCAGCGCCAGGCGGTTAGTCTGCTGATGGCGTCGCTGCAGCCTTCGCGCATCCTGCTGCTCGACGAGCATACGGCGGCGCTCGATCCGAAAACGGCCGCGTTCGTGCTGGAGCTGACCGCACGCATCGTGGAAGAGGCCAGGCTCACGACCATGATGGTCACGCATAGCATGCGCCAGGCGCTCGACTACGGTCAGCGCACGGTGATGCTGCACCAGGGGCAGGTGGTGCTCGACGTTTCGGGCGATGCGCGCCGCGGCCTCGACGTGCCGGACCTGCTGCGCATGTTCGAGCAGACCCGCCACGAGAGGCTCGACGACGACGCGCTGCTGCTGGGATAAGTGTCCGCGCAGCGCGAAAAAAACCCGCCCTTCGGTCGAAGTGGCGGGCTTTTGCTTTTCAGCGAAATTAATTCGGATACCGATTCAACCGGAAGGCGCTTCGCTCACGCCTGCTTCGGATACGAATACTTGAACGTCCCCTGCGCACTCGCGATCAGCAGGCGGTCATCCACCCACGCCTCGGCGCGCGCAAAGAAGATCGAGCGGCCGCCGCGCTCCAGAAAGCCCTTCGCGCGCACGAACTGGCCAAGCCCCTTGTCGAGATAGTTGGTCGTGAGCGAGAGCGTGAAGCCATGACGCGGCGGGTCGCCAACCGGCGCGAAGAGCCCCGCGTAGCCGGCAGCGGCGTCGAGCAGCGTGGCAATCGCGCCGCCTTGCAGCACGCCCTGGCGATTGAGCTTCGAGGCGTCGATGGGCATCACGAGCTCCGCATAGCCCTCGCGCCACTGCGCGACGCTCACGCCGAGCGTTTCAAGAAATGGGTTGTCCACGGCGAATTGCGACATACGCTGTCTTCCTTGCATTATCGGGCGATGCGATTGATTATAGGGTGGCTGCCGCAACGCCGCAGCGGACCGCAGCGCCGCCCATCCGACTGTTCAGCGAAATTCCGCGCAACTGTACATGGCCAGCGCTGCCGCGCCGCACAACACTGCCTGATCGCGTGCCGATCGCGCGCGTCTCACGCAACCCCTTTCCAGGTCAAACCAGGTACTCAAGATGAACGACAACGCGCTCCACCCCGACCCGCTGGCCACTTCGCGCACAGCGGCGGCAGCAGCCGAGGCCGCGCCCGTGCCTTGCCCCAGCGTCGAAACGCTCGACCGCATCCTGCCCGAGGAACCGCTCCTCATGATGGGTGCGGGCCCCGTGCCGATTCCCGACGCCGTGGCCAAGGCCAACACCGTCGTCATCAATCACCTCGGCGACACCATGGCGCGCGTCATTCACCAGGTGAAGACGATGGCGCGCTACGTGTTCCAGACGCGTTCGAACTGGGTGCTCGGCGTGGCCGGCCCAGGCTCGGCGGCCATGGAAATGGCGATCTCGAACCTCGCGTGGCCGGGCACCCGCGTGCTCTCCATCGTCAACGGCTTCTTCAGCCAGCGCATGGCCGAAATGGCGGGCCGCGTGGGCGCCGGGGTCACGACGCTCGACGTGGCCAACCGCGAGATCGCCTCGCTCGAAGCCGTGGCGCAAGCCATCGAGCGCACGCGCCCGGCCGTCGTCACGATCGTGCACGGCGAAACCTCGAATACGGTATGGAACCGCGAGCTCAAGGAAATCGTGCAGCTCGCCAAGGCCGCCGGCGCGCTCGTGGTGGTGGACGCCGTCTGCACGCTGAGCACCATGCCGCTGGAAATGGACGCCTGGGGCATCGACGTCGTCATCACGGGCGGCCAGAAAGGCCTCTCCTCGATCCCTGGCGTTTCGCTCATCGCTTTTTCGGACGCGGCCTGGGAGCGCGTGCGCACGCGCACCGCGCCGAATACGCACTGGTGCCTCGACGCCATGCTCGCCGAAAACTTCTGGCACAACGCCGGCTATCACTACACCGCGCCCGTCTCGGGCGTGCTGGCGCTGCACGAAGCGCTGCGCCTCGTGTGCACGGAAACGCTCGAAAAACGCTTTGCGCGCCATCTGCGCTGCTCGCTCGCGCTGCAAAGCGGCGTGAGCGCGCTGGGCCTTGCGCTTTATACGCCGCAAGCATGCCGCCTGAATTCCGTGGTCGGCATCGAGCTGCCCGAGGGTGCCACCGCGCGCGAGGTGTGCAATCACATCTCGCAGCAATACCAGGTGGAGATCGCTGGATCGTTCGGTCTCCCGATCGTTCGCATCGGGCAGATGGGCGAGCAGTGCCGTGAGCACAACCTCTTTCGCACCGTGCACGCGCTTGGCCGCACGATGAGCGATCTCGGCGTGAAGGTCGATCTGCCCGCCGGGGTTGCCGCGCTCGAAGAGTCGCTTTCGGCCGGCTCGCGCGAAGCACGGCGTTGAGCGCTTGCGGCGCCTGGCGCCGCTCGACCACTCAAATGCGCCGTGCGCGCACGCAGATGAACGCCGGGGCCTGCGCCAGTTCCGCGTGCAGCGCCGGCGATACCGACTTCATTTCCGGTTGCGGCACGGGCTCGAGCACGCGGTCGATGGCCCAGCCCGCTTCCATGAGCGCGTTGAAGATATCGGCAAGCGGGCGTCTGAACGCTTCCACCCACGGCTTCGGCTCGCCGAAGCCGCCCCAATGCAAGCCAAACCGCGTTGTCTCGAAGTAGGTGCGCGAACCGCGCGTGCGCGTGTCGATCCAGTCGCGCATGGGATGCGACATCGAAAACACCAGCAGCGCGCCGGGGCGCGCCACGCGGTGAAACTCCTGAAACGTCGGCGTGAGGTGTTCGACGTAGTCGAGGGCCAGCGAACACACGATGCGGTCGACCGAGGCGCTCGCGAGCCAGTCGAGCGGCCGGCCGAGGTCGCCCTGTGCGACGTCGACCGCGAGGCCTGCGCAACGCGCCTTCGCCAGTTCGACCATCGCGGGCGTGACGTCGAAGGCCTGCACGCGTGCGCCCTCGCACGCCAGTTCCGCGCTCACGATGCCGGGCCCGCAGCCTGCGTCGAGCACGTCGAGCCCCGCCACCGCGCCGAGCAGCGAGCGTGTGGCGGGACGTTCGTAGAGCGCGTTGTGCGGCTTGACGGGCGCCCGCTCCGCGTAACGGTCGGCGAATTGTGTGTAGTTGGCACGGCCGGGGAGTTCGTTGGGGGTTTTTTCGTCGGTGGGCATCAGAGCGGGGTGTAGCGATTGGGTACGCTATTGTCCATCGTTTCACACGGGCCGACCAACGCCGTACCCTGCACGGCTTGCCCGCGAAAAGCCCACGCAATCACGACCCCGGTTATCATCGCGCCCTTGCGTGCGCGCTCCCGATGCGCGCCGCATGACGCAACCGCAGGCAACTGAAAGCAACCGCAGGCAAACGATGTCCCCCATCCCCTTCGACGCCATCCTCTTCGACTGCGACGGCGTGCTCGTCGACTCAGAACGCATTACGCACGTGGTGCTCACGCAGATGCTGGGCGAACTCGGCTGGACGCTCGAGGTAGGCGAAGCCATGCGCATCTTCGTCGGTAAGGCCGTGAAAGACGAGGCAGCGCGCATCGAGGCGCATACGGGCTTCGCGATTACCGACGCCTGGCTCGAAGGCTTTCGCGCGCGCCGCAACGAAGCGCTGGAGCGCGATCTCGTCGAGATTCCGGGCGCGCCCGCGGCCGTGCGCGCGGTGTACGCGGCCATGAACGGGCGCATCGCCGTCGCCTCGGGGGCGGACCGGCGCAAGGTCGAGCTGCAACTGCGCAAGGTGAACCTGCTCGGCTGCTTCGCCGGTCACATCTACAGCGGCCACGAAACGCCGCGCAGCAAGCCGCATCCCGATGTCTATCTCGCGGCGGCGGCAGGCCTCGGCGTGGAGCCCGCCCGCTGCGCCGTCATCGAGGACACGGTTTCGGGCGCGCGTGCGGGCCTCGCCGCGGGCGCCACCGTGTTCGGCTACAGCCCCCCCGAGCCCGGCCACAGCAGCGCGCACGCGCTGCTCGAGGCGGGCGTTGCGCACGTATTCACCGACATGGTGCAGCTTCCCGCCCTGCTTTCCCGCTGGTCAAATAGTTAAGCGCGTATAAAACAACGCCAAAAAAGCCGCGCGCTTCGCGCACTGTTGGCCGTACGCATCACCCCGCATCAGATAGAAAGCAGGCCGCCGACGAGTCGCATACCATCCGATTCGTGGCGCTGCGAAAGAAAAAGATAGTTTGCTATCGAATCGCTTTGGGCTATGATCCGCCGATGTCGAATCTTCATACTTTACGCCTTGCGGTCAGCAGCACGCTCGTCGTGGCGGCACGCAAATGGCGGCGCACGACGCACGGCGCCCTCACCGCATACAACGTCTCCGAGGCATGCGCCGCGCCGCTTCTCACCGCCGGGCGCCTTGGCGAAGCCGTGCGCCAGGTGACGCTTGCGGAGCACGTGGGCATCGAAGGCCCGTCGCTCGTGCGCCTGCTCGACCAGCTCTGCGCCGCGGGCCTCGTGCGCCGCGACGAAGACCCCGACGACCGCCGCGCAAAAACGATCTCGCTCACGAGCGAAGGCCGCGCCGTGACCGAGCGCATGGAGGACGAGCTGCGCTCGCTGCGCGCCCGCGTGCTCAAGGGCGTGAGCCGCGCCGACCTCGAAGCGACGCTGCGCGTGCTCAACGCGTTCAACGCAGTTCCCCCTGCAGACCAGGCTGACCGGCCCTTACACGACTGAAAGCAGAAAGCGGACTCATGACCTACCCCTCCATCCGCGACTGGCTCTTTTCGGTCAAGACCTTCGCCGCGTCGATGCTGGCGCTCTATATCGCGCTCAAATTCCAGCTGCCGCGCCCCTATTGGGCGATGGCCAGCGTGTACATCGTCTCGAACCCGTTCGTGGGCGCCACGCGCTCGAAGGCCCTGTACCGCGCGCTCGGCACCGCGCTCGGTGCGGCCGCCGCCATTGCGCTCGTGCCGCCCTTCGTCGAAACGCCGCTGCTCTTCAGCGCGATCGTCGCGACCTGGACGGGCACGCTACTCTATCTGGCGATCTCCGACCGCACCGCGCGCAGTTACGTGTTCATGCTCGCGGGCTATACGATGCCGCTCATCGCGCTGCCCACCGTGACCGATCCCACCACCGTGTTCGACGTGGCGATCGCGCGCACGCAGGAAATTACGGTCGGCATCATTTGCGCGAGCGTGGTGGGCAGCAACATCCTGCCTAGCCGCCTCGCGCCCACGCTCATCGAGCGCGCCGACGCATGGTTCCGCGACGCCGCCTGGTACGGCAGCGAAACGCTCTCGGGCCATATTGCGGGCAAGGCGCTTTCGGCCTGCCGTCAACGTCTCGCCGCCACGGTCAACCAGCTCGAATTCCTGCTGAGCCAGTTGAGCTACGACCACACGCACCCCGAGATCCTCGAGCGCGCCGAGTCGCTGCGCGGGCGCATGCAGCTCTTTCTGCCGATGATCTCCGCGCTCGCCGACCCGCTCGTCGCGCTGCGCCGCGATCTGCACGTGTGGCCGGAGGGCCTCGACAGCCTGCTCGCCGACGCGGCGCGCTGGTTCGACGAACCGCTGCCCACGCGCGCCGCCGAGATGCACGATGACGCGGGCGACCCGACCGCAGAGAATCTGCGCAAGCGCATCGCGACACTGCAGCCCGCCCGCGACGCGCTCTCGAGCTGGGAAGGCGCGCTGCTCTCGAACGCGCTCTGGCGGCTCGGCCAGGTGATCGACGTGTGGCAGGACTGCCGCGCGCTGCGCGCGCTCATCGCGCACGAAGCGAAAATCGGCTCGTGGCGGCCGCGCTATCGTCACTGGCGCCTTGGCGGCACCGAACGCTTCTACGATCGCGGCCTCATGCTGTTCTCGTGCCTCGTGCCGATGAGCGCGATTCTCGTCGCCTGCTGGCTATGGGTCAGCTCGGGCTGGCACGACGGCGCGGGCGCGGTGACGCTCGCGGCCGTGGCCTGCTGCTTTTTTGCGGCATCCGACGAGCCCGCGCCGCTGGTGTTCCGCTTCTTCCTCGCCACCGCGGCGAGCGTGGTATTCGCGGGCCTCTATCTGTTCGTCGCGCTGCCCAAGGTGCACGACTTCGCGATGCTCGTGCTGCTGTTCGCGGGCCCGTTCATCCTGATCGGCACGCTCATTCCGCGCCCGGCCTTCAACATGGTGACGATGCTCGTGGCCGTGAACACGGCCACCTTCATCAGCGTGCAGAGTGCTTACGAGTCGGACTTCTTTGTCTTCCTGAACAGCAATATTGCCGGGGTGGCGGGCCTGCTGTTCGCCTATCTGTGGACGCGCGTCACGCGCCCGTTCGGCGCCGAACTCGCGGCGCGGCGCCTCCTGCGCTCGAGTTGGAGCGATGTCGCGCTGTCGGCATCGCCCACGCCTATCGCGGATCAGCGCAATCTCACCTCGCGCATGGTCGATCGCCTCATGCAGCTCATTCCGCGTCTCGCGGCTTCCGACGAGCACCGCCATCCGTCGATCGAGAGCTTCCGCGACCTGCGTATCGCGCTCAATTCGCTCGATTTGCGCCGCTCGCGCCACAAGCTCGACGGCGACGTGCCCGACGCGATCGACCGCGTGCTCGCGGGCGTCAGCGACCACTATGCGCGTTGCGCGCGTGCGAGCGAGCGCCAGGACGCCCCGTCCGCGCTGCTCTCCAGCATCGACGACGCCATGCGACGCGTCGCGGCTCGCGCGCGCGCGCAACTGCCGCTTGCCGACGCCGATGCCCAGCCCGCGCCGCGCGCGCTCGTCTCGCAGCGCTGGCTGCGCGACACGCTGCACGCGCTGGTGGGCCTGCGCATCGCGCTCTATCCGGCGCTTGCGGCGCAATCGCCTTCCAACCCGGAGGCCACGGCATGAGCGCGCATCCCTCTCATCCTTTTTCGAAACCCGCATCATGATCGGCGAAATCGATATCTTTGGCGTGTTCGTGCCCGCCGTGCTCGTGCTGATGCTGATCGCGTACCTCGTCAATGTCGTGATCGGCAAGGTGCTCACGCGCGTCGGCTTTTACCGGCTCGTGTGGCATCGTTCCATTTTCGATCTCGGCATCTATGTCTTCGTGCTGGCTGCCGTCATCATCGTGTCGCATCGCTTCGTGAATTAACGTGAACGTGAAAAAAACCTGGTTCTCCGCAGGACAGATCCTGCTGACGCTCATCGTCGTCGTGGTCGCCGCCCTCGTGCTGTGGCGCATCGTCAACTACTACATGTTCTCGCCGTGGACGCGCGACGGCCGCGTGCGCGCCGACGTGATCCAGGTCGCGCCCGACGTGGGCGGACTCATCACCCGCGTCGACGTCGTCGACAACCAGCAGGTCAAGCAAGGCCAGGTGCTGTTCGTGATCGACCAGGCGCGCTACTCGCTCGCGCTGCGCCTCGCGCAGGCCACGCTCGAGCAGCGCAAGGCCACGCTCGCCCAGGCGAAGCGCGAATACGCGCGCAATATCGGGCTCGGCAATCTCGTGGCGGCGGAAACGCTGGAGGAAAGCCGCACGCGCGTCGATCAGGGCGAAGCCGCGGCCGCCGACGCCCAGGTCCAGGTCGACACCGCCAGGCTCAATCTTCAGCGCACGACGATCGTGAGCCCCGTGGACGGCTATTTGAACGACCGCGCGCCGCGGGCTGGCGAATACGTCACGGCAGGCCGCGCGGTGGTCGCCGTCGTGGACATGCATTCGTTCCGCGTGGATGGCTATTTCGAGGAAACGCGCCTGCACGGCATTCAGATCGGCCAACCCGTGGAGATCACGGTGATGGGCGAGACGCGCCCGCTGCGTGGTCATGTGCAGAGCATCGTCGCGGCGATCGAGGACCGCGACCGCCAGGCGGCGCCGAACCTGCTGCCCAACGTGAATCCGGCGTTCAGCTGGGTGCGTCTCGCGCAGCGCATTCCGGTGCGCGTGGCGCTCGACGAAGTGCCCGCCGATTTCCGCATGATCGCGGGCCGCACGGCAACCGTTGCCGTGCGCACGGAGGCGAGCAACGACCGCCAGGCCGCCCACGCGAACAACGCAAGCGGCGCCGTCGCTTCTCAGCCCGCCACCGGTGCGAGCGCCCCCGCCGCTTCCAAGGCTGCCGGAGCTTCGCAATGACACGCCGTAGTTTCTGGCGCCGCCGCTTGTCGCCCAACGTCTGGCCCAACCTCGCGCTCGCGCCGCTCACGCTCGCGCTGGGCGCGTGCATCACGCTCGGTCCCAACTACCACGTGCCGCAGGAAGCCGTGGTCAATGCACCTCTCGCACAAGGGCCGATCGACGGCGCGGACCGTGCGCCCGTCTCGCAACTGGGCGTGCCCGCCAACTGGTGGCAGCTCTATGACGACCCCACGCTCAACGAACTCGTGCAGGAAGCGCTGAAGTCGAACACGGACCTGCGCGTGGCGGCGGCGAATCTCGCGCGCTCACGCGCGGCCGTCGACGTCGCCAACGCACAGGGCGGCTTCTCGGGCAACGCGCATGCCTCCGCCGAGCGCGCGCAGGTGTCGGGCGAGCAGTTCCTCCTGTTCGAGAAGGTGCCTGTCGCGACGCTGGGCGACCTCGGCGTCAACATCTCGTACGAATTCGACCTGTTCGGCAAGCTTCGGCGCGGCGTGGAAGCCGCGCGCGCCGACGACGCAGCCGTGGAAGCCGCGGCCGATCTCGCGCGCATCACCGTGGTCGCCAACGTGGCGCAGGCTTACGTGGAATCGTGCTCGGCCGCCGAAGAACTGGAGATCGCGCAGGAATCGCTCAAGCTGCAGAACGAGCGCGTGGCGCTCACCAAGCGCCTGCGCGACGCGGGCCGCGGCAACCAGCCCGACGTGACGCGTGGGCAGACCCAGGCCAACACGATCGCCGCCGATATCCCGCGCTTCGAGGGACGCCGCCGCGTGGCCCAGTATCAACTCGCCATGCTGCTCGCACGCGCGCCCAGGGACTTGCCGCCCGCCGCGCTCGCGTGCAAGCGCCTGCCCAGACTCAAGCAGCCGATTCCCGTTGGCGACGGCGCCGCGCTCCTCAAGCGCCGCCCCGACGTGCGCGAGGCCGAACGCCAGCTCGCGGCGTCGACGGCGCGCATCGGTGTGGCGATCGCAGAGATGTACCCCGACGTCACGTTCGGCGCAGGCGTGGGCACGATCGGCCTGACGAGCGACCTGTTTACCCCCGCGACCAATGCATGGTCGTTCGGCCCCTTGATCAGCTGGACCTTCCCGGTCAATGGCCAGCGCGACCGCGTGCGCGCCGTAGAGGCCGCGACGGGCGGCGCGCTCGCGCACTTCGACGGCGTGGTGCTCAACGCGCTGCGCGAAACGCAGTCGAGCCTCGCGACCTATGCCGCCGACGACCAGCGCGCCGATGCACTGCGCACGGCCTACACGTCCGCGCAGCAGTCGGCGGACGAAACGCATCGTCTCTATGCGGCCGGCCGCGAACCGTTCCTCTCCGATCTCGACGCCACGCGCACGCTCACCAGTGTGCACGCGCAGGTCGCCGCGGCCGAAGGTCAGGTCGCGCTCGACCAGGTGCGGTTGTTCCTCGCGCTGGGCGGCGGCTGGGAAGGGAATCAGCAAACGCTGCAGCAGCAGGGGGCGCAAGGCACCCAACCGGCGTCAGCGGCACCGGCGGCAACCGCCGCGACTGCGCCCGCGAATTAAGCTCGCCTCTCCCTCAGCGCGCCACGCCGCCTTGCGCGGCGTCGGCGCGCATCGACTTCTGCGGCTTCGCAAGCGCGCCGCGTACCTCGAAACGCACGGTATCGGTCACCTGTCCGCTCGCATCGACGAGCTCGAGCGTGTGCTTGCCCGGCCAGGGCAGCCACGCGACGCGCACGGCGCCACCCAACGCCTTGCCGTCGAGACGCCAGTTCACGCGCGCGGTCGAGCCCGTCGCACGCTCGAACCAGACGCGCTGACGCTGCGCGGGAATGTCGGGATCGAGCGCGAAAATGGTGCCGTCCACGGGGCTGCCGATTTGCGCTGGCCCACGCGCGATTTCGGCGGCATTCGATGCCAGGCCCACTAGCGGCGTGGACGTGCCCGCGATGAACCACTCGTTGCGGGACGGCTCCACGGCATTGGCGAACTGCACGCGCACGCGCTCGACACCCGGCGGCGCGGCAGGCGCGACACTCGGCACGCGCCGATGCAGATAGCCGACGATGGCGGCCCACACCGGCGCGGCGCCCGTGACGCCCGACACGTCCCACATGGGTGAGCCATCCGCGTTACCAACCCACACGCCCACCGTATAGCGCGACGTGAAGCCCACGGTCCAGTTGTCGCGCATGTCCTTGCTCGTGCCCGTCTTGACCGCGGAAAACATGCGCGTATCCAGCGGACTGTCGAAATCGAAGGTGCGCGTGCGCGCATTGTTGTCGGCGAGGACGTCGGTGACGATGAACGCGGACTCGCGGCTGAATACCCGCTTTGACGCGCTATTCGACGCGGCCTGCGCAGACGCAGGCAATTCGGCGATCGGACTCACGACGCCACCATTGGCCAGCGCGCGATACGCGTTCGTGAGCGTGACGAGGCTCACGTCCGCGCTGCCCAGCGCGAGGCTGAAACCGTAGTAGTCGCCCGTCTGCGTGAGCGGCAAACCGAGCGCCGTGAGCGTCTTCGCGAACCGGTGCGGCGTCACCATCACGAGCGTGCGCACGGCCGGCACGTTCAGCGACGAGCCGAGCGCGGTGCGCACGCTCACCCAGCCCTTGAAACCCTTGTCGTAGTTCTGCGGCATGTAGAGGCCGCCGCCCGCCGCAAGATCGAGCGGGGCGTCGTCGAGCAGCGAAGCGGTCGTCACGCGGCGCTCGTCGATGGCCTCGGCGTAGAGAAAAGGCTTGAGCGTCGAACCCGCCTGGCGCAGCGCGAGCGCCGCGTCGACCTCGCGCGCCTTCGACAGGCCGCCTGACGACCCGACCCACGCGAGCACCTCGCCCGTTGCGTTATCGAGCACGACGACCGCGCCATCCTGCACGTTGCGCGGATGCGCGCGCGCATTGAGTTCGATGAGCGTGCGTGTGAGTGTGTCGCGCGCGTAGCGTTGCAGGTTCACATCGAGCGTCGAGCGCACGCGCGTGCCGGGCGCGGGATGCACGGCGTTCGCGATCTGGCGCGCGAAGTGGGGTGCCAGCTGCGGCGAGTTTTCGCTGCGCCCGTCGAACGAGGGATCGTCGGAGGCGATGGCTGGGCGCGCGAACGCCATCTGCACGAAGGCGTCGAGATTCGGGCAGCCGCCATCGACGTTCGCTGCGCGCATGTCGCGCAGGATGCGGCACGCGCGCGTGGCGACCTTCGTATAAGGTGCATTGGGCGCGCGGATCAGCGCGGCGGCGACGGCCGATTCGCGTTCGTCGAGCCCCGACGGCGCCTTGCCGAACAGCGTTTTCGAAAGCGCGGCAAGACCCACAGTCTCGCCGCGAAACGGCACGAGGTTCAAATACGCCTCGAGAATCTGGTCCTTGCGCCAGGTGCGTTCGAGCCGCAGCGCGTCCACGGCCTGCACGGCCTTTTGCGCGAGCGAGCGCTGGCCCGAGTGCTTTGGGTCGTCGTCGAGCAGTCCCGTGAGCTGCATCGTGACCGTGGACGCCCCGCGCGTGCGGGTACTCCACAGGTTCGCCCAGGCGGCGGCAGTCGCGCCGCGCCAGTCCACGCCGCTGTGCTCGTAGAATCGTTTGTCCTCCGAAACGACGATCGCCTCGCGCAGCGCCGGCGACACGTCGGCGAGCGCGACCCAGTCGCCACGCCTCGCGGTATGCTCCACCCGCGTGCGCTGCAGCGGCGTGCCGTCGCGCGCCAGCAGCACCCAGTCGGAGCTTTTCCACTGGCCCTGCACGTCATCGAAAGTCGGCAGTGCAAACGCGGGCAGCGGCAGCAGCACGAGGCACAGCGCGGCGACGCCGAGTGCGCACGCCGCGCGATGCCGTAGCGCGAATGGCCCATTCATGGCGCCGCCTTCACGACCACCGTCGCATTTGGCGCGACGCCGAACGTGGCCGGCGCATAGAGCGCCTCCACGCGCGTGGGCGGCAACCCGAAGGTACCGACGTTGTTCAGCCGCACCGTGTACTCCACCGTGACCTTGCCCTTCGGCAGAAACTCGTAGTACGCACGATAGCCGTCGAAGCCGCGCTCGATGAACGCGGGCCACGGACCGTTCTCGTCCTGCTTCTCGCCCTGTGTCGCCACGGCCGAATCGCGCCCGAGCCCGGAGCCGAGGATCGTTGCGCCTGCGGGAATCGGGTCGTTCGCGACGACCCACGTCATGTCGGTTTGCGCGTCGATGTCGAGGCGCACGCGTACGACGTCGCCGCGCGTGTACACGCCCTTCACCGCGGCGTCCACCGGCGTGATGGTCTTCGTGATGCGATAGCCCGCCGCGAACGGCGCACGCAATGCGACCGCCGCGAGGCTTTCTACCGTGGCCCACGGCTTGCCGCTTCCTTCCTGCGTCAACGTGAGCGTCGCAGCCGCGTTCTGCTTTGGCCACGCGAGCAGCGTGCTGCGCGCGGGTGCGTTGCGCGTCGCCGCCGTGGCCCCGCTGGCGCCCGATGCAGCTTGCGCCGACGCTTGCGCCGGCGCGTTCCAGCCGACGATGCGAGACGTATCGCCGAGCTGGATCTTCGTCGCGCCCGTCACCGGATCGTGCTCGAACACGCGCGAGAAGCGCTCGACCGCGAGCGAGCCGTACGCGTTCGCCGTCGTCGTGCTCCAGGCGCCGTTGCGTTGCAGCGCGAGCAGGCCCGCCACGAGCCGCGGCATTTCCTCCTTCCACGCGGGGTTGTCGACAAAGGCCAGCGCGAGGCGCGCCGCGTTGACCTCCGTGCCCGTCATGAGCCACCACAAGTCGTCTTCGGCGGCCGTCGAGAAGGTCAGCTGCGTGCCCTGCCACATGAGCCGCGCGCGCAGGATCTGCTCGAGCTGCACCAGTTTCTCCGCGCGATCCGGCACGTCGCGCATGCGCGCGAGACTTTCCGCATAGTCGATCACCGCCGACGTGGGCCACTGGTTCGGCGCGATCTCGATCGAGCCGAACTGGCGCGCGTTCGCCCCGCCGTAGCGCGACAGCGCATCGATGGCGGCCAGCTTGCGCAGATCGAGATCGCGGCGCGGCGCCCACGCATTGCGCTCGATGCGGCCTTCCACGAATCGCGTGAGGCCCTCCACCATCTTGCTGCGCAAGGCGTCGGGAAGCGCGAAACGCGGGTCGAGCTTCGACGCCTCGTCGCTCACCGTGAGCAGATACGCGGTGAGCGCGGTGCTGCCGCGGCTCGCGCTGTCGTCGGCGGGCGGGAAGTAGTTCGCGAGGCCGTCGCGGTCCAGATACACCGGCAGGCGCGCAAGCTCTGCCTGCCAACGCACGGGGTCGCGCAGGCCGATCGCGATCGACGTCTGCTGCTCGAGGCAGGAATACGGGTAGCGCGTGAACCAGCGGCGCACGCCGGGCAGGCCGTCCGCGAGCTTCGGCTGCAGCGACACCGCAATGCCGCCGCGCAACGTGCCTGCACGCGTCATGCTCGCATTGGCCGGCGGCGCGACGGGAATCGACAGCGTGCCGTCCACCTGCGCGAGCGTGGCCTGCTGCACCGTCACGGGGATCGCCGCGCTCACCTGCTGCGCGAGCTTCACCGCGTCGGCCGCATGCGCGCCGCCCTGCTCCGCCGCGCTCACGTTCCATACGAGCGCGGGCCGCTCCGCTTCGGCGAGATCGTCGGGAACCGCAACCGTCCACGCAATCTCACGCGACGAATTGGGTGCGAGGTCCACAGTCTGCGCGGCAAGCGCGAGCGGCGGCACATTCGGCGTGACCAGCACTTTCATCGCGCGCGCGGTCGTATTGCGCAGCGTGAACTGCGCGCGGAAGGTGTCGCCTTCGCGCACCTGCGGCGGCAGGCCCGAGATCAGCTGCAGGTCCTGCGTGCTCTCGATGGTCGCACTGCCCGTACCGAAGCGCGCCACCCCGCTCGCTGCAATCGCGACGATACGAAAACGCGTGATCGAGTCGTTCAGCGGCACGTTCACTTGCGCCTCGCCCTTCGCATCGAGCGTGATGCGCGGGTTCCAGTAGAGCAGCGTGTCGAAGAGTTCGCGCGTCGCGCCATGCCCGCCCCCGCCGCCCGCCGGCACCGCCTTGCGCCCGAAATGCCGCCGTCCCACGATCTCCATTTGCGCCGTCGCCGTCTCCACGCCGTAGGCGCGTTGCTGCAGCATGGCGTCGAGCAGATCCCAGCTGCGATTGGGCATGAGTTCGAGCAGCGCTTCATCCACGGCCGCCACAGCGATCTGCGTACCCGCCGGCACCGGCTGGCCGCCCGGCTGCTGCACGCGCAACTGCACGTGCGACGTCGCGCGAACCGCATAGCGTTTCGCGTCGGGCGTCACGCTCACTGCGAGGCGGTGCGCCGCGTCGCCCACGCGGATTTGCGCGAGCCCGTAACGGAAAGCCGGCTTCGAAAGATCGACGAGCGGCGTGGGCGCCTCGTACTGGCGCCCCTCGTACCAGAACGCACGCGCCCATTCGAGCGGCGCTTTCCATCCCCAGGTAAAGAACGAATACCACGGCACTTCGTGAATGCGCCCTCGCAGCGCGAGTACCGAGACGTAGACGTTGGGCCCCCACGCGTCGCTCACCTTCAGTTCGACGGTCGGGTCGCGCCCGTCGAGTTGCACCACGTGCGTTTCGATGATGCCCTCGCGCTCCACGGCGACGAGCGCCGTCGCGAAGCGGAAAGGCATGCGCACCTGGAAGCGCGCGGTCTCGCCGGGTTCGTAGCTCGTCTTCTCGGGGAGCACGTCGATGCGGTCCGTGTTCTCGCTGCCGAACCAGAGTTCGTCCTCGCGCGTGACCCATACCGAGGTCGTTGCCGTGGAGGCATGGCCGTCGCCGTCGCGCGCCGTCGCTACGAGCTGGATATTGCCCGCTTCCTTGAGTTTCGCGTCGCACGTAAGCAAGCCGTGATCGTCGCTCGTGCCGCTGCACAGCGTGCCGAGATCGCGCGTTTCCGTGTGGTTGTCGTAGGCGTAGAAGCCGCCCACCATGCGCTTGCGCGAAGTCGTCGTGATCTTCGCCACGCCGCGCACTTCGAGCTTCACGCCCGCGTGCGGCTTGCCCTGTAGATCGAGCGCGAGTGCGGTGACCGGCACGGTCCTGCCCACGGAGACCCAATGCCCCGACTTGATGCCCGCCACCACGGCAGCGGGCCAGAGCGTGGCCGCGCCGCTGATGGTCTGCACTTCGCCGTTCGGGTCCGCGAAGGTCGCTTCGAGCGCAAGGCGCTTGGGCGCGTCCACGGCCGGCAGGTTCTTCAGCACGAGCGTGCCCGCACCGTTGCGGTCGAGCGTAAGCGGCTCCTTGTCGGCCACGAGCTTCGCGACCTCGTTGTCCTCCCGTGGGCCGCTGTCCTCGTCCTCGGACGTGTTGTCGGCCTGACTCGGGCTCACATACGGCGCGAAACTGAAATCGCTGTACGTGCTGGCGAACGACGGCGTGGTGTCCTTCACGAGCGCGGAAACCTGCACAGGCAGATTCGAAGCCGCACCGCCCGACACATAATCGATCTGCACCGCCACGCTCGCCTGGGTGGCGGCGACGAGCGGCGACGTTTTCTCGTTCTGCACGGCGATCGTGCCCTTGAGCACCGGCAAGCGGAAGGCTTCCACGCGGAAGCTGCCGCTGTCGTAGTTCATATGAATGGCGTCCGCGCTGTTGTCGGCTTCGTCGTTGCCGTCGCCTGCCGTCCTCGCGTTCGCGTCCCCGTCGTCGAGCGAGACGTCGTATTCGCCGAGCTTCGCTTCGGGCGGCAACACGAAGGTCGAGTCCGCCGTATGATCGGCGGCCCACTTGAGCGGCAGATGCCATGTCTGCCCGCTGCCGGCATGACGTATCGTCACGCGTGTGGGGTACTGCTGCGGGAGTGCAAAACCATGCATCGTCTGCGCGCGGATGAAGTGTTTCATCGACACCGTCTCTCCCGCGCGCAGCAGCGTGCGGTCGAACACGGTATGCGCGCGCACCGTGGGTTGCAGGCTCGTGTCGGTCGGCACATTGAAGCGCCACGACTCGATGCCGCGATTCCAGTCCGATTGCACGAAGGCCATGTCGGGGCCTGCTTTCGGGTCGTCGATGCGCGCCGAAACGAACAGTCCGCTAAAGCTGTTTTCGCCGCAGTCGCGACGATTCGACAGCGGCCCGTCTATCGTCAGGAGTCCATGGGAATCCGTCTTTCCCGTGGCGATCGTCTCGCCATTGCAATCCGATACATGGACGTCGGCGCCTGCGACCGGCTCGCCCTTGTCGAGCGAGGTGACCCACACCACGCTGTTCTCGCGACCCTGCTTGAAGTGCACGCCCAGATTGGTGACGAGCACGGCCGTGCGCACGTACATGGGCGCGGGCTTGCCGAGCAGCGACGCGCCCAGCGCAGGCGAAGCGAGTTCGATCACGTAGAAGCCCGGCTTCGGCACGGGTATGCCCACCACTTCGAACGGCCGCAACGCCTTTGGGTCGGCCTTGGGCAGCGTGAGGGTCTGCACGCCGGGCTGGCCGTCGAGCAACGAGAGCGAGCGCACGTCGATGATGCGCGCCTTCGCGTCGTCGTCCTCCTCGCCCGTCGTGCGCGGAATCACCACGGGCGACTTCGCGCGCGCGAGCAGCCCCGGCATCAGCTTGTCGATCGACGTTTCGCTCATGCCGAAATTGTCGAACTGGTCGACGAGGCGCATCCAGCGGCGCATGTCGGTATCGGACTGCACCGCGAGCCTGGCGAACTTCGCCTCGCCCGAGTTGAGCCCCTGCACGTGCAGGTCGGCTTCGACGTTGCGCAGCGTGACCGGCACGAGCGGAGGCGTGCCGGGCTCCGCGTAGCGCTCGATGATGCCGAAGGTCGAGGACGGGAATTTCGCGAGCGGCGGCATCGGCGCGGTCGCCGTACGCAGCGGGAACAGATCGGCGTTCGCGAGCGCTCGCCCGCTTACGTCCTTGAGCCCGGCGGGTGCGGTGATCGTAAGCGTCGCGCGCTCGGGCAAAGGCGCGGAGAACGAAATCGAACTGACCTCGTTGCTCTTGTCATCGGGGCGGAAAGTCGGCGCGACTTCCCCCTTCGGCCCTTGCAGACGGAACTTCTGCGCGTCGGCGCGCGCAATCGGCGCGCTCAGGTCGATGCGCAAAGGCCGCAGCGGCGTGCATGGTGCCTTCGCATTCTCGCGCTCGCAACTCATGCTCGCAGTGAACGGCTCGCGCACCGTGAAATCGAATCGGCGCTCCACGTCGTTGGGCGTCCCGTTCGGTCCGAGCACGCCCTTGCCGTACACGAGCTGCATCTTCGCGCTGGAGGGCAGCGTTTGCTGGCAGGTGAGCGTGAGCACGCTCGCGCTGTCCTTTTCGAGCCGGAAATGCTTGAGCAGCGCCGCGCGCGTGGACGCATCGACAGGCTGCACCGGAATGCGGTTGCCGAGTCCGCCCGACTCGCACCACACGTGTTCGCGCACGGAAGCCGGCGTGGCGGGGCCATTGAGCTTCAGCACGAATGCCTGGTTTTCCTCTATTTCGCCGCCATAGGGACGCACGCTCACCGGGAACGGGCCGCCCGTGGAGAACGTGAAGCGGCGCACGCCCGTCACGACGTTGCCCGCCTGCGATTTGATTGCGTCGACTAGCGTGACGCTGCACTGCACGTCGGGCGGCAGATCGGCCGCGAAATCATATGCCCACGTTTTCCCGTCGATCCACCGACCCTGGCCCGCGCTGGCCGCCGCATTGCTGCATTGCAGGCGCGCGGGGTCCTTCGCATCGGGCGCGCCGAACGCCACCATGGCCTCATCGAACTTCACCACCACCTGGCGCACCTGCGCCACGGTGCCCTGCGGCGATACGCTCACCGCGCGCGCGGCGTAGGCGCGCCACGCCCAGGCCATGCATAAGCCCAGCACCAGGGCAAGCGCCAACGTCCACCACCCGCGAGTTGTTCGTGTTATTCGTTGCATCGACCGGTCCTCGTTTGCGCGCGCGCCGCGTGGCCATTGCCGGGCGGCGTGCGGTGAATGGTACAGGGCGCCGCGCGCCCGCGCGCCGGGAATGGCCGGCCACGCGATCATGCGGGAGACTCGCGCGCAGCATTGCGCGAATCGGGCACTCGCGATATCGGAAACCGCTGAATTTGCGAACGGGCTAAAGCGAAGGGAGGACTGCGGGGAAGAGGCTAGCCGGGCTTGCGGACGCGAGCCGATGAGAGTGGGAGTGAGGATGCGCTGGGACGGCGGCCGCGCCTCGCGGCTCGCCATGGACCGTGGGCGGCCACTGGCCGCCCGCAATACATCGGACTACATGGCTTCGCGATACCGCGCCGCTGGCTGCGACTGACCGAAGTTCGCGAACATTGCGGAGCGGGCCGCTTCGTAGTCGTCCCACTGCTGCGCGTCGGGCAGCGGCGGGATCGTCACCGTCTCGCGCCGGTCGAAGCCCACGAGCGCCGCGTCGACGAGATCGTCCACTTCCATCACGGCCGGCAACGCATTCACGTCCTTGCCGGAGCGCTCCCAGATTTCGGTGCGCGTGGCGCCAGGCACGACGGCTTGCACGTACACGCCCTTCGCACCGAGTTCCAGATTCAACGACTGCGAGAAATACAGCACGAACGCCTTCGTCGCGCCGTACACGCTCGAACGAAACTCGGGTGCGAGGCCAATGACGGAGCCGACATTCACGATCGCCCCCTTGCCTTCGCGCGCAAAACGCGGCGCGACTGCCGCGGCGAGGCGCGCAAGCGCCGTAACGTTCAGACCGATGAGGCCGGCCACGGCGTCCGGGCCCTGCTCGACGAACGTGCCCGGCAGGCTCGCGCCCGCGTTATTGATCAGCACACCGATGCGTGCGTCGTCGGCGAGGCGCGCCTCCAGCAGCGCAAGGTCGGCGTGCGAGGCCAGATCGGCGCGCACGACTTCCACGTTCACGCCATCGCGCTCGCGCAGGCGCGCCGCGAGGTCTTCCATGCGGGCGCGATCGCGCGCCACCAGCACGAGGTCATGACCGCGCTTTGCGAAACGGTCGGCGTAGACGGCGCCGATACCCGTGGACGCGCCAGTGATCAAGACAGCAGGTTTAGCAGACATCGAAACTTCTCCTTGGGAATTCCGTTTTCATGATGAGCATCATGTAAACAGAATCATGATGACCATCATGTATAATGTCAAGCGTCGAATGATGGATAGCGGAGAGAACAATGAGGGTCAGTCGCGAACAGGTAGAAATGAATCGCCAGCAGATCCTGCAAGCCGCCGGCCGGCTCTTTCGCGAGCACGGCTACGATGCGGTCACCGTCGCGGACGTGATGAGCGCCGCCGGTCTGACGCACGGCGGCTTCTATGGCTATTTCAAATCGAAGGACGAGTTGATCGCGCAAACGCTCGCCCATGTCTTTGCCCAGGGCGAAGGCGGCGATTCCGATCTGGCGCGCTATGCGGCGCGCTACCTCAGTGCCGAACATCGCGACAACGTGGCGGACGGCTGTCCGACCGCGGCGCTCGCCGCAGAAACCGCGCGGCAAACGCCCGAAGCGCGCGCCGTTATGGCGGCTGGTCTGGAGCGTCAAATCGAGCGCCTGAGCGGGGGCATCAACGGCGCCGGCGCCCCGGCGGCGCGCCAGGCGGCGATTGGCGGCTGGGCCGCGATGGTGGGTGCGGTCGTGCTTGCGCGGCTGTGCGACGACCCCGCGCTATCGAACGAGATCCTCGAGTCCACGCGCAAGTGGATTGACGAGCGTGCGGCGCCGCGAGACTGAGACTGAACGTGGCCGCTCTGTGTGCCGTATGCGCAGGCGGGAAACGAATCAGCCCGCAACGGTGCGCCTTCGCGCCGTTGCGGGCTGATAGTCATCATGCGGCATGAATCGGCTTCCTGCCGCGGTCAAACTCAATGCGCGTTATATACCGGAGGCGAATAGCTGCTAACCGCGCCATCGGTACGCGCACCGCTTTGCGACGAGCCACTCGTAGCCGGGCCATAGCCGGTTGCCTGCGCAACGGCACCACCGCTTTGCGCGTTCACGCGCGCCTGCGCCCGTTGCAGATCATCGGGGTAATACAGATCGTTCACCGAGGGACGATAACCCGCGGCTTCGAGTTGCTTCAGCTCACTACGCACCTGCGCACGCGTCACAGGACCATTGGTGCCTTGCGACTGTGCAAACGAAATGGCCGGCACTGCAAGTACGGCAGCGATCGCAACGGCCTTGATGAGCGTTCTCATGACTAACCTCCAGTAACTTGAAATCGGCGCAGTTGCTTGTCTGCATCCGTTGAGTACAAGTCTAGGAACGTTGGCCTCGCGAATAAATGCTGCAAAAGCGAATTTACTATTCCCGCAGCGCACCTAATCGGCTTTCATTGCTCCAATGCATAAGCTTCTATCCGGATGGAATATGGAACACGTGTGCAACGCACTGTGCCACTCTGATGCATGATAGGGGCTCTTCCGAATCTTCGATGAGGGGGCAGCAATGGCGACGTGGCAACCGGACCCGACCTTCTACCCGTCTGCGCGCATGGCAGGCGAAGCCCCGCCGGAGACCCTGGCATACGTCGCCAGCTTCGACCCCACGCGCAGCGTGCCCGATTCGCTCGACGTGGTCGATCTGGACCCGCGCTCGCCGGAATTCGGGCGCATCGTGCATCGGCTCGCAATGCCCAACGTCGGCGACGAGCTCCACCATTTCGGCTGGAATGCCTGCAGTTCGTGCCTGTGCCCCAACGCTCCCCACGCGCATACCGAGCGCCGCTATCTCGTCGTGCCCGGCCTGCGCTCGTCGCGCATTCATATTGTCGACACCAAGCCTGACGCGCGCCGCCCGCATATCGCGCGCGTGCACGAGCCCGAGAGCGTTGCGCAGCGCGCGGGCTACACGCGTCCGCACACCGTGCATTGCGGGCCGGATGGCATTTATGTGACGTCGCTTGCGAACGCGCAGGGCGAGGCGCCCGGCGGCGTCTTCCTGATGGACCACGAGAGTTTCGACATTCTCGGCCAGTGGGAGATCGACCGCGGCCCGCAGCAGCTCGCCTACGACGGCTGGTGGCACCTCGGCTACGACACGCTCGTGACGAGCGAGTGGGGGCTGCCCGCGACCTTCGAGAACGGCCTCGTGCCCGAAGTCCTGCTCGGCGGCCAGTATGGCCATCGTTTGCACTTCTGGGATCTGCACACGCGCCAGCACAAGCAGGTGCTCGACTTCGGCGCAGAAAACCAGCTCGTGTTCGAGCTGCGCCCCGCGCACAACCCCACGCGCCCCTATGGTTTCGTGAACTCCGTAATCAGCCTGAAGGACCTCTCGGCCTCGATCTGGCAGTGGTATCTCGACGGCGACCAGTGGGCCGCGCGCAAGATCATCGAAATTCCGGCGGAGCCGGCCGATCCCGAGCATCTGCCGCCCATGCTCAAGGGATTTGCCGCGGTGCCGCCGCTCGTCACCGATATCGCGCTCTCGCTCGACGACCGCTTCCTCTACGCGGCGTGCTGGGGAACGGGCGATTTGCGCCAGTACGATGTGTCGGACCCTGAGCATGCGCGCCTGACGGGTTGCGTGCGCATCGGCGGCATCGCGGCGCGCGCGGCGCACCCGTTCGCGCCCGAACGCGCGCTCAACGGCGGCCCGCAAATGGTGGAAGTGAGCCGCGACGGCCGGCGCGTCTATTTCAGCAACTCACTGTATGGTGCGATCGACGCGCAGTTCTATCCCGAAGGCATCGACGGCTGGATGGTGAAGCTGGACGCAGCGCCCGAAGGCGGGCTCGAATTCGACGAGCGCTTCTTCGTCGAATGGCCGAAGTCGCACCGCCCACACCAGATCCGGCTCGAAGGCGGCGACTGCTCATCCGATTCGTACTGCTACCCATAAGCGCGGAGCACGATATGGAGGAGGTCATCGGCGCGCACTGGGGCGCCTGGGCAGCCGTGGTGGGCAGCGGCGTCTTTCACGGCGTGAATCCGGCGATGGGCTGGCTCTTCGCGACCGCGCTCGGGCTGCAGCGCGGCAGCCGCACGGCGTTGCTGCTCGCCTTGCCGCCCATCGCGCTCGGTCACGCCGCGTCCATTCTGCTATTCACGAGTTCCACCGCGGCGCTGGGCGCGCATCTGCCGGGCGCGGCGCTGCACGGGTGCCTGGGCGCACTCCTGATCGCGTGGGCCGCATGGCAGTACGCGTACGGACATCGGCACCGCGTGCGCGTGGGGATGACCGTGGGCTTTGCCGGGCTTGTGGCGTGGTCCGCGTTGATGGCCACGCTGCACGGCGCGGGACTCATGCTGATGCCCGCCATGCTGCCGCTGTGCGGTGGGGCAGGCAGCGCGGCGGGCCTTGCGAACCCGCTTGCGCTGTCGTTTGCGTTCACCGCGCTGCATACCGCCACGACGCTCGCCACCACGGCCGTCATCGCGCTGCTCGCCTACGAGTATCTCGGTCTTGGCGTGCTGCGGCGAGGTTGGATCAACTTCGACTGGCTCTGGCGCGGGGCGCTCGTGGCAACCGGCACGCTGATGATCGCCACGGCGTGAGCCGCCGGCTCAACTCTTCGCCGGATAGTCCGTGCCGAGGCTCAACTCGCGCCACGCCTCGATATCGGCGAGCGCCGCGCGCAAGCGGTTCGCCACCGCATCGACGCCGAATGCACCCAGCACGAGATGCCGCGGCGGCTTGTCGGTTTCCGTGATGCGTATCATCGCCTGCGCCGCGCGCACCGGATCGCCCGGCTGATGCCCGCTGCCTTGCGCCGTGCGCTGCATCCGCGCGCCCGCCGTTTCGGCGTAGTCATCGATACGGCTCGCCGTTTGCACGAGCGAGCGGCCTGCCCAGTCCGTGCGAAACGGCCCCGGCTCCACGCAGGTCACCTTGATGCCGAGCGGGCCGACTTCCGCCAGCAGCGAATCGGAGAATCCCTCCACGGCGTGTTTCGAGGCCGCATAGTAGCCAGAACCCGGAAAGCCCGCGAGCCCCGCCACCGACGTAATGTTGATGACGTGGCCCTTGCGGCGCGCGCGCATGCCCGGCAGCACCGCGCGCGTGAGCGCGAACAGGCCGAACGCGTTGGCGTCGAACTGCGCGCGGATCTCGCGCTCCTCGCCCTCCTCGATCGAACTCTGATAGCCATAGCCCGCATTGTTGACGAGCACGTCGATCGCGCCTAACTGCTTTTGCGCGGCCGCGACGGCGGCGTCGATCTGCGCCGCGTCGGTCACATCGAGCGAGACGGGCAGCAGGCGATCGCCGGCCTCGGGCGCGAGATCGTCGAGCGACGCCTTGTTGCGTGCAGTCGCCACGCAACGCCAGCCGCGCGCGAGCACCGCGCGGGCGAGTTCGCGGCCAAAGCCGGTCGAACAGCCGGTCACGAACCAGACCGGCGACGCATTCGGGGAATCAACGGACATGGGAAGGCCTCCCGGAAGAAGGGGCAGACAGGGCTGCCGAAGACAGGGGAAAGCGGAAGATGGCGCCGCGGCGCGAAGCAGGTCGCTTTCGAGCGCATGCGCAGCCTCTGATGATACCGGTCACGCACGAACTCTGCTGGCGCGCCCGTGGGTCCATGGACCTGCGCCGATGAACGCCTGCGCTAATCGCCCGGGCCATGTACCATACGGCGCCTGGTGCCCCGAATTTCAGCGCCACGAATCAACTTTCATTTGCCGGAGAAGAAACCCGATGTCCACCGTCACCACGCCCGCACGACCCGCTGCCGATCTCGCCGATGCCGTGCGCGCGCTGGAAGCGCGCTATGGCACGCCGTGGTCCGCGCCGCTGCCGGCCTGGAACGATACGCTCGACACGCTGCTCGCGCACCGCTCGGTGCGCAACTACGCGGACCGTCCGCTGCCCGATGGCACGCTCGAAACGCTGATCGCCGCGGCGCAATCGGCCTCGACCTCGTCGAACCTGCAAACGTGGAGCGTGGTTGCCATCGAAAGCCCCGAACGCAAGGCGCGCCTCGCCGAGCTTGCGGGTGGCCAGTCGCACGTTCGCGCCGCACCGCTCTTTCTCGTGTGGCTCGCGGACCTCTCGCGCCTCGAAGCGGCCGGCGCGCGCAGCGGAGCGAGCGTCGAAGGTCTCCACTACATGGAGACGCTGGTCGTCGGCATGATCGACGCGGCGCTCGCCGCGCAAAACGCCGTGGTCGCGCTCGAATCGCTCGGCATGAGCGCCGTGTATATCGGCGGCATCCGCAATCAGCCTGAGCAGGTGGCCGCGGAACTCGGTTTGCCGCCGCGCGTGCTCCCCGTATTCGGCCTGTGCGTGGGCTATCCCGACGAAACCCGCCCTGCGGATGTGAAGCCGCGCTTGCCGCAGGAGGTCGTGCTCCATCGCGAGCAATACGACGCGCCTTCGCAGGCGGACGCGATTGCGCAGTACGACGAAGTCATGAGCGGCTTCCAGACCGCCCAGGGATTGAGCGCGGCAGGCTGGACCGTGCGATCGCTCGCGCGCTGGCGCAGCCGCGAGTCGCTGCACGGCCGCGACCGCCTGCGCGACGCGCTCAACGCACTCGGCTTCGAGCTGCGCTGAACGCACCGGCACGCCGCGGGACATTTCAGGCAACGAAGCACGCCACACAGGAGAGACGCAAATGAAAGTCGCCGTCATGGGCGCAGGCGCAGTAGGCTGCTTTTTCGGCGGCATGCTCGCTCGCGCGGGACACGATGTGGTCTTGATCGGCCGGCCTCAGCACGTCGAGGCCATTACGCGCGACGGGCTGCGCCTCGAAGCGCAGCAGTTCGACGAGCGCCTCGGCGCGCCGCATCTCACGGCCAGCACCGAAGCCGCTGCCGTCGCGGACGCGGACCTCGTGCTGTTCTGCGTGAAGTCGACCGATACAGAAAGCGCGGGCGCCGCAATCAAACCGCATCTAGGCGCCGACAAGCTCGTGCTCACGCTGCAGAACGGCGCCGATAACGCAGAGCGTCTGCGCACCGTGATCTCACAAGACGTGGCGGCCGCCGTGGTCTATGTCGCCACGGAGATGGCGGGGCCGGGCCACGTACGCCATCACGGCCGCGGCGAGCTGGTGATCGAGCCTTCGCGCGCGAGCGACGCCGTTGCGCGCACGCTCATCGACGCGGGCGTGCCCACGGAAATCTCACCCAATGTGCGCGGCGCGCTCTGGGCGAAGCTGATCGTGAACTGCGCGTACAACGCGCTTTCGGCGATCACGCAATTGCCTTATGGGCGTCTCGTGAAGGGGGCGGGCGTGAGCGAGACGATGCGCGACATCGTGGGCGAATGCATGGCCGTCGCACAGGCCGACGGCGTGACGCTGCCGCCGGACATGGACAGCGTGGTGACGCGCATCGCGCAGACCATGCCGGGCCAATACTCGTCCACGGCGCAAGACCTCGCGCGCGGCAAGCTCAGCGAGATCGATCACCTCAACGGCTATGTGGTGCAACGCGGCACGGCGCTTGGCGTGCCCACGCCTGCGAACCGGATGCTGCAGACGCTCGTGCGGCTCATCGAGGACAAGGCGCGCGCGGCGCTCTAGCGCGCGCCGGTCTCGCCGCGTCAGCGGTCGAACACGAGCAAGGTGGAAGTGGCGGACGCGTAGAGCTTGCCCTGCGCATCCGTGATGCTGGCCTCCGTGAAGGCCGCACGGCGGCCGATACTGAGCACGCGCCCTTCTGCGCGCACGGTGCCGGTGTCGGCGGTCATGGGCCGGTGGTACGCGACCTTCAGCTCCAGCGTGGTGTAGCCCTGATTCGTGCCGAGGCGCGAATGCGCCGCGCACCCGCACGCGGAATCGAGCAACGTGGCCGCGTAACCGCCGTGCACCGTGCCGATGGGATTGTACACGTGCAGACCGGGCGTGCCTTCGAACACGACGCGGCCCTCCTCGACTTCGACCAGCCTGAAGCCAAGCGTTTCGCCAATGGCCGGACCACGGGTTCCATGCAGCAAGTGCTGCAACTGTTCGACGCCGGTCAGGCCGGCGGGCATTTCAGCAACGAGGTTCATCGAGGCGATCTCCGTCTGCGGCGCGCGTCTGTTCGCGACTGTGCACGCCTGTGCGATGCGCCATCGTAACGCTTCTCGAACGATCGTGCTTAAATTATCGCGAGTCTCTCACCCGTTTCGATTCAGGCCTCGCTTCACTGCGCCGGACGTTTCAATACGTCTCGAGATGCAGCCGCCCTTCCCGCTTCAAGCGATCCCACAACGCCTCCCAGCCCATGCCGTGCTTTTCGGCGATCTCCTGAAGCGCCTGCAGCACGCCGTCTTCCATGCCCTTCAACCCGCAAACATAGACGTGCGTGTTGCCGTCCTCGAGCAGTTGCGCGACGTCCACGGCGCGCTCGCGCATGGCGTCCTGCACATAGCGCCGGGGCTGGCCCGGCGTGCGTGAAAAGGCGAGGTTCGTGTCGATGAAATCCTTCGGCAGATTCATCAGGGGTCCAAAGTACGGCAACTCCTGCTGCGTGCGCGCGCCGAAGAACAGCATGAGCTTGCCGGTGGCGCCCTTGAGCCTGCGGCGGCGGCGATATTCGGTCATCGCGCGCATGGGCGCGGAACCGGTGCCCGTGCAGATCATCAGCAGATGCGAGTTCGGATGGTTCGGCATGAGGAAGGTATTGCCGAACGGCCCGATCACGGTCACCGCGTCGCCCTTCTTCAGATCGCAGAGATAGTTCGAGCACACGCCGTCGGTCGCGTTGCCCCTGTGATCGCGCGTCACGCGCTTCACCGTGAGCGACACGTTGTTGTAGCCGGGGCGCTCGCCGTCGCGCGGGCTCGCTATCGAATACTGGCGCGCGTGATGGACCCGGCCTTCCGGGGTCGCGCCCGGCGGCAGGATGCCGATGGACTGGCCTTCCAGCACCGGGAACGGCATGGCGCCGAAGTCGAGCACGATGTGATGGATGTCGCTTTCGCTGGCGTCGTCGGTGAGACGATAGTTGCCGACCACGGTCGCTGTGGTCGGCGCCTTGTGCGTGTAGAGCTGGACATAGGGGCGTGCTGCCGACCACGGCGGCACGGTCGAGCCGCGCACCGTGTCGGAGCCGCCCACGGGCGCATCGGCGGCATTCGGCGCCGCTTGCGCAATGCTAGCCCCACCGCCCGCTTCCGCCGCTACGACTGGCGCCCCCACCGATGGATTCTGCGCAGGCAACTCGTCCCACGTGAACTGCTCGTCGATGGTGTACGTCTCCGCCTTGAGCACGTTGCGCCAGTTGTCGATCGCGCCGGTCGGGCAAGGCGGCACGCACGCCATACAGGCGTTGCAGACATCGGCCTTCACCACATAGTTGGTGCCGTCGTGCGTGATCGCGTCAACAGGGCACGTCTCCTCGCACGTATTGCAGCGTATGCAGATTTCAGGATCGATCAGGTGTTGCCTGAGAATTTCCACGGGTAGCGGACCGTTCATGATTGTCTCCCGCCGCGGCGCGCGAACGCGTGGCTGCGCGCCGCCGCTCCCCTCAGTTAAAGCGCACGTATTCGAAATCGACGGGCTGCCGATTGATGCCCATGGCCGGCGGCGCGATCCAGTTGGCGAACTTGCCCGGTTCGATCACGCGGCCCATGAGCGAGGCCACGTAGGCGCGGTCTTCCGCGGTGGGCAGCCATTTCGCTTCGTTCGCGGCCCATTCGGTCTCGCCGATCACGCGCCCGTCCGGCGACACGCGCACGCCCGCGAAGGTGCCGATCTGGCGGTTGAAGGCCTTGTGCGGCACAGTGAAGCGAGCATCGATACCAGCCTTTTCCAGCACCTTGTTCCAGCGGTTCACACCTGCAATCGAGTCCTTGATGTAGTCGTCGCGCAGCACTTCGTTCATGGCGTTGAGCATCGGCACTTCGCGCTCCACGAGCTTGCCGTCCTGCACGTCGAGCAAGCGGTACTGCTGGCCTTCGAGCTGGTGGTCGTCGTCGCGTTTGGTCTCTTCGTAGCGGCCCTTCAGTCCCGAGCTGTAGAAGGTCGCGGCGTTCGACGAGTGATCGGCGCCGAACAGGTCGATCGTCACCGAGTAGTGGAAGTTCAGGTAACGCTGGATCGTTTCGAGGTCGATCACACCCGCGGCGCGCAAGCGGTTCACGTCGTCGGTCTTCAGCTCGTTCATGACCTGCGCGGTGCGTTGCACGACGCGCGAGATGCCCGACTCGCCGACGAACATGTGATGCGCCTCTTCGGTCAGCATGAATTTCGTCGTGCGCGCGAGCGGGTCGAAGCCGGATTCGGACAGCGCCGAAAGCTGGAACTTGCCGTCGCGGTCGGTGAAGTACGTGAACATGAAGAACGCCAGCCAGTCGGGCGTTTTCTCGTTGAACGCGCCGAGTATGCGCGGGTTGTCGTCGTCGCCGGAGCGGCGTTCCAGCAATGCTTCGGCTTCCTCACGACCGTCGCGGCCGAAGTAGCGATGCAGCAGATACACCATCGCCCACAGGTGCCGGCCCTCCTCCACGTTCACCTGGAACAGGTTGCGCAGGTCGTACATGGAGGGCGCGGTGAGGCCGAGATGGCGCTGCTGTTCGACGGAGGCGGGCTCCGTGTCGCCCTGCGTGACGATGATGCGGCGCAGGTTCGCGCGGTGCTCGCCGGGCACGTCCTGCCACGCCGCCTCGCCCTTGTGCGCGCCGAAATGGATCTTGCGGTCCGCATCGCCCGGCGTGAGGAAGATGCCCCAGCGATAGTCAGGCATCTTCACATGGTCGAAGTGGGCCCAGCCGCCCGCGTCGACGCTCACCGCCGTGCGCAGATAGACGTCGTAGCCGTGTGAACCGTAGGGGCCCATGTCGCCCCACCACGAGAGGAAGTTCGGCTGCCACTGTTCGAGCGCTCGCTGCAGCGCGCGATCATCGGCCAGGTTGACGTTGTTCGGGATCTTTTCGCTGTAATTGATCGTGGACATTGCGGTTCCTTGTGGCAAACGCCTTGGCGGAGACGGCTATCAAACGCGGGCGACGTCGAACTGCGCCTTGCTGCCCTTGCCGTACACCTTGAGCGCGCCCTTCTCGCCCACGGCGTTGGGCCGGTTGAAGATCCAGTTCTGCCACGCGGAGAGCCGGCCGAAGATGCGCGTTTCCATGGTCTCCGGCCCGTTGAAGCGCAGATTCGCCTCCAGGCCCGTGAGCGCGTCGGGCGACATGACCGCGCGCTCTTCCAGCGCGAGGCGGATTTCGTCGGGCCAGTCGATGTCGTCGGGCGAGGCCGTCACGAGGCCCAGGCGCTCCGCCTCGACCGGCTTGACCGCTTCGCCGATCTTCGCGCGCACGGCATCGAGGGGTTCGGTTTCCTCATAGAAGCGCCGCGCGAGGCGAGACTGATGCGTAACCATCGGGTAGAGGCCGAAGTTCGCTTCCGACAGCGTGATGGCCGGCTCTTCGTCTTCGTTCGCGGGGAGCGCGGCCATGTACGTGCGGTCCGCGGCGAACGCGAGTTCGGCGAAGGTGCCGGCGAAGCACGAGCCCGGCTCGATCAGCGCGAACAGCGAACGCGAAGAGACATCGATGCGCGCCAGCGTGCGGCGCAGCATGCCGATGGTCTCGCGCACGAACCAGTGGTCGCGGTGCGCGAGCAGCGCGGCGTCGGCGGCGAGCACGGTGCGGGCGTCGCCAGCGGTCTTGAGAATCCACGTGCCGATGTCGAGCTCGTTGGTGCGCATGGAGAGAAGCGCGTCGTCCAGCTCGCGCGCGAACTGCAGCGGCCACCACGATGCACCGGCGGCGACGATTGCTTCGAGATCCGAAACAGGTGCCGCGGCGGGCGCTTTGGCCGTGAACGTCGCGGTGCGCTTCGCGCGGTCAATCGTGACATCGACAGTGGCATAGCTCAGGCCGCCGTCGTGCTCCACGCGTTCGATGCGCGGGAGCGCAATGCCCTTCGCATCCGCGGGACGATCGCTCGTGGCGGCCAGCTCGAGCGCGCGCGCCTGCACGGCCTGGCCGAACTGGTTCGGCTTCACGACGTCGTCCACGAGGCGCCAGGCCTTCGCGCGCTCGCCGCGAATGCCTTCCACCACGGTGCAGAAGATATCGGCGCGGTCGTGGCGCACACGGCGCTTGTCGGTGAGGCGCGTGAGGCCGCCCGTGCCCGGCAGCACGCCGAGCAGCGGCACTTCCGGCAGCGCCACCGACGACGACCGGTCGTCCACCAGCATGATCTCGTCGCACGCGAGCGCGAGTTCGTAGCCGCCGCCGGCACACGCGCCGTTCACGGCCGCAATGAATTTCAAGCCCGAATGGCGCGACGAGTCTTCCATGCCGTTGCGCGTTTCGTTGGTGAACTTGCAGAAGTTGACCTTCCAGGCGTGGCTGGAGAGGCCGAGCATGAAGATGTTGGCGCCCGAGCAGAACACGCGGTCCTTCAGGCTGGTCAGCACGACGGTGCGCACTTCCGGATGCTCGAAGCGGATGCGCTGGAGGGCATCGTGCAGTTCGATATCGACGCCGAGGTCGTATGAATTCAGCTTCAGCTTGTAGCCGTCGCGAATGCCGCCGTCCTCGGCGATGTCGATACCGAGCGTCGCTACGGCGCCGTCGAAAGAAAGCTTCCAGTGCCGGTACTGCGAAGGATCGGTGCGGTAATCGACCCGCTGCGGGGCGACGGCGGTTTCGGCTGCGGCCATGAGCGTCTCCTGTCTACACTTCGTTTCAATGAACGATAGTGCGATGGATTGCTCATGTAAAGCACATTAATGCATTTTAATGCATGAAAGGGGGTAAACCCGCGATGCCGCAGCCAGCGCCCGCCGCTCACTCGATGCGGGGCGCCTCCGCGGCCAGCCGGGCGGCGAGCCGGTCGCGCAGTTGCAGATAGGCGTCGGCGAGCGTCTTCTCGCTGGTGTCGAAGGTCATGTCGGCGCGGCCGTACAGTTCGCTGCGGCCCGCCAGGATGCGCTTGAGGTCGTCCATCGCCTCGCTGTTGCCCGAATTGCCCGACATGGGCCGCAGGTCGCCCTGCGCCACGACGCGACGCATGTGCTCTTCGGGCGCGGCCTGCAGCCAGACGGTGAAGCAGTGCGCGAGCAGCACATTGAACGTGGCAGGCTCGGAAACGAGGCCACCCGGCGACGCGATCACGGCGCGCGGGTGCTCCGCGATCACGGCCTCGAGCGCCCGGTGCTCGTAGCGGCGATAAGCGCTCGCGCCATACAGCGAATGGATTTCCGAAGGGGGGCAGCCCGCCAGTTGCTCGATCACCCGCGTCAACTCGACGAACGGCACCTTCAGTTCCTGCGCGAGCATGCGCCCGAGCGTGGACTTGCCCGCGCCGCGCAGGCCGATGAGCGCGATGCGCTCGTTGCGGTGCGGGTCGGCGCTCGTGTGCGAGAACATCTCGGCGAGCGCCATGCGCGCGCGCTGCAAGGCGGCCGGATCGCGCCCCTGCAGCAACTCGCGGATCAGCAGCCATTCCGCCGACGAGGTCGTGACGTCGCCGATCACCTCGGCGAGCGGGCAGTTCAGCGTGGTCGCGATCTGCCGCAACACCAGCACGGAGGCATTCCCCACCCCGGACTCCAGATTCGCCAGATGCCGCTCCGAGAGCCCGGTTTCCGCCGCCAGCGTCTTGCGCGTCATGCCGCGCCGCGCGCGCAGCATGCGAACGCGCTCGCCCATGGCGGTCAGGAACGGATCGCGTTCGGTGCGCTCGCCGCGCGAGGCCTCGTCGGCGGCTTCCGCTGGCGGCTCGGCAATGTAAGTTTGCTTCATCTTAGGGAATCCCTGAACCCGTGTTTGTGTACTATAGTGCTTGACATGCATTTTGCTAACGGCTAATTTTCCGCGAAAAGGTTGATCGACGACAAATCCGATCGAATCAGACTGAGCGGAGACAACACCGTGCCCATCCCAGCAGCGTCGCCGGAACACGCCGCGGCCGTGCCGCCGCCCGCGCAATTCAACTTCGCCACGCACCTGTTCTCGCTCAACGCCGCGCGCGCTGCGAAAACCGCGTATATCGACGACACGCTCGCGCTGAACTACGGCGAACTAGAAACGCAGGCCCGCCGCTTCGCGGCCGCCATGCGCGCGCTGGGTGTCCACACGGAAGAGCGCGTTCTGCTCGTGATGCTCGACACCGTCGAGCTTCCGATTGCGTTTCTCGGCGCGCTCTATGCGGGCATCGTGCCGGTGGTCGTCAATACGCTGCTCACGCCGGCCGACTACGTGTATATGCTCACGCACAGCCGCGCGCGCGTGGTGATCGCCTCGGGCGCGGTGCTGGCCGCCGTGAGCGCCGCGCTGGCCGAGGCACAATGTGAGGATTGCCAGTTAATCGTTTCGCAGCCCGCTTCCCTGCCTGCGTCGCAGTCCATTTCTCACGAGCCCCAACACGTCCTCGCCGATCTGATCGCATGCGCCGAGCCCGCCCCGCGCGCCGCGCAAACAGGCTGTGACGACATCGCATTCTGGCTGTACTCGTCGGGATCGACGGGCAAGCCCAAAGGCACGGTGCATACGCACGCCAATCTCTACTGGACCGTCGAGACTTACGCGAAGCCCATACTCGGCATACGCGAAAACGACATCGTGTTTTCGGCGGCCAAGCTGTTCTTCGCTTATGGCCTCGGCAACGGCCTTTCGTTTCCGCTCTCGGTCGGCGCGACCACGATCCTGATGGCCGAACGCCCCACTGCCAACGCCGTATTCGCGCGGCTCGTGCAACATCGGCCCACGGTGTTCTACGGCGTGCCCACGCTTTACGCCAGCATGATGGCCTCGCCGAACCTGCCGGCACGCGCCGACGTCGCGCTGCGCGTGTGCACCTCCGCGGGCGAAGCGCTGCCGCGCGAGCTGGGCGAGCGCTTCAGGGAGCACTTCGGCAGCGACATTCTCGACGGCCTCGGCTCCACGGAAATGCTGCACATCTTCCTTTCGAACCGGCCAGGCGCGGTCGAATACGGCACCACGGGCCGCCCTGTGCCCGGTTACGAAATCGAACTGCGCGACGAAACCGGCGCGCTCGTGGCCGACGGAGAGATCGGCGACCTCTTCATCCGCGGGCCGAGCGCAGCCGTGATGTACTGGTGCAATCGCGAGAAGTCGCGCGCGACCTTCCTCGGCGACTGGGTGCGGAGCGGCGACAAGTACCGGCGCCTGCCGGGCGGCGCCTATGTCTATGCGGGCCGCAGCGACGACATGCTCAAGGTGAGCGGCCAGTATGTCTCGCCCATCGAAGTGGAGATGGTGCTCATGCAGCACGAAGCCGTGCTCGAAGCGGCCGTGATCGGCATCGATCAGGGCGGGCTCGTGAAGACCTGCGCGTTCGTCGTCCTCAAGCACGCGGCCGTGGAAACCGCGCACGACGCGTTGGCCGAGCAGCTGAAGGCATTCGTCAAGACGCGGCTCGCGGCGCACAAGTATCCGCGCGACATTCTGTTCGTCGACGATCTGCCCAAAACGGCGACCGGCAAGATCCAGCGTTTCCGGCTGCGTCAGCAGTTTCAGTCGTGGCAGTGACAAACGCCATGAACGAAAGCGATTTCGCCGATCTGGCCACCACGTCCACGCGCGATGCGCTGCGCATCGAATATCGCTGGATCGCCGCGGCCGCCAGCGACGCGCCGCTCGCTGTGTTCCTGCACGAAGGTCTCGGCTCGATCGCGATGTGGAAAGACTGGCCCGCCGCGCTTTGCGAGCGCCTCGGCATGCGCGGGCTCGTTTATTCGCGTCCGGGTTACGGCCGTTCCACACCACGCGCGCAAGGCGTGAAATGGCCGGTCGATTTCATGTCGGCGCAGGCGCGCGACGTGTTACCCGCGCTGCTCGACACGCTTGGCGTGAGCGCGGCCGACCGCGCGCGCATGTGGTTGATCGGTCATAGCGACGGCGCCTCCATCGCCCTGCTCTACGCCGCCGCTTTCCCCGAAGCACTCGCGGGCGCGGTGGCGATTGCGCCGCACGTGTTCGTCGAAGACATTTCGGTCGATAGCATCGGCGAGGCGAAGGTTGCGTACGAAACGACCCGCTTGCGCGAAAAGCTCGCGCGCTATCACGACGATGTCGATTCCGCATTCTACGGCTGGAACGATATCTGGCTCGATCCCGCCTTCCGGTCCTGGAACATCGTCGGCGAGCTGGCGTCGATTCGCGTGCCGCTGCTCGCCGTGCAGGCGCTCGACGACCACTACGGCACCATGGCGCAAGTCGAAGCGATCGGCGCGGCCGTGCCGCACGCGCGCGTCCACGCGCTCGCGCAGGGCGGCCATTCCCCGCATCGCGACGCGCCGCAGCCGCTGAACGACATCATCGAGCAATTCGTTTCCGCACCACGAGAGCCAACGGCCTGAACACACCCCAGCGCCCTCGCAAGACCCTCCAGCGCCCATCGAACGCCTCCAGACAGGGGTGAATCGATGCACCACGCATAACATTCCCCCGTCAACGCGGCGCCGAAGCCCATCGCAGGCCGAACTAAGGGCCAAACCCGCCTCATCGCTACAATCCTTTGGTGATATTGTCTTTCTTTGTGTGGTGGAGACGGGGTCCGACCACGCGAACCCAACGGCAGAACGGGGCACCAAAAAAGCGAGACGCAAGAAGACCGGCCGGATCACGCGCGCCGGCCAGAACGATGAGCGATTCCATCCTGATGAACGTTTCAAGAACCTCGGTGCGACTGAGGCGAGCCTGGGCGTCGATGCGTCCGCGCTTCGTGCGCGCCTTCGCGCCCGCGCTGCGCAACCTGCAATACGTGAAGCGCCGCATGCGCCCGCTCGCAGTGGTAGCAAGCGTGGGCTTCCCGCTTTACTACTACGTCTGGAAAGACCTCTTTCCTCAGCCGTATGAAAATCTCACGCTGCGCCTGATCGGCTCGTTTCTGTTCATACCGATCCTCGCGTTCGAGCGCTGGCCCGCCGCGCTGAAAAAGCTGCTGCCGTGGTACTGGTACTTCTGCACGCTCTACGCACTGCCGTTCTTCTTTACGTTCATGCTGCTCAAGAACAACGGCAACGAAGTGTGGGTGGAAAGCGCGCTGATCGCGGCGTTCGTAATGGTGCTGCTGCTCGACTGGCTCATGCTCGTGCTGCAGTTCCTCGTGGGCATCAGCCTCGCGGTGATCGCGTACTGCCTCACCACCTACCCCATCGTGCTCGGGCCGAACTACCTCACGCATCTGGCGATCTTTTCATTCGCGGTCGCGATCGGCGCGGTGGCCAATTACGATCAGGACCGCATTCAGATCGAACAGGAGCGCGCCATGCTCGCCACGGCGGGCAGCGTGGCGCACGAACTGCGCACGCCGCTCGTGGCGATCCGCGTGGGCGCCGCGGGCCTCATGCGCTATTTGCCTGCGCTGCTCGACACCTATCAACTCGCACAGCGCAGCCGCTTGCCGGTGCCCAAGATACGCGTGGCGCATCTGCATTCGCTGCAAGGCGTGGTAGGCCGCATCGAACAGGAAGCACTGCATTCGAATGCGATCATCGACATGCTGCTCGCCACGGCGCGCTTCACGGGCGGCAACATGCAAAACGCAACGATATGTTCGATCGTACATTGCGTGGAAACCGCGCTCGCGCGTTTTCCATTTCGCGAAGGCGACCGGCGTCGGGTAATCTGCAATCTGCGCCCCGATTTCGAATTCCACGGATCTGAAATGCTTACCGTTCACGTGCTCTTCAATCTGCTCAAGAATGCCTTCCGGCATATGGGCAGCATCGAAGGCGCGCAGATTTCGATTCGTCTTGAATCAGGGCAAAGGGCCAATCGTTTGATTTTCAGCGATACGGGCACCGGTATTTCCCCTGAGGTATTGCCGCACATCTTCACGCGCTTTTATACTTCGACAACCGCCACCGATGACGTGACGCTCGGAGCAGGAATCGGGCTGGCATTCTGCCGCGATGTCATGCAAGCGATGGGTGGAGCAATCACGTGCTCTTCCGTAAAAGGCGAATACACCGAGTTCGTTTTGACATTCCCTGCGCCATGACGAAAGCCATTCAGCCGTTCTCCTATCCGACCACCGTCGCCTTCGTCGACGACAGCGCCGCGTTCCTTTCGAACCTGAGCCTGCAACTCGACCCCGACCTGGCCTTCCGCCTGTTCAGTTCGCCCTCCGAGGCGCTGAAGTTCCTCAATGGCCGTACGCCGCACGACCGCGCGGCGGAGCCTATCTTCAGCCCCTATCTGGACCGCACGGAAGAAAACGATGCGCACCAGGTCATCGCCATGCGCGTCGATGCGATACGCAGTCTGGTACATAACGCTTCGCGCTTCGAGTCGGTTTCGGTCGTGGTGGTCGATTACGACATGCCCGAACTCAACGGCATGGAGTTTTGCCGCCGCATTACCGACCCGTCGATCAGGAAAATCGTGCTGACCGGCAAAGCCGACGAGCACGTGGCCGTGAAGAGCTTCAACGAAGGGCTGATCGACCGCTTCATCCGCAAGCATGAAGTCGATGCGGTGGAAACGCTGAACCAGGCGATCGACGATATGCAGCGCGCGTATTTCGACCGCTGCTGCAGCACCGTGCTCGACGCGCTCGCCGTTTCCGAATATGCCTTCCTCAAGGATCATGCACTCGCCGCGCACGTGAAGGGCATTGCCGATTCACTGGGCATCGTCGAGCACTATCTCTCGTACCAACCGCACGGACTCCTGATGTTCGACGGTGTCGGCACCGCGTACCTGCTCGTCATTCACACCGACGAATCGCTGCGCGGCGTGCGTGAGATCGCCGTCGAACAAGGTGCGCCCACAGGCTTCCTCGCCGAGCTCGACAGCCGTCGCAGCCTGCCTTATTTCTGGCGCACGGAAGGCTATTACCCGTCACAGTGCGCGGAATGGCAGCCGTATATGCACCCCGCATCGGAGTTTCACGGCGACCGCCGCTATCTCTACGCCGTGGTGAAGAAGCCGGCGGGGCTCGCACTCGACAACGTGCTGCCCTACGACCGGCATCTCGACCAGCTGGACCGCGAGATCCAGGCGGCGTGGGGTGCGCCCTGATAGCCGGGCGCACCCCACGCTACCGCTGTCTCGCTCCACGGCACCTCAATCGCGCACGGCTCAGGCCGCCACGGCCACCATCGGCATGTTCACCACGGCCTGCGGCAGACGCGTGCGCGCACGGCCCGCGTTGCGTTCGTTGCGGCGCGTGGACGGCCAGTTCCACATCTGCACCTCGTCGCGAATCTCCGCGCACACTTCGACGAGCCGCTCCAGTTCTTCCTCGCACAGCGCCGCATTGAGCGAGAGCCGCACGAGCGAGCGGTTCTGCGCCGTGGCGGGCGCACAGAACACCGAACCGAAAATGCCGCGTGCCTCGAGCGCGTCGCGCAGCACGATCGTCTGCGGCTCCGGGCCGGCTTCGAGCGCAATGATCTGCGTTTCGCTGCCGTTCAGGTTGTAGCCAAGTTCGGCCAGCCGTGAGCGCACGTAACGCGCGTTGGCAGCGACACGCGCACGCCGCCAGTCTTCGCGCTCGATCACGTCGAGCGTCGCCGCGAGACCCGCCGTTTCATGCGGCAGCAGCGTCGAGCTGAAAATGGCGGGCAGCGCCTCGCATTTGAAATACTCCTGAAAACGCCGCGAACAGCTGATGATGCCCGCGCGCCCGGCAAACGCCTTCGCGAGACTCGCGGTGCGGAAATGCACGCGGTCGATGAGCCCGAGCTCGGCCACCATGCCTGCGCCGTGCGGGCCGTGCGTGCCGAGCGAATGCGACTCGTCGACGACCAGCACGCAGTCGTGCTCGGCGCACACTTCGGCGATCGCCGTGAGCGGCGCGACGCTGCCGTTCGTGCTGTACACCGAATCGACGATCACGATCCCGGCCCCGTAGCGCTGGATGCGCTGCTCGAGGTGATCGACATCGTTGTGGAAGAAACTAATCGCCCGCGCTCCGGCGCTGCGGATGCCTTCCCACAGCGACATATGCGCCATCATGTCGACGTACACCGGCGTCTGCGCATTGGCGATCGACTGGATCAGCCCCGTATTCGCGGCAAAACCCGACTGGCACAGCACGCTCGCTTCGGCCCCCATGTATGACGCGAAGCGGTCTTCGAGCGCGAGCTGCGGGCAGTCGTCGCCGTGCAGGAACACACCCGACATCAGGAGCCCGTTGCCCTCCGAGCGGATACTCATGCACATTGCATCGAGAATCTCGGGGTGGCGCGCAATCGAAAGATAGTCGTTACTCGAAAGGTGCAAGGCATCGGCATCGGCGACACGGCCCTTCATGATGTGGCCCCCGGCCCAGCTTTCCTGCACGCGCTCGGTGTAGTAGCGATCGACACGTGCTGCGAGGAATGCGGGCAATGCCGCGTCGTTGTTATGTGCGTTACGCCAGTTGCTGCCAACTTTCATCTCAGGCTCCTTGTGGTTAAAGGCCGGCCCCGGAGGCGACTTGTCTGGTCAGGAAGGATTCCGAAAGGCAGGCCCGTAATGTGCCCGCAGCGAAACGACACGCGCGATGAGGCCTGACGTGCGCATTCCGGCAGCGGACTTTTGAATGTGGCTGATGCAATGACTGGCGAGCGCGTGAGTCGCGGCGCGCGGCGGGGAGCGGTCACGGCCGGCGGCGCCAGAGCGCGCTTGAGAGAAAACCAATGCGGGCGCGGGGCGCCCGGAGCAGGCGCCTTCATATCCGCACGAATCCCGCTTCGCGTGATCGCCACTGGTTACAAGGGAAGAAACGCCCGCCCGAAAATTTTTGAGGCGCGCCACGCAGGCCACCTGGACCTTGCACGTCATGCAGCGAAAGCGCCTTCACGCTGCACGCAACGTCAGTCGCGCCATTGATAATTATCGTTTAAAAACAGCGCTATTAAGCGCCTCGCATTGCGCAACTATGCGTAGCGCATGGAGTTTCGACAGGATTGCCCGTCGCGCCGCGAAAGGGCGCGAGCGCTGATTCACCACGCATAGATTGCGTGGAGGAGACCGACGGAATCGTCAGATGGCCACGACGCGGTCGCGCCCGCGTGACTTGGCGACATAGAGCGCGGCGTCGGCGCGCGCCATCAACGTGGCGAGCGAGTCTTGCGCCTGCAGTTCATCCACGCCGGCGCTGAACGTCAGGCCGTCGTGGGGCGCCTCGCCGGATTCGCGGGCATGAGCGTCGGCGCTGCGGCGCACGGAGAGCGTCAACACGCGCAATTCATCGAGACGCGTCACGACGTCGTCACGGGTCATGCCCACGAAGAGCAGCGCGAATTCCTCGCCGCCGAGGCGGCCGAACAAGTCCTCCACGCGCACGCCGCCCTTCACGACGCGGCAGAACTGCGCGAGCACGCGGTCGCCTGCGGCGTGCCCGTAGCGGTCGTTGATCGACTTGAAGTGATCGATATCGACGATCGCGCACGCGACCCGCTGGCCCTTCTCGCGCGCGGCTTCGAGCGACGCATTCGCCTGAGCGAGAAAGGCGCGGCGCGTGAGTGCGCCGGTCAGTTCGTCCTGGTTCGCGAGGCGTTCGAGCCGCTCGGCCATGCGATCGTGCGCGAGCAGAACCATGCCGATCGAAAGCGAAGGCAGCACGAGAATGCCGAGCGCGAGCCACGCGACGTTGAGCGGCGTGAAATCGAGCAGCCCGTACTGCTTCACGAAGCCGCTGCCGTACATCACCCCGCGCAGCGCGTGCGCGAACGCGCCCAGCCACGCCGCGAGGGTCACGAACCGATAGCTGTACACGGGGCGCTCAGGCGGGCGGCAACGCAGCGAGAGCCAGCCGAGCGACGCGTAGATAGCCGCATGAAACGCGGAGACGACGGCCACGCGCGCGCCGAGACTGGGCGTGACCCAATACCACCACACAATACCCATTGCGAGCGCAACGGTTCCCGCGTAGGCGAGCGGCACGCGCGGCTTGAGCCCGAAGAACTGACGGCAGCCCTCGAGCAGCCGCACGACGGCGAGCGCCAGCAAGGTGTTCGCAACGAACACGGTGAGGATGGGAAAACCAAGCCGTTGCAGGCCCGCGAGCAGGAGCGCCACACTGGCCATCAAATAGGCGCCAATCCACCGCCCGACGCCGGGAATACCCGCAGGCCGCAGCGAGCCGAGAATGGCGAGGCTCATGATGCTCGAAAGCACCGTGACGAGAAGGATATTGACCGGATCTAGCATGTACGGCGTGGTCTGAAGATATGCCTGAGTTTACGGCATCAATTTGAAAAACATTCGCCCTGGCCGCCGCCCTCCTGGCGCTTGACGAACGCCCCGAAGGACCGCGACCATGCCTGAGACGCCACGACGTAACAGGAGCCATGTCATGACCCAGCATGCGTTGTACGTCGAGCTGCACGCGCAGCCCGGCAAGGAAGAGGAACTCGCGGCATTTCTCGCGAGCGCGAAGCCGCTGGTCGATGCGGAGCCCGGCACGCCGGCCTGGTTCGGCGTGCGCTTCGACGCCACGACGTTTGCGATCTTCGACGCATTCGACGACGAAGCCGGCCGCAGCGCGCATCTGAACGGCCAGGTGGCCGCGGCATTGATGGCGCGCGCGGGCGAACTGCTGGCCGCGCCGCCGCAGATCCGCCGCGCCGACGTGCTCGCCGACAAGCTTCCCGCGTGAACGGCCGCCCGATTGCCCGGGAGGACGCGCGCGCGGCCACGTCCTCTCCCAGCCCGTAACCACGGCGCACGGCACGCACAGATAATGGGCGCCGGGAACGGCAACTGCGGGAGGCGTCGCGATCTTCGAAGGAGGAGCCGATGAAGCCAGCTTCCGCTTGCGAGGCCGCACGATCTGACACCCCTGACGAGGCGCGTTCGAACGCCGAGGCGCTGAGCGATCGCGTGCTGCACGCCCTCGAACGCGTCACCTGGCCCGCGCACCCCGCTACGCTGATCGAAACCGCCGAGCGCAGCGGCGCGCCGCGCGACGTGATCGACGCCCTGCGCCGCTTGCCCGACGAGGCGTTCGGCAGCTTTGCCGAAGTCTCGGCACTCATCGTCGCGGCGCAACTGGGCGCGCGCGGCTCGACCGCGCAACGGGGCGCGGCGACACAAGGATGATGAACGAGACGGCAACGATGCCGAGCGCTGATCGCGATTGCGCGCCGCGGGAACAGAAATTGCGAACTGCGAAACGGCCGCCGGATACCCTCGGCCCGCCGCGACGCGATCGCGAAGAACAAAGGCCCAGCCGCCATGATCGGCCAGGCCGCTCACGCAAGAAACGTATGGCTACCGTACTACTAGTCGACGACGACACGAACGCGCTCGATGCGCTCAAGGAACTGGTCGGGCAGGAAGGTTATCGGGTCAGAACTGCCGCAGACGGTTCGGATGCCCTGCAAAGCGCGCTCGACGACCCTCCCGATGTCGTGATCTCCGACTGCATGATGCCGCGCATGGACGGTCTCTCCCTCATGCGCGAAATGAGGCGCAGCAGCAAGCTCGCGGGTGTGCCGCTCGTGCTCGTCTCCGCGCTCGTCACCCTGCCCCCCGACGCCGACGTCGTGGGCTTCCTGCGCAAGCCCTTCGCGGTTTCGCAACTGCTCGACATCCTCCACCGGGTCGCCACGCCGTGACAGGCTCGAGCCTCCTGCCTCCTGCGCTGCATGAACGATTTACATCCTCGTTGTAGCGACTGACACGACACCGGGGCGCCCAACGCGCCAGTTCGCGGGCGTTTCCTTGATTCGGCATCCTGACCGGTTCTCACTCGATAGCCGCGCCTCGCGCGCCACGGCATGACCGATGCTGGGGAATCGGCGTGGCCGGTCCATTTCGGGCCGGCATGGGATCGAACCCTAGCCGCATTGCGTCGTGATGCGATGCGCATAACCCAGGGAGGTCGAAATGAGCGAATACGCAGGCCGCTCGCACGACGAGCGCGTGGCGCAACGCAAGCGCGAGAAGAAAGGCGCGACGGAGCCGCCAGGCGGCGATATGGCCGTGCACGGCACCGAGCCCGACGCCACCCACAGCAGCGGCGAGCTCTCTGAGCAAGGCAAGGAAGTGTGGCGCAAAGGCGCGGGCCTGGACGGCGGCGGCAAGAGCGACTGAATCTTCCTTCGAGCCACCACGACCGCCAGGGCGCATGGTTGCGCCCTCAACTTCCGCAATCTTTTGCATAACCGGCGCGCGCCGCGCGCGGGAGACCCCCGGCGTGCGTGTTTCATCGTGAACAAGGAGAACATCATGGCCTACTCGCAAACCCCGATCGGTTCAGCATCGCCCAGCGGCAAAGGCGCACGCGACGGTGCACGTATCGTCGGCCGCGACCAGTCGGACACGCGTGGCCCCGGCCCCGACGTGATGGCGGCCAGTACGCTGGACGGCGACCGCGTGATGAGTTCGGACGGCGACGAAGTCGGCAAGGTCAAAGAAATCATGCTCGACGTGGAAAGCGGCCGCATCGCCTACATGGTGATGTCGAGCGGCGGCTTTCTCGGCATCGGCGACAAACTGCTCGCGGTGCCGTGGAATGCCCTCACGCTCGACGCGGCACGCAAGTGCTTCGTGATTGCGCTCGACTCCGAGCGCGTGAAGAACGCACCGGGCTTCGACAAAGGCGAGTGGCCATCGATGGCCGATCGCACCTGGGCCAGTTCCGTGCACCAGTACTACGGCCGGGAGCCGTACTGGAGCGACGATGCCGCGAGACTGCCGCTGGACGAGCCGGGGCGCGAACCGCCGGAGGCCGGCGGCGTGAAGCTCTGACCGGCGCGCACGCGCACCCGTAACCGTTCATCTGGCGCCCGCGGCGGCGCCAACGTGTCATGCTAATGGTCGCGAGCACAACGACAACAACGCGAACCCACCATGACTTCGATGGACCGCCGTGATTTCCTTCGCGCCGCCGCCGCGGGCGCGACGCTCAGCCTGGCTTCGCCCGCCATCCAGCGGGCCCTGGCCATTCCTGCCAACAACGCAACCGGAACGATTGAAGACGTGCAGCATATCGTCGTCTTCATGCAGGAAAACCGCGCGTTCGACCACTACTTCGGCACGCTGCCCGGTGTGCGCGGCTTCTCTGACCGCATCACGATTCCCTTGCCCAACGGCGCCAACGTGTGGCAACAGAACGACGGCACCCGCACGCTGCTGCCGTTCTACCTGGACAGCCGCAAGGGCAACGCGTTGCTCGCGGGCGGCGCGCACAACTGGGCCGACGCGCACGAGGCCTGGGACCACGGCCGCATGACGCATTGGCCCAAGTTCAAGGGCGATGCCTCGATGGGTTACTTTCAGGCCTCCGACCTGCCGTTTCATTTCGCACTCGCCAACGCCTTCACGATCTGCGATGCCTACTATTGCTCGCTGCACGGAGGCACCAATTCGAATCGGCTCTTTCTGTTCACCGGCACCAACGGCCCCACGGCCTCCCCTTATGCCGTGGTCTCCAACAATGGTTGGGACAACATCGGCGCGCCGTCCACGGGCCTGAAATGGACCACGTATCCGGAGCGTCTGCAGGCCGCAGGCGTGACGTGGAAGGTGTACGAAAACCAGCCCGATAACTACACCGACAATCCGCTCGTCGGATTCGCGAGCTATCGCAAGGTGCTCGAGACGATCGAAGGCTCGCCCAACGTGCCGTGGACCGAGGCGCACGACGCACGCGAACCGCTCTATAAGGGCGTCGGCAATACGATGCCCGATGGCGGCTTCCTGCAGGCGCTCAATGACGACATCGCGGCGAACCAGCTGCCCCAGGTGAGCTGGATCATCGCGCCGCAGGCCTATTCCGAACACCCCGCCGTTTCGACACCGGGTCAGGGCGCCTACTATCTCCAGAAGCTGCTCGAAGCGCTGACGCGCAACCCGGACGTCTGGAGCAAGACCGTGCTCTTCGTGAACTTCGACGAGAACGATTGCTTCTTCGATCACATGCCGCCGCCTTGCCCGCCCTCGCCCATCAAGGACGGCAAGTACGCAGGCAAATCCACGGCCACTACGCGCCACGAATACTTCACCCTGCCGAACCCTCCCGGCGACGGCAAGCCGGTCAAGCCAGACGGCTTGCCGTTCGGGCCCGGGCCGCGCGTGCCGATGATCGTCGTCTCGCCGTGGAGCACGGGCGGCTATGTGAACTCCGAAGTCTTCGATCACACGTCGGTGCTGCGCTTCATCGAGGCGCGCTTCGGCGTGCGCGAACCGAATATCAGCCCGTGGCGGCGCGCGGTATTCGGCGATCTCACCTCGGCATTCAACTTCAGCATGCCGAACGAAAAGGCCGTGGGGGCGTTTTCCGCGCCCACAAAGGCCGACGCCGATGCGCTGAACAAGCAGCAGAACGCGCTCAAGCCCGTGCCCGTGCCGCAGTCCGACATGCAGACCCTGCCGCAGCAGGCGCGCAAGGCGCGGCCCTCGCGCGCGCTGCCGTACCGCCTCAACGTGGATGCGAGCGTCGACGGGCGTCATCACAAGATCCAACTGGAGTTCGGCAACGAAGGGAAAGCCGGCGCCGTCTTTCACGTGTACGACACGCTTCATCTCGACAGAGCGCCGCGCCGCTACACCGTCGAAGCCGGCAGGACCCTGCGCGACACGTGGACGCCCAGCGCCGCCGACGACGGCGCATACCGCCTGTGGGTGCTCGGCCCGAACGGTTTTCATCGCGCCTTCGAGGGCAACGTGCGCGCGGCGGCGCATGGACCCAATCCCGAAGTGCGCGTGCGCTACGACGCCGCGAACAATGCACTCGTGCTGAGCATCGCGAACCGCGCGAGCGCGGCGTCGAACGTGAGCGTGGCGGCCAATGCCTACCGCAGCGATGGACCCTGGACCTATGCGTTGCGCGCCGGCGAACAGGTGCAGTCGAACTGGCCGGTCGCGGATTCGGGCGGCTGGTACGACTTCACGCTGAGCGCGGAAAACGGCGTGCTACGGCGCTTCGCAGGCCGTGTGGAAACCGGCAGGGACAGCGTGAGCGATCCGGCAATGGGTGCGTGAGACGCCTGAGAAAGCATCCAGAGCGCCTGCGCAGTACACTGCCCGTTCCCTTCACGATGGCCGCGCGTGACGTCGCGTCCTGAACGCTCAACACGCGTTCAACACGCGTTCGCAAGCGTGGCCAGCCTTCTCCTCGAGGAGCCCGCATGAAAATCGATCTGACTGGAAAACTCGCGCTCGTCACCGGCTCGGCTGCGGGCATCGGCCTTGCCGCGGCCAAGGGCCTCGCGCTCGCGGGCGCCGACGTGATCGTCAGCAGCCGTCACACCGAAAACGTGCGCGAAGCCGAAGCGGCGCTGCGTACCGCTGCGCCCGGCGCGCGGGTGCAGGGTTTCGTCGGCGATCTTGCCAGTGCCCAGGGATGCGACGCGCTCGTGAAAGCGCATCCGCAGGTGGACATCCTCGTGAACAATCTCGGTGTGTTTCAGCAGCAGGACTTCTTCGAGATTCCCGATGCCGAGTGGCTGCGCTTCTTCGAAACGAACGTCATGTCGGGCGTACGGCTCTCGCGCGCCTATGCGAATGCCATGGTCGAGCGCGGCTGGGGGCGCATCGTGTTCATCTCGTCGGAATCGGGATTGAACATTCCCGGCGACATGATCCACTACGGCATGACGAAGACCGCGCAACTCGCGCTCGCACGCGGCCTCGCCAAGCGCCTTGCGGGTACGGGTGTTACGGTCAATTCGGTGCTGCCGGGCCCGACACTCTCCGATGGCGTGACGCACATGCTCAAGGACGAAGTGGCCGCTTCGGGCAAAACCGTCGAAGAGGTCGCCGCGCAGTTCGTGCAGACGCATCGCGCCTCTTCCATCATCCGGCGCGCGGCGAGCGTGGAGGAAGTGGCGAACATGATCGTCTACGCGTGCTCGAAAGAGGCGTCCGCAACCACGGGCGCGGCCTTGCGCGTGGACGGCGGCGTGGTGGATACCATCGCGTGATGCCCCCCGGCTACAAGCACGGCTATTTAATTCGCCATACGAAGTATTGAAACACTGCTGTCGAGTACAGAAAATCGCAGCCCGCACGAGCGGGCTGCGATTCAACTGCAACAAGGGGGTTCGTTAATCAGCCCCGTCTCACGACGCCGAGCAGCAACGTGACGAGGAAGATCACGAGGAAGATGAAGAACAGGATCTTGGCGATCGATGCCGCACCCGCCGCGATGCCGCCAAAACCGAACACGGCCGCGATGATCGCGATGATAAAGAAAATGACAGCGTATTGAAGCATGACGTCCTCCTGCATCCGGTGCGAGCCGGCTCAAGGGTGGTCGCCGCGCCCCGGCGCCGCGTGCGGTCGCCTGATGCCCGGCATCTGGTTGAGCAGGACGGATCGACGCGCCCGCCCCTGCAGGCGCATGACAGCAAGCGCGGTGCCCGAGACCGGGCAGGGGTTCGCGGGGAATGGTGTGACGGAATGCGGTTGGAAAGATGTTGGCAAACGCGCGCGCGCCGGAAAAGCGCGCGCTTCGTGATGCGTCACGCCACTTGCGGATGCCAGCCGGCGCGCTGGAACGCCGTGGCGAAGAAGAGCACCTGGTAGCGGATCGAGTTCGACCAATAGGACCACGTATGGCCGCCTGGACGTTCCGCATAATCGTGCGGCACGCCTAGTTCGACGAGCTTCTCGTGCAGCGTGCGGTTCGATTGCACGAAGAAGTCGCTCACGCCGCAGTCGATCGTCAGCGCGATATGAGCGTGTTCGAAGTCCTGTGCGCTATCCACGATCGCATTGCTGTTCCAGAACGACGCGTGCCGGCCGGGATCGCCGAACACGTGATCGATGCCGGGCTCGTCTTCGCAGTTGCGCGGATCGACGGCGCCGCTAATGCTGCCGGCCGCGCCGAAGGTCTCCTGCCGGTCCAGCGCGATGCGCAGGGCGCCGAAACCGCCCATGCTCAAACCCGTGATCGCGCGCGCCTCGCGCGTGGCGATCGTGCGGAAATGCATGTCGATATACGACACGACCTCGCTGCCCACATACGTTTCATAACGACTGCTGCGATCGAACGGGCTGTCGATGTACCAGCTCTCGTGTCCGCCGTCCGGCATCACGAGCACCACGTGATAACGGTCGGCGAGCTTGCCGATGCGGGTGTTCGAAGTCCAGTCGGCATAACTGCCGCCCGAACCGTGCAGCACGTAGATCACCGGAAAGCGCGCGGCGTGGTTGCCGCGTGCGTAGTCGTCGGGCAAGACGACGGTCGCGTCGAACGAGCGCTCCATTGCGGCGCTGGGGATCGACACGACACGCGTCTGGTAGGCCCAGACGGGAGCACTGAGAAGCAGCGCCAGAACGAACCAGCATGCGCGGACAATAGCCATGAGAAGTCGCTCTTGTGTTGACTGCCACGAAAGACAACTGCTTTCATGGACTCTAACAAGAGCCACTTACAGCCAAATTTCAGCGTGCCATACGAATGGTTGGCGAACGTGTGGGAGCCCACATGATGGGAGACGGAACCCCCGCACGCCGCATTTTCGAGAGAGCCCTCTATCTCAAAGACTCCGCTGTGCAGCCTCAATCGCCGTTGCGCCGCCGGCGCTTCAGCCGCCCTTCCGGCTCGCCCTCGTGCAGCAAACCCTTTTGACGCGCCGTGAGCGGATCGGTCAAACACGGCTCCGCGTCGAGTTCCTGCTCGAAACGCTCCCACATGCCCGCAGGCGTATTCGCCTTACCGACGCGCGTGCCGATCGTGAGCCGGATCTGGTTCGCCCGGCTGATGGTGGAGCGCAACCGGTGGATTTCCCATAGCAACCGCAATACGACGGGCAAGGGATGCCGGTCGTAGATTTCAGCCAGCTCCGCCGCCGTGAGCGGAGGGAAGTGACGATGATCCCGTCCCATTTTCCGCCCCAAAACACTGTATATTTATACAGCCTATCACATGTCAGAATGATTCTGAAGGACGGGACGGAGAGACGACCATGTGCACGAACTACGCCGCCGCACGCCGTGACTACCTCTTCAGGCACTACGGCGTCCTGCCGCCGGACGACCCGTGGCGCGACGAGATCTTCAAGGACTATGCCGCGCCGGTGATCCGCCGTGCGGGCCCAACCCACCATGCGCCCGAGACGCCCGATGCGCGCGAAGCCCTGCTCGCGACGTTCGGCATGGTGCCGCGCAAACAGATTCCGCCCGGCGTGAAAGTGTTCGACACGATGAACGCGCGCGCCGAATCGGTGGGCGAGAAGCGCAGCTTCAGTGGCGCGTGGAAAAAGCTGCAGCTGTGCCTGATTCCCTGCGAGGCAATTTTCGAGCCGAACTACGAGACCGGCAAAGCGGTGCGCTGGCGCATCGGTCTTGCCGATGGCGCGCCGTTTGCCATTGCCGGCCTATGGCGCGAGTGGGACGAAGGCGAGGCCGGCAAGACGTACTCGTTCGCGATGCTCACCGTCAATGCGAGCGATCATCCGCTCATGAAGCGTTTCCACAAGCCCGGGGACGAGAAGCGTTCCGTGGTGATCGTGCCGCCTTCCGAGTATGAGAACTGGCTGGCGAGCCGTTCGACGGACGAGGCGAGGTCGTTTCTCAATCTGTACCCGGTGGAGGGGATGGCGGCCGAGCCTCAACCGCTGCCTCCGCGCGCGAGCCCGAAGGCCGAATCGAACGGTCAATAGCAAACGACCCGGCAAAACCGGGTCGTTTGGCATGCCACGTCACTCAAACCAGCAACGCGAATCAGAAGTTGAAGTTATCGATATTCGAAGCATCGAACGTCGTGGGCGGCCCGAGAATCACCTCACCGCTCTTGCCAATCGTACGCTTGCCGAGTTTGCCCGCCTCGAACGACTCGCCTTCCTTGCCCGTGATCGTGCCCGAAGCAAGATTGGCTGCCGCATACGCGGCGAGATAGCCGAGTGCACCCGGGTCCCAAAGCTGGAACGCCTTCACGGTGCCGTTCTTCACGAACGCGCGCATCTGGTTAGGCGTGCCGAGGCCCGTCACCGCCACCTTGCCCTTGCTCGGCGACGAAGAGATATAGCGCGCCGCCGCCGCGATGCCGACCGAGGTGGGCGCAACGATTGCTTTCAGGTTCGGATACGCCTGCAGCAGGCCTTGCGTCTCGACGAAGGACTTCTGGTCGTCGTCGTTGCCGTAGGCGATCTTCACGAGCTTCATCTTCGAATACTCGGGCTTCTTCAGCTCTTCCTGCATCCACTTGATCCAGGTATTCTGGTTCGTCGCGTTGGGCGTGGCCGAGAGAATCGCGAACTCGCCCTCGCCGCCCATCAGCTTCGAAACGAGCTGGATCTGGCCGCGGCCAATGCTCTCCGCGTTCGCCTGGTTCACGAAGATCTGCCGCCCTTCGGGCGCCGTGTCCGAGTCGAACGTGACGACCTTGATGCCTTGATCCATCGCGCGCTTCAAGTACGGCACGAGCGCATTCGCGTCGTTGGCCGCGATGACGATCGCGTCCTGGTGCTGCGTGGTGAGCGTATTGATGTACGAAACCTGCGAGGACGCGCCCGCGTCCGAAGGCCCGACCGCCTTACCCTCGCCCTTGAACTCCTTGATCGCCTCCAGACCGCCGTTATCGGCGATCACCTCGTAGGGGTTGTTGATCTGCTTGGGCACGAACGCGATCTTCAACCCCTCCTTGATGCCGGCCGCATGCGCCGCGACCCCGCCTCCCACTAGCATCGCGCACAGCAGGGCCGTGCACACGTGACGTACTGGCTTTCTCATGAATCGTCTCCTCGATGGGTACCGGACGCGTCCGGCTGATTGACCGCCTCTTGACTTCCTTGCCTTTCTTCACACCACGTTCACGCCGCCCGCGCCAGCGCGCGCCGGTCGCGCATCGTGCGCCAGCGCGCGGCGAGATTCGGGATCAGCACCGAAGCCAGCAGCAGCGCCCCGGTCACGATCGTGAGCGTTTCGCTCGACACGTCGACGAGCGTGAGCGCGTTCTTCAGTACACCGACGATCAGGAGCGAGAGCAGCACGCCGTACATCGACCCGCGCCCGCCAAAAATACTCACGCCGCCAAACAGCACCGCCGCGATCACCGAAAGCTCGAAGCCCTCGCCGTTGTCGCCGCGTGCGCTCGTGAAGCGCAGCGTATAGATGATGCCCGCGAGCGCGCTCATCACGCCCGACAGCACGAAGAGGCGCAGCTTGATCTTCGGCACGTCGATGCCCGAGAACGACGCGGCCGTGGTATTCGCACCGATCGCGAAGAGGCTGCGGCCGAACGCCGTGGCCTGCAGCCATATCGTGAACACGACGGCGCACGCCGCGACGATCACGAACGGCAACGGGATGAACGTGCTGCCCAGGTTGCTCATGCCAAAGAGCGTATAGCCCGGCGGGAAGTCGGCAATCGCCTGGTCGCCGAGCAACACGTAGGCCAGCCCGCGAAACAGCGCGAGCGTGCCTATCGTCACTGCGAGCGAAGGCAGATTGAGCTTCACGATCACGAGCCCGTTGAAGAGGCCCGCGAGGCCGCCTGCCACGAGCACGAGCGCCATGGCGACCGGCATCGGCAAGCCCATGTGCCAGAGCACGCCGAGCAAGGCGCTCGAGGCGCCGAGCACCGAGGCCACCGAAAGATCGATCTCGGCGGCGACGATGATGAGCGTCATCGGCAAGGCCATGAGCGCGACTTCGGTGAGGTCCGCGAGCACGTTGCTGATGTTCGCGCCCGTGAGGAACACGGGCGAGAGCACGCGCCCCACCACCAGCGATGCTATGAGGATGACGACCAGCAGCGCTTCCCAGCTGAGCGGCAGGCCGGGCTTGCGCGTGAGCAGCGCGGCGTCGGGTTTCGGGGCGTTCTTAGCCATGGTCGCGTTTCCTCATCATGCGTTTTGCCACTGAGCGGGCGAGCAGCGTATCGGCGGCGATGGCGGCCACGATCAGCGCGCCCTGGATCGCCTGCTCCCAGAATGGCGAAACGTGCAGCACCACGAGCGCGATGCTGATCACGCCCAGCACGAGCGCGCCGAGCGTCGCGCCGAGTATCGTGCCCACGCCGCCCGTGATCGCCACGCTGCCGACCACGGCGGCCGCGACCACCTGCAGCTCGATGCCCTTCGCGGTGCTCGCGTCCACGGTGCCGAAGCGGGCGAGCCACAGCGCGCCCGCCAGGCCCGCAATCGCGCCGCTGATCAAAAAGCCCGTCGCGACGCGGCGCTCCACGTTGATGCCGGCAAGGCGCGCCGCTTCCGGGTTCGAGCCGATCGCGTAGTACTCGCGGCCCGGCCGGAACTGCTTGAGATACACGGAGAGCGCGGCCAGCAACACGATCGCGATGAGCGCCAGCACCGGGATGCCGAGCACCGAGCCTGTGGCGAGCCGCGAATACGCGTCGGGCAGACTCGTGGCGTTGATCTGGCCGCCATGTACCCACGCGTAATCGGCGCCACGGAAGATGTAGAGCGTGGAGAGCGTCGCGACGAGCGACGGCACGCGCCCGACGGCCACGAGCAGCGCGTTGATGGCGCCCGCCACGAGTCCGATGGCGAGCCCCGCAACCAGCGCCACGAGCACGGGCATGTGCGGGAACGCCACGTAGAGACTGCCCACGCCATAGGCGCTGATGCCGACCGTCGAGCCGATCGAGAGATCGATATGGCGCATCAGGATCACGATCGTCATGCCCGCCGTGAGCAAGCTCACGATGGAGACGTTGAGCAGCACGTCGCGCAGGTTCTGCAGGTTGAGGAATTGCGGCCGCGCGAGCGCCGTACCGCCCACGATCAGCAGCAGGACCACGAAAAGCGTGGTCTCGCGGCTGCGCGCCAGCGCTTCGGCCCACGCACCCGCGTTGCGCCGCTGCGGGCGCGGCTCGCCGCCGTGCAGGGGATGAGGAGAAGTGGAATGGCGCATCATGCGGCGTGCCCCAGATGAATGTTGGTTTCGCCGAGCGCGGCGCTCATGATGCGCTCCTCGTTGGCGTCGGCACGTGCGATGTCGGCCGTGATGCGGCCTTCGTGCATGACGAGCACGCGGTCGGCCATGCCGATCACTTCGGGCAGTTCGCTCGAAATCATCAGCACGGCCATGCCCTCTTTGACGAGTTCCGCGAGCGCGCCGTAGACTTCGGCCTTCGCGCCCACGTCGATGCCGCGCGTCGGTTCGTCGATGATGAGCACCTTCGGCCCGGTCGCGAGCCACTTGCCGAGCACCACCTTCTGCTGGTTGCCGCCCGAGAGCGTGCCCACGGGTGCGTTCAGATCGCTTGCTTTCAAGCGCAGGCGCTTGCCCCACTGCCCGGCCAGATCCACTTCACGCCCCGTGGAGATGAGGCCGAAGCGCACGAGTCGCCCGAGCACGGTGAGCGACGCGTTACGCGCAATGCTCAGTTCGAGCGCGAGACCTTGCTGACGCCGATCCTCGGGCACGAGCGCGAGCCCTGCCTTCACGGCGGCAGCGGGCATGCCGGAGGCGAGCGGCTTGCCTGCAATCTGAACCTGCCCCGCGTCGGTTGGATCGATGCCGAATATCGCGCGCGCCACTTCGCTGCGCCCCGCGCCCACGAGTCCCGCGAGCGCGACGATCTCACCCGCGCGCACATCGAACGAAATGTCCTTGAAGACGCCGCGGCGCGTGAGGCCGCGCACGCGCAGCATCACTTCGCCCGGCCGCACGTCCGCCTTCGGGTAGAACGTGGCGAGGTCGCGTCCCACCATCTTCGCGACGATGTCCTGGGTCTTGAGCGTGGCCGTGGGCGCGTCGAACACCTTGGCGCCGTCGCGCATGATCGTCACGTGCTGCGTGAGCGCGAAGACTTCTTCGAGCCGGTGCGTAATGAAGAGAATCGCCACGCCACGGTCGCGCAGCGTGCGCGCGATCGTAAACAGCCGCTCGACCTCGGGCAGCGAGAGTGCGGCCGTCGGCTCGTCCATGATGAGCACGTTCGCGTTGAGCGAAAGCGCCTTCGCAATTTCGATCACCTGCTGGTCCGCAATCGAAAGTCCGCGCACGAGCCGTTCAGGTTTCAGCTCGACGCCTAGCGACTTGAGCAGCGCCGCGACCTCGCGATGCATCGTGTCGTAGTCGATACGGCCCACTCGATCCACGGGCTGACGCCCCATGTAGATGTTCTCCGCGATCGACAGATCGAAGAACAGTGTGGGCTCCTGATAAATCACCGCGATACCGGCGTCGCGTGCCTGGGCGGGCGTCGCGAACGCGCGCTCCACGCCGTCGATGCGCATCTCGCCGCCGTCGGGCTGATACACCCCCGCGAGAATCTTCACGAGCGTCGACTTGCCCGCGCCGTTTTCGCCGAGCAGCGCATGCACCTGGCCGGGCATGAGCCTCAAGCTGCCGTCGATGAGCGCGCGCACGCGCCCGAACGCCTTGCTCGCGTTACGCAGTTCGAGCCGCGGAATGCCATCGGCCCGGCTGTTTGCTTCTGCTTCCACGCCTGTCTCCATGTCGTTGCGCGCACGCTCAAATGCGGTAGATACGTTCCGCGTTGCCGCGAAACAGCGCCTTGTGTTCGCTCTCGCTCGCGCCGCTCACGATCGACGCATACGCATGCCAAAGCTTCGAATAGCCGCCGAACAGACGGTCGACCGGAAAGTTCGAGGCGAACATCGCGCGGTCCGCGCCGAATGCGTCGATCGTTTCCAGTACATACGGGCGCAGGCTTTCGACGCTCCATCCATGGTCGAACATCGCCAGCCCGCTGATCTTCACGGCTACGTTCGGGCATGCCGCAAGCAGGCGCAGGCCGTCGCGCCACGCGCGGTAGCCCGCCACGCTATTGCGGTCGACGAACATGCCCGCGTGGTTGATCACGAGCTGAATGCCGGGATGCGCACGCGCGAGCGCGGCGGCCTCCTCCATCTGCGAGGGATAAAGCTGCAGGTCGAACGAAAGACCGTGCTTCTCCAGCAGCGCGAAGTTCTCGCGCCATGTCGCCTCATGCATGTAATGCCGCCCCACGTAGTCGTAGAGCCTGTTCTCGTGAACGTTGAGAATCTGGCGAATGCCACGCGTACGCGCAAACGCCGCGTGCGCCTCCAGCACCGCGGGCGCATTGGGCGAGCTGAGATCGCAGGCCGCGACGATCGCGTCGGGCAATGCTCGCGCCTCCCCCGCGTTCGCTGCAATGTCTGCGAGCCCTTCCAGCCAGCGCGTCTCTTCCACCGGATCGTCCGGATCGTGATTCGCTTCGACGTGCACGACCTTGAGCACGTCGATGTCGCCGGCCTCGCGTAACAGGTCGGCGGGCAGATAGTTGTGCTTGAGTTCGCGCGCATCACACACGAACGACGTGCCCGGATTCGCGAGCCACGGGTAATGATGCGTATCGAGGTTCCAGAAGTGGACGTGCGGATCGACGACCTGCATGGCATGTTCCTCGCGTGTGCTCAAGGCAAATGAAAGACCTGCACGAGCGGCTGTTGCAGCGGCACGTTGTGGGCATCCGTCTGCATGATGTCGGCCATGTAATCCCACCATTTATGCATGACGGGCAACTCGGGCAGCGCGTCCATGGTGTGATCGTCGCGGCGTTCGAGCACGGCAAGGAGATGGTGCGTCGCTTCGTCGAGAAAGATGCGGTAATTCTTCACGCCCGCGTCGCGCAGCGCGCTCGCCAGCTCGGGCCAGATTTCGCGGTGACGCCGCTCGTATTCATCCCGCTTGCCGGGATCGAGCTGCATGCGAAACGCAATTGTCTCCATGATCGTGTCTCCGTCCAGCCTTGTTACGTCGTGCGCTCATGCCGCTTGTGTGACCGGGTGCAGGCGTCGACTCGGTGTTTGCCCTGGCTTCGCGGCGCGCGATAGCACGCGTTTTTTACGTGGTTAGCTGCGTTGTGATCCGACTATAATTCCCGCATCGATAGCCAACCAATCCGATGTTGGGATCGGGCGATGCACAAACCGGATCGCTCCATGAACCATCACACTTCCGTCGTCGCACTCGTCAACCGGCTCAGATTCAAGCACCTTGCCCTGCTCGTCGCGCTCGACGACGCGCGCAACGTTCATCAGGCCGCCGACGCCATCAACGTGGCCCAGCCCAGCGCGAGCCGCATGCTGAGCGACATCGAGGAAGCATTTGGCTTCCGGCTCTTCGAGCGCAACGCGCGCGGCATGCAGCCCACCGCGCTCGGCGTCGTCACGCTCGCCTACGCGCGCCGCGCGCTCGCCGAACTCACGCGCTTTGCCGAAGACCTCGACGTGAAGCGTCGCGGCGGTCACGGCCAGCTCACCGTCGGCGCGATCATGGGCGCCGCGCCCGACTTGCTCGCGCAAGCCGTCGCCACGCTCAAGACCGAACGGCCGCTGCTGCACGTGCGCATCCTCGGCGAAACGAGCGACCAGGTCGTGCAACTGCTGCATCGCCGCGAAGTCGATCTCGCGCTCGGGCGCCTCACCACGCCGCTGCAGCACAACGACTTCAGCTTCGAGCCGATCGCGAGAGAAACGCTCGTGCTCGTCGTGCGCGCGCGCCATCCGCTTGCGCGGCGCGAACAGGTCACGCTCGCGGAACTGATGGACTGGCCGTGGGTGGCGCAGCCCATCACGAGTCCCGCGCGTGAGTTGTTCGAAGGCGAACTCGCGCGCGCCGGTCTCGGCACGCCCGCCAATCTCACCGAGTCGGCCTCGATCTTCGCCACGCTGCAACTGCTCGAAAGCTTCGACGCCGTGGCCATGCTGCCCGAGTCGGTCGTGCGCGACCATGTGCGCGGCAAGCTGCTCGTCGTGCTGCCGCTCGAAATCGGCAAGAGCCTGCCGGGCTACGGCGTGCTCACGCGCAAGAACGAGCCGCTCGCCGAGCCCGCCGAGCATTTCGTCGGCTTGCTGCGGCGCTTTTCGCAACCCTTCAAGATGGACGATATCGCTCACGATGATTCGCACGCGACCGTGCTCGCTCCTCATTGAAACGCTGGCCCTGGACTCATTGCAGATTCACGAATAGCCCGCCGTCCACGAGGAGCGCTGCGCCCGTCACATAGCGCGCGCGGTCCGAGGCGAGAAACACTACGCATTCGGCCACGTCTTCGGGCGCGCCCAGCCGACCGAGCGGAATGCGCTTTTCGAAGTACGCGCGCTTGCCTTCATCGCTCAGGTCTTCGGCATTCAGGTCGGTGGCGATGGTGCCCGGCATCACCGAATTGCAGCGGATGCCATAGGGCCCGAGCGCAATCGCGCACGACTGCATCAGCGAATGCACGCCGGCCTTGGTGGGCGTGTAGTGCGTCTGCATGCCGCCACCCACCAACGCGCTGATCGAACTCGTCGCCACGATCGCGCCGCCCGTGCCCTGCTCCTTCATTTGCCGCGCGACGGCCTGGGTCACGTAGAACGCGCCGTTCAGGTTCACGCCGATCGTGCGTTCGAGCACGGCGGGCGGCATGTCGAGAAACGAGTGGAACGGGCAGATACCCGCATTGCTTGCGAGCACATCGACCTTGCCGAAGCGCTCCACCGTCTGGCGCACGAGATCCACGCCTGTTTGCGGCGCGGCCACGTTGCCTTCCAGCGCGATCGCGCGGCGCCCTAGCCGCTCGATCTCGCCCAGCACCTCGTCGATCGCTGAGCGGCGTCCGTACGAGGCGTCGTTGTCGCCCCAGTAGTTGATCGCGACATCGGCGCCCTCGCGGGCGCTCGCAATCGCAATGGCGCGGCCAATGCCGCGCGAACCGCCGGTGACGATCACCACCTTGTCCTTGAGCAGCACGTGTTTCTCCTCGTAGCTTGTGATGCGCCTCGCCTGGTGCGCGTTCGGCGCGCTCAGTGCGTGTATGGCCGCGAAAGTTTGCAGTCCGGATTGAGCCGCACACCGAAGCCCGGCGCGTCCGGCACCTTGAGACGGCCTTTCACCGGCACCGGTTCGTCGAGCAGCAGCGGTGTGAACATCGGCACGACCTTGTCGGCCTTCGGCGCCATCATGAGGAATTCCGCGAACGGCGAGTTATGGCGCGTCACGACGAAGTGGTAGCTGTACACCGAGGAACCGTGCGGCACGACCAGCACGTTGTGGGCGTCGGCGAGCGCCGAGATCTTGATGAGTTCGGTCATGCCGCCGCACCAGTTCACGTCGGGTTGAATGAGGTCGCAACAACCCATTTCCAGCAGCATGCGAAAGCCCCAGCGCGTGGCCTCGTGTTCGCCGGTCGAAACCATCATGCCGCGCGGCACATTGCGGCGCAGTTCGGCATAGCCCCAGTAGTCGTCGGGCGGCAGGCATTCCTCGATCCACTTGAGGTCGTACTCTTTCGCGGCCTGGGCGAGGCGCGTGGCATAGCGCACGTCGAGGCTCATCCAGCAGTCGTACATGAGCCAGAAGTCGTCGCCCACGCGCTCGCGCATGGTGGCGAGCAGTTCGAGGTTCTTTCTGAGACCCTCTTCACCTTCGGCCGGACCATGCAGCAGCGGCAGCTTGCCGCCGATGAAACCCATTTCCTTCGCGAGATCGGGACGCGCGCCGGTGGCGTAGAACATCAGCTCGTCGCGTACAGGGCCGCCGAGCAGCTGATACACGGGTTCCTTGCGAATCTGCCCGAGCAGGTCCCATAGCGCGAGATCGACGCCCGATATGGTATTGAGCACGACACCCTTGCGGCCGTAGTAGAGCGTGGCGTAGTACATCTGATCCCACATCTTCTCGATGTCGGTCACGCGCTGCCCTTCGAGAAAGCGCGCGAGATGCTTCTCGACGATGAATGCGCCGATCTCGCCGCCCGTGGTCACGGCGAAACCCACGGTGCCGTCGCTCGCCTCGACTTCCACGACGAGCGTGCCGAGCACATCGATGCCGAACGAGCGGCGGCTCTGACGATACTCGGGATAGCGCGCCATCGGCGTGGAAATATGGTCGTCGATCCAGTGGCCGTCGGGTTGATCGTGATAGTCGGCGCCGCCGCCGCGCACGGTGAAGGCTCGCACGTGTTTGATGGTTGGCATGGCCATGTTACGTAGCTCCTGGGTAAAGGATTAGCGCGCGCGCCGCACGGGCGGCTCGAACGAACGAGCCGCCGGCGCAACGGCGCGCGGCGCGACGACAAGAATGAGCAGCGCGGCGGCAATGCTCGCAAGGCCGAGCAGTTCGAGGCCCGCCGCGTGGGAAGCAAAGTGTCGGTCGGCGGCGGCGCGCAGCATCGGCGCGATGAAGCCGCCCAGACCGCCCAGTGAATTGATGAGCGCGATGCCGCTGGCCGAGGCCGCGCCCGCCAGATCGCGCGCCGGGAAGGTCCAGAAGAGCGGCTGCGCCGCGATGAAGCCGCTTGCCGCGCAGCACAGGCCGAGCATCGCGACGATCGCGCCCGCGGTGCCGCCAAGGCCTCCCGCGAGGCCCGACACCGCGATGCCGACGCCCGACATCACGAGCAGGCGCGCAGCCCACGCGCGATGACCTCCGAGCCGGTCCGCACGGCGCGGCACGATCCACGTAAGCGCCACGGCGCACAGCCAGGGCACGGCCGCGAGCAGGCCCACCTTGAAGCCCACGGAGGCGCCCACGAGCGAGGCCACCTGTTGCGGCAGAAAGAAGATCACGCCGTACACGCTCATCTGGATCAGCGCATAGATGCCGGCGTAGGCGAGCACGCGGCGGTCGAACAGCGCGGCGAGCGCATCGCGCGGGCCGTGTGCGGCGGCTTCACGCGCGTCGAGCTGGATCGCGCCCGTAAGCGCGCGGCGCTCGTCGGGGGTCAGCCAGCGCGCGTCCGCGGGCTTGTCGACGAGATACCAGAAGGCCCACACGCCCACGGCCGAGGCCAGGCCGCCCTCCACGAGAAAGAGCCACTTCCAGCCCGCGAGCCCAAAGGTGCCGTGCATCTCGAGCAGAAGCCCCGACAACGGTCCGCCGAAGATGAACGCCAGCGGCGCGCCGAAATAGAACAGGCCGATGGCGCGCGCCCGCGAGGACTGCGGAAACCACTGCGTGAGGTAATAGATGATGCCGGGGAAGAAGCCCGCTTCGGCCACGCCCAGCAGGAAGCGCAGCACATAGAACGAGGTGGGCGACTGCACCCACGCCATCGCCGCGGAAATCAGGCCCCACGTGACCATGATGCGGCACATCCAGATCCGCGCGCCCACGCGGTGCAGCGCGAGATTGCTCGGCACTTCGAAGAGCGCGTAGCCGACGAAGAACACGCCCGCGCCGAACGCGAATGCCGTGTCCGAAAGGTCCGTATCGTGCAGCAGCGCCTTTTGCGCGAAGCCGATGTTCGCGCGGTCGAGAAACGCGAGCACGTACATCAAGAGCAGGAACGGCAGGAGGCGGCGCATGGCCTTGCGGCCCGCGGCTTCTGCCAGCGTAGTTGCCAGCCTGGGTGCCTGGGTAGTTGCCTCGATAGACATCGATGTCTCCTGTCGGCGCTCTTCTATGACCACCGCGCCGTTATCATGATCCCGCGCGTGGTCCGGCCGATGCGCGCGGGTCGTGCTTCCCGCCTCAGTACGTCGCGCGCCCGCCCGAAAGATCGAACACCGAGCCGGTGCTGAACGCGCAGTCTTCCGTCGTGAGCCACACGATCATCGAAGCCGCCTCGTCCGGCATCAGGAAGCGGTTCATCGGGATCTTCGCGAGCATGTAGTCGATATGCTGCTGCGACATCGAATCGAAAATCTCGGTCTTGGCCGCCGCCGGCGTCACGGCGTTGACGAGCACGCCCTTCGTGGCAAGCTCCTTGCCGAGCGACTTGGTCAGCCCGATGAGCCCGGCCTTCGATGCGCTGTAGTGCGAAGCATTCGGATTGCCTTCCTTGCCGGCCACGGAGGCGATATTGACGATGCGCCCATAGCCCTGCTCGATCATGCGCGGCACCACGGCGCGGCAGGTGAGGTAGCTGCCGATCAAATTCACTTCGATCACGCGGCGCCACACGTCGACGGGCAGTTCCCACGTGAGGCCATTGCCGCCCGTGATGCCCGCGCTGTTCACGAGCGCGTGAATCGCGCCGTGCGTCTTCACGGTTTGCCGTGCGGCGGCCTCGACCGAGGCTTCGTCGGTCAGTTCGACCGTCACCACCGAAACCTTGCCCAGTTCCGACAATTCGGCGCGCGCGCGTTCGAGCCGTTCGGCGTCGATGTCCCAGAGCGCGACCGACGCGCCCGAACGCAGTGCCCGTTGCGCCACGGCATAACCCAGACCGCGCGCGCCGCCCGTCACGACCATCACGCGATCGTTCAGATCCAGTTGATTCATTGCGCCTGCCCTCCTTGTTCCGCCACGAGGCGTTGCCGTTGTTCGCCGAGTCCGCTCACGCCCAGCCGCATGGTCTGTCCCGCGCGCAAGTAGATCGGTTCCGGCTTCTGCCCCATGCCCACGCCAGGCGGCGTGCCGGTCGAGATCACGTCGCCGGGCTGCAGGCTCATGAACTGGCTGATATAGGAAACGAGCGTCGCCACGTCGAAGATCATCGTGCGCGTGTTGCCGTTCTGGTAGCGCTTGCCGTCGACTTCGAGCCACATGTCGAGCGCCTGCGGGTCGGCGATCTCGTCGCGCGTGACGAGCCAGGGGCCGAGCGGCGCGAAGGTGTCGTAGCCCTTGCCCTTGTCCCACTGGCCGCCGCGCTCGATCTGCCACGCGCGCTCGGAAACATCGTTGACCACGCAATAACCGGCCACATGATCGAGCGCGCGCTCGCGCGGCACGTTGCGCGCTGCTTCGCCGATCACCACGCCCAGCTCGACTTCCCAGTCGACCTTCGTCGCGCCCGGCGGAATCAGCACGTCGTCGTTCGGGCCGGTAATGGAACTCGTTGCCTTGAGGAAGAGCACGGGCTCGGTGGGCACGGGCATGTTCGATTCGGCCGCGTGGTCGGAATAATTGAGGCCCACGCAGACGATCTTGCCGACGCTGCCCACGCAGGGACCCAGGCGGGAGTCGGCGGGAACGAGCGGCAAGGCGGCGAGATCGCAGCTGGCGAGTCGGCGCAGCGCGGCTGCGCCGAGGCCTTTACCGGCCACGTCCGGCGTGACGCTGGAGAGATCGCGCACGCGCCCCTCGTTATCGATCACACCCGGCTTTTCAGCCCCCTTACTGCCCCAGCGGACCAGCTTCATGTGGCGTCTCCTGATATTGGAATGGATCGTTGACAGCCAATATAGGGGTGCCGCGATAGCCGAACAATCCGAAAGCCGCATGAGGCGATAGCGAAACCGGATCGCGCCCTTTGCACGGTGATGCGTACGCAGAAAATCAAAAGCCCGCGAACGCCGGGGCGTACGCGGGCTTGGTGCACTGCAACGCGCCTGTCGCGCAGGCGCGGTGCGGGTCAGTGCATCGCGTGCAGGTAGTGATAGAGACCGGCCGCCGCGGCACCGCCGGCAAGCGGCCCGAACACCGGAATCCACGCATAGCGCCAGTCGCTGTCGCGCTTGCCCGGAATCGGCAGCAGCGCGTGCATGATGCGCGGCGAGAGATCGCGCGCCGGGCTCATCGCGTAGCCGGTCGGGCCGCCGAGCGAAATGCCGATGCCGAGCACGAGGAGGCCCACGGGCAGCGCGTCGAGCGCGCCGAGACCCACCTGCGGCGAGGCCAGATAGAGCACGCCGAGGATCAGCACGAAGGTGCAGATCGCCTCCGTCAACACGTTGTGCCGCTTGCTGCGAATGGCGGGCGCCGTGCAAAACACCGCGAGCTTGATATCCGGATCGGCTTCGTTCGCGAAGTGCTGTCGATAGGCAAGCCACACGAGCAGCGCGCCCGCCATGCCGCCAAGCATCTGCGCCGCGATATAGCCGCCGACCTTCGACCACGCGAACTTGCCCGCGAGCGCGAGGCTGATCGTTACGATCGGGTTGAGGTGCGCGCCGCTGAACGAAGCGGTCACGTAGACCGCCACGAACACGGCCATGGCCCAGCCCATCACGATGACGATGAGGTCGGCGCCCTTGCCCTTCGTTTTTGCCAGCAGCACGTTCGCAACGGCGCCGTTACCGAGCAGCACGAGAATGGCCGTGCCGATGAATTCAGCAATATAGGGTGACATGATTGTCGTAGTCTCTCTCTGCCCGCGCGGTGCATGCGCACGAAGCGCATGCGATCCCGCTGCGGGTTATGTTAATTAGTTATGCTTGTATATTGGAAAGCTGACTGCGCGGCTCAGTGCGAGTCGTCTGCCCAGGCCTTGGCCGCGCGCACCGCACGCTGCCAGCCTGCGCGACAGGCGTCCACCTGCGCGTCCTGCATCGACGGCGCGAAACGACGGTCGAGCTTCCACTGGCTCTGCAGTTCGCCCACGTTCTGCCAGTAGCCGGTTGCGAGGCCGGCGAGGTAGGCCGCGCCGAGCGCCGTGGTTTCGGTGATCTTCGGGCGCACCGCATCCACGCCGAGCAGATCCGCCTGGAACTGCATGAGCAGATTGTTCGCGCTCGCGCCGCCGTCCACGCGCAACTCGCCCACGCTGATGCCCGAATCCGCTTCCATGGCCGCCAGCACGTCGAGCGACTGGTATGCGATCGAGTCGAGCGCCGCGCGCGCGAGATGCGCCGAGGTCGTGCCGCGCGTCACGCCGAACAGCGTGCCGCGTGCGTGCGCGTTCCAGTGCGGCGCGCCGAGGCCCGCGAACGCCGGCACGAGGTACACGCCGTCCGTATGCGGCACGCTTGCGGCGAGCGCTTCGATTTCCGGTGCGCTCTTGATGATGCCCACACCGTCGCGCAGCCACTGCACCACCGCGCCGGCAATGAAGATGCTGCCTTCGAGCGCGTAGTTGACTTCGTCGCCGATCTGCCATGCGATCGTCGTGACGAGGTTGTTCTTCGACTCGATGGGTTTCGTGCCCGTGTTCATCATCAGGAAGCAGCCCGTGCCGTAGGTGTTCTTCACCATGCCCGTGCTCGTGCACATCTGGCCGAACATCGCGGCCTGCTGGTCGCCCGCGATGCCGGCCAGCGGAATCTTCGAGGCGAACACCGTGGTTTTGGTCGGACCATACACTTCGGATGACGAACGGACTTCTGGCAGCATGCTGCGCGGAATTTCGAGCGCGTCGAGCAGCTCGTCGTCCCATTGGCGCGTGTGAATATTGAAGAGCATGGTGCGCGACGCATTCGTCACGTCGGTCACGTGCAGTTCGTGCTTCGTGAAGTTCCACACGAGCCAGCTGTCCACGGTGCCGAACGCGAGCTTGCCTTGACGCGCTTTTTCGCGTGCGCCGGACACGTTGTCGAGAATCCAGCGAATCTTGGTTGCCGAGAAGTACGAATCGATCGGCAGACCCGTTTTCGCACGCACTTTCTCTTCGAGGCCGCGCGCCTTGAGCGAGTCGCAGAAGTCGGCCGTGCGGCGGTCTTGCCACACGATGGCGTTATAGACCGGATGGCCCGTCTCCCGGTCCCAGACGATCGTCGTCTCGCGCTGGTTCGTAATGCCGATCGCGGCGATGTTGGTGCCGTTCATGCCGGCGCGCGTCACGGCCTCGGCGGCAACGCCCGCCTGGGTCGACCAGATTTCCTGCGGATCGTGCTCGACCCAGCCCGGCTGCGGATAAATCTGTTCGAACTCCTTCTGGGCCACCGAAACGATGTTGCCCTGGCGGTCGAAAAGCATGGCGCGCGAACTCGTGGTGCCCTGGTCGAGCGCAAGAATGTACTGTTCCTGCATGTCTCTCATCTCCGTCTGTACTAGTTGTGATGACGCGCCGCGGGGACGGCACGTTGGGGGTGCGTGACCTACCTTGCGTGATGCCGGCGAACTTCAGTGCTGCGCGGTCGCCGTCGCGCTTGTTGCGGCAAACCAGTGATCGATTGCGGCGGCCACGCCGTTGAGCGTGCCCGGCGCGACATGGAGGCCCAGCTTCGAGCGGCGCCACAACACGTCGTCGGCGCGCGTGGCCCATTCGGCGTTGCGCAGGTAGCGCAATTCGGCCTCGAAGATGCCCGGCGCGACTTCGGCGCCGAGGTCAGCGAGCGATTGCGCGTTGTCGAGGAGCCGCTCGGCGCGCGTGCCGTAGGCGCGTGCGTAGCGGCGCGCGAGCACGGCGGGCAGCCACGCATGGCGTCTCGCGAAGTCCTGTGCAAAGGGCTCGAAACGCGCGTTCGCGATATCGCCGCCGGGCAGCGGCGCACCCGCCGTCCACGAAGGCGCAGCGTGGTCGAGCACGCGGCACAGCATGTCGGAAGCTTCTTCCGCGAGCTTGCGGAAGGTCGTGATCTTGCCGCCGAACACCGAAAGCAGTGGCGCGCCGGCGGTTTCGTCGAGTTCGAGCTTGTAGTCGCGCGTGACGGCGGACGCATTCTCCGCGCCCTCTTCCTCGAGCAGCGGACGCACGCCCGAGTAAGTCCATTGCACGTCGGCCGGCGAGATCTTGCGCTTGAAATAGCGGTTGATCGACTCGCACAGATAGCGCGTTTCGTCGCCATCGATCGAGACCTTCGCGGGATCGTTGTGATACTCCACGTCGGTCGTGCCGATGAGCGTGAAGTCGTGCTCGTACGGAATCGCGAAGATGATGCGCTTGTCCGGGTTCTGGAAGATGTACGCGTGGTCGTGCTCGAACAGGCGCTTCGTGACGATATGGCTGCCCTTCACGAGCCGCACGCTGTGCTGCGCGCCGCGCCCGAGCGCACCGTGGAGCACTTCGCCCACCCACGGCCCGGCCGCGTTGGCGATGGCGCGGGCGCGCACGTCGAAGGTGCTGCCGTCCGGACGGCGCAGCAGCGCCTGCCATTCGCTTTCCGCGCCGTTCGTGGCGCTCGTGCGCACGGCGGAAACGAGCTTCGTGCGCGTGAGGATTTGCGCGCCGCGCTCTTGCGCGTCGAGCACGTTGAGCACGACGAGGCGCGCGTCGTCGACCCAGCCGTCCGAATACACGAAGCCGCGCTGGATCGAGTCGATGAGCGGCTCACCGGCCGCATGACGGCGCATGTCGATGCCGCGCGAGCCCGGCAGCAATTCGCGCTTCGCGAGATGGTCGTAGAGAAACAGGCCCATGCGAATGAGCCAGGCGGGACGCAGATTCGGCATGTGCGGCATGACGAAACGCAGCGGCCACATGATGTGGGGCGCGGCCCGCAGCAGCGTTTCACGCTCCTGCAGCGCCTTGCGCACGAGTCCGAATTCCTTGTACTCGAGATAGCGCAAGCCGCCGTGAATCAGCTTGGTGCTGGACGACGAGGTATGCGAGGCGAGATCGTCCTGCTCGCAAAGGAGCACCGACAACCCGCGGCCGGCCGCGTCGCGCGCGATGCCCGCGCCGTTGATCCCGCCGCCCACGACGAGCAGATCGTACCGGTTCTGTTGAGTCACCCTGCTGTGTCCCTGAAAGAAAAACGAACCTCGAAATGTTCGAATTCGAAATTTATCGAACATGAACGAAAAAGTAAAGGTTCGTTTTTCGGGAGATTGACCGAAAGCAGTGCGTAAACGAACATGCATCGGACAGATTCGAACGGTCGTCAGGCGCGAATGAAAACGGGGCCTCGCGCGTTTGCGCGCGCTTCCGATGGGCAGCGCCCCGCCCACTCGCGAAACGCGCTGGATTTCTGATCGGAAATGGAGAAGACGCGCGGACGACGCGCCCGGAAAAAGCGCGGACGAAAAACCCGCGGCTTAGGCGGCGACGTGAACCTGCGTGCCCGCGGCGAGCACCGCCTCGTTCATTTCCTCGGGCAGCGGCTGGTCGGTGAAGAGCGCGTGAATCTGGCTCAGGTGCCCCTGGCGTACGAGCGCCGGGCGGCCGACCTTCGAATGGTCGGCCACGAGGTAGACCGTGCGCGCATGCTCGATGATGGCCTGCGCCACGCGGACTTCGCGCGTGTCGAAGTCGCGCAGCGTGCCGTCGGTCTCGATGGCCGACGTGCCGATGATCGCGTAATCCACCTTGAACTGGCGGATGAAGTCGATGGTGTGCTCGCCGACGATGCCTTTGTCCCAAGGCCGCACGACGCCGCCCGTGATCATCACTTCGCAGTCGGGGTAGCCGCTCATCACGCTCGCCACGTTGAGGTTGTTCGTGACGACGCGCAGGCCCTGATGATGATTGAGCGCACGCGCGACTTCCTCGGTCGTGGTGCCGAGGTTGATGAAGAGCGAGGCCTGATCGGGAATGTGCTGGGCCGCCAGAGTCGCGATGCGGCGCTTCTCCTCATGGAACATGTGCTGACGCGCGCTGTACGAGACGTTCTCCGAACTCGTGGGCAGGCTCGCGCCGCCGTGATAACGGCGCAGCAGATTCATGTCGGCGAGCCAGTTCACGTCGCGGCGGATGGTTTGCGGCGTGACGTCGAAATGCGAGGCGAGATCGTCGACCGTGACGAAGCCGTCGCGTTGCACCCATTCGAGCATTTCCTGCTGGCGCGCGTTCAGGGTGAGGCGAGGATCTCGTGTCATTGGCTCGTTTGGCAGGCAAGTGAGGACCGACCTATTGTAAGGGCTTGCCCACCCGAATCAGGAGAAAGCCGATGCATGCCGTACGCAAATGGATAGCAGGCGCCGCCGTGGCCGCCATGCTGGCCCCGCTGCTGGTCCCGCTGCCCGCCGCCGCGCAAACGAACTCCGGCTCTACGCCTCCTGCTGCACCCGCCGCCCCCGCCACGCCCGCCGGCGACGGCACTTTCCTCCTGACGATCTTCCTGAAGCACGACGAGTCGAAGCCGCTGCCGAAGATCAATCAGCAGCTCGCGGAACAGGGCTTCTACAAGTCCTTTCCGCCGCCCGGCATCGAAGTGGTCTCGTGGTATGTGATGATGGGGATCGGCCAGGTCGTGACGCTGCGCGTGCCCGCCGACCGGCTGCGCGAGGTGAACCGCGCGATCGAGCAGACCGCGTGGGGCGGCTATCGCACGGAGTTCTATCCGACCTACGACTACAAGGCGCTTGCCGAAGAAGCGCGGGCGCGCAACGGCAAGTAGCGGGACGCGGGCGCGCCCTGAAGCAGGCGCGCCCAGGGTTCCCCCTGAGCTTCCGTTAAAATGCGGCGCTTTCCCTTTTCACCCGCCGCGCCCGATGCACTCCGCTCCATCGACCTCGCCCGCCGCTACCCGCGAAGCGAACGACACCGAACCCACCCACGACCTCGTCTACGGCCCCAACGACCGCCCCGCGCCCACCATCGCTTTCGTGGCCGCGCTCCAGCATCTGCTAGCGATCCTCGTGCCGATCGTGACGCCTGGGCTCCTGATCTGCCAGGCGCTGGGCGTCTCCAGCCGCGACACCACGCTGATCGTCTCGATGTCGCTGGTGATTTCCGGCATCGCCACGTTCCTGCAATGCAAGCGCGTCGGACCGCTCGGCGCGGGCCTGCTCATCGTGCAGGGCACGAGCTTCAACTTCGTCGGCCCGCTCATCGCGGGCGGCAGCCTGATGGTCAAGCAGGGCACGGCCGTCGAGACCGTGATGGCCGCCATCTTCGGCGTCGTCATTGCCGGCTCGTTCGTCGAAATGGCGGTGTCGCGCATCCTGCCCTTCATCAAGCGCCTCATCACCCCGCTCGTCACCGGCATCGTCGTGCTGCTGATCGGCCTCACGCTCATCAAGGTCGGCCTCATCAGCATGGGCGGCGGCTATGGCGCCATCGCCAAGGGCAACTTCGCGAGCGTCCAGAACCTCGCGCTCTCGGGCCTCGTGCTCGGCACCATCATCGTGCTCAACCGCGTGCCCGTCGTCTGGGTGCGCAGCACGGCGCTCGTCATCGCCCTCGCCATCGGCTACATCGTTGCGGGCGCAATGGGCCGGCTCGACTTCACCGGCGCGCGCGAAGCCGCGCTGTTCCAGATTCCGACCCCGCTGCATTTCGGTCTGGGCTTCTCGTGGTCGCTCTTCGTGCCCATGCTGATCATCTACCTCGTGACCTCGCTCGAAGCGATCGGCGACGTCACCGCCACCAGCAAGGTGTCGAAGGAGCCGGTGGAAGGTCCCGTGTGGATGCGGCGCATCAAGGGCGGCGTGCTCGTGAACGGCTTCAACTCGCTGCTCGCGGGCTTCTTCAACACGTTTCCCAGCTCCGTGTTCGCGCAGAACAACGGCGTCATCCAGCTCACCGGCATTGCCAGCCGCCACGTCGGGCTCTGGATCGCGGGCATGCTCGTCGTGCTGGGCCTGTTCCCGCCCGTGGCCGGCGTGCTGCAGGCCGTGCCCGAGCCCGTGCTGGGCGGCGCGGCCATGGTGATGTTCGGCGCGGTGGCCGCTTCCGGCATCAACATCCTCGCGGGCACGCGCCTCGACCGCCGCGCGCTGCTCATCATCGCGGTGTCGCTCGCGCTGGGCCTCGGCGTCTCGCAGGTGCCGGAGATTCTGACGAGCCTGCCGCATGCGCTCAAGAACGTGCTGGAGTCGGGCGTCGCAACGGGCGGCATCTGCGCGCTCGTGATGAACTGGTTCCTGCCGGAAAAGCCGTAACCTTACTGAGCGTGCGGCCCCGATACTGGGCCGCGCGCTTTTTTATTGACCGCAATTTCCAATTTACTGGATAATAGCTCCATCATCTTGGACAAAAACCCAATGGATACCCCAACCGACGCCGGCATCAACGAGCGCATTGCCCGCTGCGTGCGCGACCTGCGCGCCACGCGCAGCCTCACGCTCGACGCGCTGGCCGCGCGCAGCGGCGTGAGCCGTTCGATGATCTCGATGATCGAGCGCGGCGCCGCCAGCCCCACGGCCGTAGTGCTCGAAAAGCTCGCGGCGGGGCTGTCGGTCTCGATGGCGAGCCTGTTCGGCGCAAGCGGCGAGAGCGCGCCCGCCGAGCCGCTGGTGCGCCGCGCACAGCAGGCTCAGTGGCGCGACCCGCAGTCGGGCTATATGCGCCGCAGCGTGTCGCCGCCCAACTGGCCTTCGCCGATCCAGCTGGTCGAAGTGGATTTCCCGGCCGGTGCGCGCGTAGCCTACGAAACAGGCAGCCGCGAGAACGTGATTCACCAGCAGGTGTGGGTGATGGAAGGACGCATCGACGTGGAGCTGGGCACTGAACGGCATGCGCTTCAGGCGGGCGACTGCCTCGCCATGCGGCTCGATCAGCCGCTCATCTTCAGCAATCCAGGCTCGCAGGCCGCGCGCTATGTCGTCGCCATTTGCGACGTAAGCGGTCTTTGAACCCGCGTCATACGCCGCGATCTTTCACCCTGTACATTTAAAGAGGACTCCCCATGAATTCGAACTCACGGAGCGATGGCGTGCGCTTCATCGATTGCAACGAAACGGACCACGCGTCGGCAATTCTCGAGATCCTCAACGACGCGATCGTCAATTCGACCGCGCTCTACGACTACAAGCCGCGTCCTCCCGAAGCCATGGTCACGTGGTTCGGCACCAAGCGCGCGAACGGTTTTCCGGTGGTGGGCGCCGTGGACGAGGCCGGCACGCTGCTCGGCTTCGCGAGCTGGGGCACGTTTCGCGCGTTTCCCGCCAACAAGTACACGGTCGAGCACAGCGTCTACGTGCACCGTGACCAGCGCGGCCGTGGCCTCGGCGAGCGCCTGCTGCTCGAGTTGATCCGCCGCGCCCGTGAGGAACAGATTCACGTGCTCGTGGGCTGCATCGACGCCACCAATGCCGGCAGCATCGCACTGCACGCCAAGCTGGGCTTCACGCACTCGGGCACGATCAAGGAAGCGGGATTCAAGTTCGGACGCTGGCTCGACGCCGCGTTCTACCAGCTCAATCTGGAGATGCCCGCCCCGCCGGTGGACGGCTGAGGCGCGCGCGCCCGGCGGCTCAACGTGCGCTCGAACGGGCCGCAGCCGCCGTCATGGCATTGCGGATATGGCGCGCCCGCAGCGGCGCGCGGGCCGCGCGCTTCGAGGCGCACGCTGCGCGCGTGGCACGCAGCTTCGCCTGACTGCGGTTGCGGGACCCGACCTCGCGCGTGGCGCGCCGCGCCTGCCTGCGCACGACGAGCAGCACGCAGACGATGGCCGCGACCACGGCCACGCGAAACGGCGACGACTCGAAGGCGCGTTCCGGCACGTGCAGCAGGAGAATGGAAATGAACACGGCGACCTGAATGAGGATCGCCGAAAGCGAAGCGACGAACAGGTAGGCTTGCAGGCGATCGGTCGGCGGCTTCATGGGGCTGCACTCCAGAAAGTTGCGCGGACAACGATATCGAGTCTGGCTGGTTATACCCTGCGCCTCGCGAATGTCAGGCGCATGGCAACGCGCGAAGCTGGGCAGCGTGATGGGATCGTGCCTGCTCCAAGCTGATGAGAACCTTAAGGAAAGGCGCGTGCGATTCCGCTTTTATCATCGGACGATAATTCTTTGCGCACCTTGCCAACCAACACCTTTCAGCGCCTTTCGTCTTGCCTCGATTCATGCGCAACACAGAAGGGTCCCTTCCGGGTTCATGCAGTGCTTACCTAAGGTTGACTTAAGCTCGCGCGCCGTACGCTTGCAGGTTGTAATCCGCACGGCAATGCAGTCATGAATCGCACTTATGAGTATCGCGGCTACGCAATCCGCGTTGGCGTCGAAGCAAATGGCACGGTCCCGCTCGAGCGCCTGGAAATCGAACGGCCTCGCTATGCAGCGGTGGTAAGCATCGCGGCGCTCGACGAGCCCGCCTTCCCCTCGCCCCTGAAAATCGACACCGCCGCCGGGCTGCCCTTCAATTCCGATATCGACGCGCTGATGGGCGGCTACAGCGAGGCCCGCCGCCTCATCGACGAACGGCTCGCCACAATCACGCCCTGACCTGCCAAAGCAAAAAACGCGCGACAGCTGGAAGCCGTCGCGCGTTTTTCATCGGGACGCACAGCGTGCGTCCTGTGCCTGCACTCAGTCGCGGTTCGCCTGCAACACGGTCAGCGCCGCCATGTTGATGATGCGTCGCACCGTCGAGCTCGACGTCAGCACGTTCACTGGCGCGTTCACGCCCAGCAGGAACGGGCCGACCGCCACGTTGCTGCCCGCCCCCGTCTTGAGCAGGTTGTAGGCGATGTTGCCCGAGTCCACGTTCGGGCACACGAGCAGGTTCGCCGCGCCCTTGAGCTTGGAATGCGGCAGGATACGCAGGCGCAGGGCCTCGTCCAGCGCGCAGTCGCCGTGCATTTCGCCGTCGATTTCCAGATCGGGATTCTTTTCCGTCACGAGCTTGAGCACTTCGCGCATCTTCGTGCCCGAAGCCGAGCTGCCCGAGCCGAAGTTCGAACGCGAGAGCAGCGCGACCTTCGGCTGCAGGTTCAGCCATTCCATCTGGCGTGCCGCGGCCAGCGTGAATTCGGCGATCTGCTCGGCGTTCGGGTTGTCGTTCACGTGCGTGTCGACGATCGCGACCGTGCGCTTGTCGAGCAGCAGGATGTTCATCGCTGCATACGTGTTCGCGTTGCGCTGCTTGCCGATCACCTCGTCGACGAAGCGCAGGTGGTCGTGATACGCGCCTACCGTGCCGCACACCATGCCGTCCGCGTCGCCGAGGCGCACCATCATCGCGCCGATCAGCGTGAGGCGGCGGCGCATTTCCACGCGCGCCATCTCCTTCGAAATGCCGTCGCGGCAACGCAGTTCCCAATAGGTCGTCCAGTACTGGTGGAAGCGCTCGTCGTACTCGGGGTTCGTGACTTCCACGTCTTCGCCGAGCTTCAGGCGCAGGCCGAACTTCTCGATGCGGGCAAGCAGCACTTCGGGACGGCCGATCAGGATCGGACGCGCGAGCTTCTCGTCGACGATCACCTGCACGGCGCGCAGCACGCGCTCTTCCTCGCCTTCGGCGAACACGATGCGCGACTTGCCGCCGTCACGCACGAACTGCTTCGCGGCCGCGAAAATCGGCTTCATGAACGCGCCCGAGTGATACACGAACTGCTGCAGCTCGTTCGTGTAGGCGCCGAAGTCGTCGATGGGGCGCGTGGCCACGCCGTCTTCCATCGCCGCCTTCGCGACGGCCGGCGCGATACGCACGATCAGACGCGAGTCGAACGGCTTCGGAATCAGGTACTTCGGGCCGAAGCGCAGATCATAGGCGCCGTATGCGGCCGCCACCGAATCGTTCAGCTCTTCTTCCGCGAGCTTGGCGATCGCGTGCACCGCCGCGATTTCCATGTTGCGCGTGATGGTCGTTGCACCGACATCGAGTGCGCCACGGAAGATGTACGGGAAGCACAGCACGTTGTTGACCTGGTTCGGGAAGTCCGAACGGCCCGTGGCGATCACCGCGTCCGGGCGCGCTTCGAGCGCGACCTCGGGGAAGATTTCCGGCGTGGGGTTGGCGAGCGCAAGAATCAGCGGCTTGTCCGCCATCTTCTTGACCATTTCGGCCTTGAGCACGCCGCCAGCCGACAGGCCGAGGAACACGTCCGCGCCTTCGATCACGTCGGAGAGCGAGCGCGCCGAGGTGTCCTGCGCGAAGCGTTCCTTGTCGGGGTCCATGAGCGTCGTGCGGCCCTGGTAGACCACGCCGTCGATGTCGGTCACCCAGATGTTCTTGAGCGGCAGGCCCAGATCGACCATGAGATCCAGACAGGCCAGCGCCGCTGCGCCCGCGCCCGAGGTCACGACCTTGACCTTCGAAATGTCCTTGCCGATCACTTTCAGGCCGTTCATGAACGCGGCCGAAACGGTGATGGCAGTGCCGTGCTGATCGTCGTGGAAGACCGGAATCTTCATGCGCTCGCGCAGCTTGCGCTCGACCGTGAAGCAGTCGGGAGCCTTGATGTCTTCCAGATTGATGCCGCCGAAGGTGGCTTCGAGGCTCGCGATGATGTCCACGAGCTTGTCCGGGTCGCTTTCGGTGATTTCGATGTCGAACACGTCGATGCCGGCGAACTTCTTGAAGAGCACGGCCTTGCCTTCCATGACCGGCTTGGAGGCCAGCGCGCCGATGTTGCCGAGACCGAGCACCGCCGTACCGTTCGTGATCACGCCCACCAGATTGCCGCGCGCCGTGTAGCGGAACGAGTTCTGCGGATTATCGACGATCTCCTCGCAGGCCACGGCCACGCCCGGCGTATAGGCGAGCGCGAGGTCGCGCTGGGTGACGAGCGGCTTGCTGGCCGTCACCGAAATCTTGCCCGGGGTGGGGAATTCGTGATATTCGAGGGCGGCCTGACGATCGGTCTTGTTCATGTTCCTCACTCTGATGGTGTGCCGCACGCACGGAAGGCGCGGCGGTCATGTTCGAATGAGGCGATTCTAGAGAGCCCTCATAACCTGCTCATTTTGATTTAGTATGGGGCCATCATTTTTTGGTAATACCCTGGAGAATCGTGTCTTTCAGCATTGACGACGTGACGAGGCGGTTGAATACGCGCCTGAAAATGCGCCATCTGGTCCTGCTCCTGCAGATCCGCCAGCACGGCTCGCTCACGCGCGTGGCGGAACACATGGCAACGAGCCAGCCCGCCGTCACCAACGCGCTGGCTGAAATGGAGAGCATGTTCGGTGCGCCGCTATTCGACCGTACGCCGCGCGGCATGACGCCCACGGCGCTCGGCAACGTGGTGCTCGCACGCGCCCAGGCCATGCTGCACGACCTCGACCACCTCGCGCGCGACATCGAAGCCGTGGTGGCCGGCCACGCCACGCGCGTGCACGTGGGCGTGATTCCGTTCATTTCAGGGCGCACGCTCGCCGCCGCCATTCGCCTCACGCAGTCGCGGCTGCCACAACGCGTCACCATGACGATTCACGAAGGCACGAGCGACGCGCTCCTGCCGCAGCTGCGCGACCATACGCTCGATATCGTGATCGGGCGCGCGTCGTCGGCTGTCGATGTCTCGCAGCTGCGCTTCGAGGTGCTGCATCAGCAAAAGCCGCGGCTCATCGCCAGCCGCCGGCTCGCGGCGCGCCTCGCACGCGGCAAGCTCGACTGGGAAAAGCTGGTCGAACTGGACTGGATCCTGGGCGCGCCGCACACGCCCATCCGCGAGCAGATTTCCGACCTCTTCCTGCACGCGGGCGTGGCGCCGCCCGTGCCGATCGTGGAGAGCTACACGTCGCGGCTGATCGGCGAGATGATCAGCACGAACGAAAACGCGGTGTCGATCGTGCCCGCCGATATTGCCGAGGAACTCGTGCACTTCGCGGGCGTGGCGATCGTGCCGTACACGCTCGACTGGACGCTGCCGCCCGTCGCGATGTTCACGCGCGCGGGCGTGTTACGCGATGTCGACGCCACCTTCGGGCAGTCGCTGCGCGAGCTGTATCAGGAGGCGGAGAAGGCGCGGGGTTAAGCGGCTTCCTGCAGTTCGCCTTCGAGCTCTTCCAGCTCCAGAGCGTGCGTGCGGTCGTGGTCGAGCAGTTCGCGCACGAGTTCTTCCAGCGTCATGCGCCGTACGCCGTCGCGCAGCCCGCAGCGCAAACGCTGCTCGGGCGTGAGGCGTTTGAGCGAGGCGCAAAGACGGCGCCGCCCCTCGCTGAATTCGCCCATTGCGGCGACGAGATCCTGCTTCATGTACTCGCGTTCTTCCGCGAGCACCGTGCCGTCCACCGATGCGATTTCCGGCAGCTGAGCCTTGCGTACGACGCTGAAGCGCTCGGCGAAAACGGCGTCGAGATCGCGCAAATGGCATGCGTGTTCGAGCAACGAGAAGCCCGTGCCGCCTGGCCGGCGCGCCCATAGGTTCGTGGGCACGCGCTCGACGAGCGCGGCGAAGCGTTCCGGCATGGTTGCGAGCGCTTCGATCACCGCTTCGAACGGCAGGACGACCGGCTGCGCGCTGAACACGGCGCCATAGCTGAACAGCGCCCCGCTCACACGGCCGCGCGCCTGCGCGACTTCGTGGCCGTGGCGGCGCATCACCTCGGCCACCAGCGCGCCGCAGTACTGGCGCGCCGTGGTGTCTGCGCCGATTTCCGGAAACTTCTGCGCGATTTCCTCGGCCACGGCGGCAATCGCCGCCACGCCGACGCGCGAGAGCACCGCGTATTCCACATAGCGCCCAGGCGCGTCGATCAAGGCTTCCAGCTGGCTGGCGAGCGGCGTCGCCTTGAAACGGTCGAAGCGTGAATGCACGTTGCCTCCTAATAGCTTGAATCGTAACGTATCAAAACGATACGTTACAAACCGCGAAGGCGCAAGTGCGCGAACTCGAACGTCGCAACGATTTAGGTGTTTACCCGTAATCGTATTGTCAGCTGGTTATCGGTATGCCGATAATGCTCTCATGGATGTGAAAACTGCAGTGCGCGTCTTCGACGTGATCAACCTCTTTGCCGAAGTCCGGCAACCGATGATCTACAGCGAGATTGCGCGTCGAACCGAGATCCCGCTGTCGAGCTGCCACGCGCTGTTGCAGACGATGGTGGCCAAAGGCTATCTGTACGCGCCGGGCGTGAAGGCGGGCTACTACCCCACGCAGCGGCTGCTGCACGTGGCGCGCGACATCTGTAGCGAGGACCCGCTCACGCTGATGTTCCAGCCGCTGCTTTCCGCGTTGCGCGACGCGACCGGCGAGACCGCCGCGCTCGCCACGCTTGCCGGCAACCGCGTGGTCTATCTCGACGTAATGGAATCGCGCCAGAAGATCCGCTACAGCGACGAGCCGGGCGGCTTCATGACCATTGCGAGCGCCGCGGGCAAGGCGCTGCTCGGCGCGCTCGCCCCGGCCGCGCGCCGCAAACTGCTCGACAGTTGCGAGCCGCAGCTGCACTCGGCGAGTGGCGCGGTGATCGACCGCGGCGCGTTCGAGCGCGACGTCGAGCAGGGCGTGACGGACGGTTGGCATCGCTCGACGGGCGAAAGCGTGGAGGACGTAGCCGGCCTCGCGCGCGGTTTCCTGATTCATGGCGAGGCGTTTGCGCTCGTCATCGGCGCGCCCAAGGCGCGTCTTCTCAAGAACGAGCAGAACGCCGTGGAGGCGCTGCTCGAGGTGTACGCGCAAATCCCGCCAACGCTGCTCGCGGCGTGAGGCGCGTCAGGCGCCTCGGGCGCCGGATGCAGCGATGCGCGAAGCGCGGAATTCCTGAAGTGGAGGGTCAAGCATGCGTTGGAACAACCGGCCGGAAGGCTCGAACTGGGGCGACTTCGGTCCCGACGATCAATTGGGGCGCCCCAATCTCATCGGCGCCGAGCAGGTGCTCAAGGGCGCGCAGGAAATACGCGCGGGCCTCACGTTCACCCTTTCGCTGCCGCTCGACTTTCCTGGCGACAGCAAGCTCAATGTGCGCCGCCATCCGCCGGTGCTGCGTCCCACCTTCCGCGACGGCCTGCCCTATGTGAACTTCCCGTTCGCACGGAACGTTGCGGGCGCGACCGACGTGGTGAGCGACGATCAGGTGCTGCTCTCGCTTCAATACTCCACGCAGTGGGATTCGCTCGCGCACGTGGGCGCACGCTTCGACGCCAACGGCGACGGCGTGGCCGAGAGCGTCTACTACAACGGCTATCGCGCGAACGTGGACGTGGTCGGCCCGATGGAATATCGCGCGGACGACAACTTCGCGCCTCACGCGTGCGGCGGCGAGCATAGCCATGCCGATGTGCTCGGCATCGAGCACCTTGCCGTGAAGGGCATGCAAGGCCGCGGCGTGCTGATCGATTTCGCCGCGCATTTTGGCCGCGAGTTTCGCACCGTGGGCTACGACGACCTGATGCGCGTGATCGAGTCCGACGGCGTGGAAATCGAGCGCGGCGACATGCTCGTGCTACGTACCGGCTTCGCGGAGATGGTGCTCGAAATGAACCGCCAGCCCGACGAAGCCGTCTTGTCGAGCCACTGCAGCGCACTCGACGGGCGCGACGAGCGCCTGCTGCAATGGATCACCGATTCGGGCATCGCGGCGCTCGCCGCCGACAACTACGCCGTCGAACGCTACCCCGCGCGTGCGCCCGCGGCACCCGGCGATCACCCGCTCATGCCGCTGCATCACCACTGTCTCTTCAAGCTCGGCCTGCCGCTGGGCGAGCTTTGGTATTTGCGCGATCTCGCCCAGTGGCTGCGTGAGCACCAGCGCTCGCGCTTCATGCTCACCGCGCCGCCGCTGCGGCTGCCTGGGGCCATGGGCTCGCCCGTCACGCCGGTCGCCACGGTTTGACGAACTGTTTCGCTATCCTTTGTTTTATCCGCATTCCTGAAAGACATGGCTAAAGAAAGAGTCCTGATTACCGGCGGCGCCGCCGGCATCGGTGCCGCGTGCGCCGCGCGCTGCGAGGCCGATGGCTACGAGGCCGTCGTGATCGACCGCGTGGGCGACGGCATCATCGCCGATCTCTCCGACACCGAGGCAACGGCAGCCGCACTCGCCCGCGCGCTCGAGGGCGGCCCGATCACGCGCCTCATCAACAACGTGGGCGTGGTCGTGCCCAATGACGCCGAGCACCAGTCGCTCGAAGAACTCGAACGCGCATGGTCGCTCAATGTTCGCTGCGCGCAGCAGTGCATGCAGGCGCTGTTGCCCGGCATGAAGGCAGTGGGCTTCGGGCGCATCGTCAACATGTCGTCGCGCGCCGCGCTCGGTAAAGAGCTGCGCACGGCCTATTCGGCCACCAAGGCCGCGTTGATCGGCATGACGCGCGTATGGGCGCTCGAACTCGGCGCATTCGGTGTGACTGCGAACGCCATCGGCCCGGGCCCGATCCGCACCGAACTGTTCGACCGGGCCAATCCGCCCGGCGCGCCGCGCACCGAAGCGATCATCAACGCCGTACCGGTCAAGCGCGTAGGCACGCCGGAAGACGTCGCGCACGCGGCCTCGTATCTCCTCGACGCGCGCAGCGGCTTCGTGACCGGCCAGGTGCTCTACGTGTGCGGCGGCATGACCGTCGGCGTCGCGGGAGTTTGACGATGGCGCCTCCCGAAACGCCTGCGCAAGCCTGCGAACCGCGACGCACCGGCATCGTCGGCGCGGGCAGCATCGGCGTGGCGTTCGCGATCTGCTTTGCGCGGGCCGGCTGGCGCGTGCGCCTCTACGATCCCGACGCCGCACGCCGCGCCGCCGCGCCTGCAGAGATTGCGCAGCGTCTCGACGATCTCACGCGATACGCCCTGCTCGACGAAACCGCACAGCAAATCGCCGCGCGCGTCGCGATCGTCGATACGCTCGAAGCCGCGGTAGCGCAAGCCGATCTGGTGCAGGAATGCGCACCGGAGCGCGCCGAACTCAAGCGCGAGCTCTTCGCGCAGCTCGACCGCGCCGCGCCGCCCGAAGCGATTCTCGCGAGCGCTTCGTCGTTTCTCGCGGCCTCGAAATTCGTCGACGCTACGCTGCCCGGTTGCGCGCGCTGCCTCGTCGCCCATCCCGGCAACCCGCCCTACCTCGTGCCCGTGATCGAGGTCGTGCCCGCGCCGTTCACGTCCGAAGCGGCGGCCACGCGCGCAATCGCGCTCTACACCGAAGCGGGCATGAAGCCCGTGCGCGTGAAACACGAAGTGGAAGGCTTCATCTTCAACCGCCTGCAAGGCGCCGTGCTGCGCGAAGCGTATTGCCTCGTGCGCGACGGCGTGGCGTCGGTGGAAGACATCGACACCGTGATGCGCGAAGGCCTCGGCCCGCGCTGGTCGGTGATCGGCCCGTTCGAGACCGTCGATCTGAACACGCGCGGCGGCATCGCCTCGCATGCGCGGAAGATGGGCCCCTCGTACGCACGCATGGGCGCCGAACGCGGCCAGCACGACCCGTGGACGCCCGAACTCGTCGCCCAGGTCGAGGCGGCGAGGCGCGCGGCGCTGCCGCTCGATCAATGGGACGAGCGTGTGGGCTGGCGCGACCGCCAGCTCATGCGTCTCGCCCGCCATCGCAAGACCCAAAACCACGACGACTCGTAAGCGCCTCGAACGCACGCGCCGAGAGCCGAAGAGACCCGACAACTATTACGATTCAGATAGAGACACTTCCATGCAGAAAGTCACCGCCTTCTTTACCGAGCTGATGCGCCGGTATTTGCCCGATCCGTTCGTGTTCGCGATCGGTCTCACCTTGCTGACGATGGCCCTTGCCGTGATCGTGCAGGGACAAGCCGTCACGGCCCTCACCACGAGCTGGGGCAAGGGCTTCTGGGCGCTGCTCGCGTTCACCACGCAAATGGCGGTGATTCTCGCGATGGGCTACGTGCTCGCTACCGCGCCGCTGACCGACCGCTTTCTGAACCGCGTGGTGGCGCGCGTGAACGATCCGCGCATGGCGATCATGGTCGCCACGCTGGTGGGCGGCATCGGCAGCTATCTGAACTGGGGCTTCGGCCTCGTGGTGGGCGGTATCGTCGCGCGCAAGCTCGCGCTGCGTGTAAAAGGCGTGCACTACCCGCTCATCATCGCTTCGGCGTATAGCGGCTTTACGCTCTACGGTCTCGGGCTCTCGGCCAGCATTCCCGTCCTGATCTCCACGAAGGGCCATCCGCTCGAAGGGCAAATGGGCGTCATTCCGCTCTCCGAAACGATTTTCTCGCCCACCATGCTCATCACGAGCCTCGTGACCATCATCACGCTGCCGCTGCTGAACGCATGGCTGCACCCGAAGCCCGGTCAGCCGATCAAGGAAATCGACCGCGCCCAGGAAGAAAAGCAGCAGAAGGCCGCGGCGCTCGGCGTGGATCTCGACGAAGGCAACACGCTCGCCAACCGCCTGAACAACAGCCGTCTGCTGAGCTACGTGATCGGCCTGATCGGCATGGGCTATGTCGCGCTGCACTTCGTGCAGGGCGGCTCGATCGACCTGAACCTCATCAACTTCTTCATCCTGTTCCTCGGCATCCTTCTGCTCGGCACGCCGATCCGCTATGTGGAGAAGCTCAACGAAGGCATTCGCACGATCAGCGGCATCATTCTGCAGTACCCGTTCTACGCGGGGATCATGGCGATCATGGCGTCTTCGGGTCTCGTCAATACGTTTTCCGAAGCGTTCGTGAAGATCGCGACGCCGGCCACGCTGCCGTTCTGGGGCTTGATCAGTTCGTTCGTCATCAACTTCTTCGCGCCTTCGGGCGGTGGCCACTGGGTCATCCAGGGACCGTTCATGATCGAAGCGGCGAAGACCATCGGCGCCTCCGTGGGCCATACCTCCACGGCCGTGATGCTCGGCAACGCCTGGAACGACCTCGTGCAGCCGTTCTGGATCTTGCCCGCGCTCGCGCTTTCGAAGCTCAAGCTCAAGGACATCATGGGCTACACGGTCATCATGATGTTCTGGATCGGCATCGTGTATTCGGTTGCGATTCTCGCCTGGGGCTGATTGGCTCTCTCTTATAGGCACCCCTTTCTGGATCCGATCCTCACCGGAGACTATTCATGCTGTTTCTCGTGCACATGCAGGTGCAGATTCCGCACGGCACCGACGCCGCCTTCGCCGACGCCCTCAAGGCCGAGGAAAAAGCGTTTTCGCAGAAGCTGCAACGAGAAGGCAAGTGGCGCCACCTGTGGCGCGTGGCCGGCGAATACGCGAATTACAGCGTGTTCGATGTCGAATCGAACGACGAACTCCATACGCTGCTGACCGCGCTGCCGCTCTTCCCGTTCCTGAAGATCAGCGTGACGCCGCTCGCCCAGCATCCGTCGGCCATCGTGCCCAACTGAGAGGAACGCCCCATGCCTTTTCTCATCGAGACCTTCGACAAGCCCGGTCACGCCGAGGTGCGGACACGCGAGCGCGATGCGCATCTGGCATTTCTCGCGAAAAACAAGGCGCTGTTGCTGGCCTGCGGCGCGAAGCTCAACGACGACGGCAGCAGCGCAGGCGGCGGCATCTATATCGTCGACCTCGAAACGCGCGAGGACGCCAAGCGCTTCATCGCGCAGGATCCGTTCACGCATGTCGGGCTGTTCGAGAGCGTGAAGATCGTTCGCTGGCGCAAGGCCTATATCGACGGAACCTCCTACCTGTAAGCGCAACGCGCCAGCAGTCCCGCGACCGCTCAGTTCGTCTTCGACCCTCGATGGCGCCGTGCTCCCCTGTGCGGCGCCGATTTGGCCCGGCGTGGGCCTCCGCACGCCGGCCGTTTTTCTTTCCCGCCCGGTTAGGCGGCCCTGCTGGGCACATCGATTGCCGAAGAGGTGCGCTGTCAGTCCATCAAACAGCGCGGCCCACGTGGCGGCGCCTTCACGCGAGGAGGAAACCGATCATGCTAAAAATGGCCCTCTTCTTTGCCGTGATCGCCGTGATCGCGGCCCTGTTTGGCTTCACTGGTATCGCGGCCGGCGCGGCCGCAATCGCGAAGATCCTGTTCTTTATCTTCGTTGTGCTGTGCGTGGTGTTCCTCGTGATCGCACTCGTGGTCACGAAGAAGATCGTCGATTGACCGAAGCACGAACGACGCCCGGGGCGCCGCACCGTCCCGGGCTCCTTCAAGCTGCGCCTGCGTACTGCTAACTGCGGCGCCTATGGTTGATTTAGCAACCGTATATTACGACCGGCTTTTCCCATGAACAGAACGTATCAATAGCCTGAACGAAGTTTCATTTTATGGGCCATTTTCGACACGTTTGCGTAATCGCCCTCGCCTAAATTTCCGGTTCCGCCACACACGAAGCATTCTCCTTCTCTACGGAACCGAAATGAAAAAAGCGTTGTTGAATCTCCTCGCGCTCGCGGCGGCCGCCGCCTGCATGAGCGCTCACGCACAAAGCAGCGTGACGCTCTACGGCACGGTCGATGCGGGCCTCGACTACGTCAGCAATCAGAAGTCGTCCACGGGTCATGGCACGACGTGGGGCATGCAGTCCGGCAACGTGAGCACGAGCCGCTGGGGTCTGCGCGGCACGGAAGACCTGGGCGGCGGGCTCATGGCGATCTTCGACCTCGAGAACGGTTTCTCGGTCGTCAACGGCAAGGGTTCCAACGGCGGCTATATGTTCGGCCGGCAAGCGTGGCTGGGCCTCTCCAGCGACCGGTACGGCACGCTCACGCTCGGGCGCCAGTACGACGCGCTCGTGGACATGATCGCGCCGATGTCGGCCACAGGCTCCGGCTTCGGCGGCAACATCGCGATGCACCCGTTCGACAACGACAACCTCAACAACGACGTGCGCATGAACAACGCCGTCAAGTTCCGCAGCGCGACCTACGCGGGCTTCCAGGTGGAAGGCGCCTACGCGTTCAGCAACCAGGGCGGCGGCTTCGCGAACAATAACGCCTACACGATGGGCGCTTCGTGGAACGGCGGCCCGATCAACCTGGCCGTCGCGTACTTCCAGGGCAACGAGCCCGGCTCGACCACCAACGGCGCACTGAGCGCCGGCAGCGGCGCCGACAACGATCCGATGTTCGTAGCGGCACGCACACGCACGCTCGGCGCGGGCGGCAGCTATACGATCGGGCCGGCAAAGGTGGGCCTCGTGTTCACGCGCACGATGGTCGCCGAGCCCACGCAAATCGCCCAGGGCGGCTCGCTCAATGCGTTCGACGCCGACTACCTGACGTTCAATAACTTCGAAGTGAACGGCCGTTACGCGCTCACGCCGCAACTGAGCCTGGGCGGAGCCTATACGTATACGGACGGCTCGGTGAGCCGCGCGGAAGGCAACGCGTCGCCGCACTGGAATCAGTTCATGCTGCAGGCCGACTACGCGCTGAGCCGCCGCACCGACGTGTATCTCGAAGGCGTCTACCAGCGCGTTTCGGGCGCGCAGGGCATTCCGGTGCTCGGCAACGCGTCGATCTACAACCTCGCGGCTTCGTCCAGCAATACGCAGGCGGTCGTCGCGGCGGGCATGCGCCTGAAGTTCTAAGCCCATGCTTAGCGGGTGAGAGCGGGCCGCGCGATGCAAGCGCGGTCCGTCGTGCTGCGTCAAATAAGGGCAGTGTCATCGCCAGGTCATGCAAGCGCGCCATCGTTGCGCAGACACTCACCCTGCGATGCTTGCGCCCGCGCGCGTCAGTCATGCAAGTCCGCCAGCGCAGGCTTCGCCTTCTGCTCCCGAGGCGAGACGACATGACGAATAAAGACACCCCCGAGAATGCATCCACCGAAAGCGGCGCCAGTGTCTCGCGCCGCGGCTTCCTCAAGTTCGCCGGCGCGTCCGGCTTCGCGAGCGCGGCCGGCGCTTTCGCGGGCAGCGCGAAAGCCGACGCCGCCACACCGGACGGCACGCCCGAGCAGATCCACCTCACCTGGGGCGAAGACCCGACACGCGAAGTCGTCGTTTCGTGGGCATCGCTCGCCTCCTCCACGAACCCGCGCGTGATCTACAGCGCCGATCGCGGCAAACGCGAGACGGTGCACGCCGTTCAACGCACCTATACCGACGGGCTCACCGGTGTCGTCGTTTTCACGTATCACGCGCGGCTGCGCGGGCTGGACCCGGCCACGACCTACCGCTACGAAGTCACCGCCGATAACGACAGCCACGCGAGCAGCCCGTTTTCGTCGAGCTTCACCACGGCGCCGCGCGGCCGCGCAAAGTTCCGCTTCACGAGCTACGGCGACCTCGCCACGCCGAACACGGGCTGGGTGCTGTCGTCGCCGCAGAGCCGATTCGCCGTCGAAGCCGTCGAGCGCTTTCAGCCGCTCTTTCATCTGCTCAATGGCGACCTCTGCTACGCGAACCTGAATCCCACGCACCAGACCGACGTGTGGCGCGACTTCGGCAACAACAATCAGACTTCGTCGGCGAATCGTCCGTGGATGCCGTGCCCCGGCAATCACGAGATCGAGTTCTACAACGGCCCGCAGGGTCTGAATTCGTATCTCACGCGCTATACGCTGCCGCATAACGGCACGCAGTTTTCGGGCCGCTGGTACAGCTTCCGCGTGAGCAACGTGCTGTTCGTCTCGCTCGACGCCGACGACGTGGTCTACCAGGACGCCGCCGCGTTCGTGGCCGGCCCCTCGCCGCTCGTGCCTGCCGCCAGCACGGGCAACGCGCCGGTTCAGCCGGGCACGTCGTTCTATGTGCGCGGCTACAGCAACGGCGTGCAGACGCGCTGGCTCGAGCAAACCCTGAGGCAGGCGAAGGACGACGACGATATCGACTGGATCGTGGTGCAGATGCACCAGGACGCGCTCAGTTCGTCGAAAACGGGCAACGGCTCGGACAAGGGCATTCGCGAGGCGTGGCTGCCCCTCTTCGACCGCTATGGCGTGGACCTGGTGGTGTGCGGCCACGATCACGACTACGAGCGCAGCTACCCGGTGCGCGGCTGCAATCATCACGCAGGCGTCGATGCGAAGACCGGCGCGAGCGTCGACACGCTTCAGCCGCGCCCCGTCACGCACGCCCAGGGCACGGGCAACACCTTCGACACGAGCCACGGCACGATCCACCTGATCCTGGGCGGCGGCGGCACGAGCGCGCCGCTCGACGTGTATGGCGTGGACGCCGGCAACGGCAATCCGCAGGCCCAGGTGTTCACGAAGCCCAACCACCCGGTGGCGGGCACGACCGCGGGCACGTTCGCACGCCCCACGGCGGATGCGCTCGAAGACGCGATCTGGTCGGCGCAGCGCGATACGGGCACGGGCTATGGCATTGCGGTGTTCGACGTCGATCCCGGCACGCACGGCGGCAAGACGACGATCACGATGAACTACTATCACGCGCCGGGTGCGGATCAAACGCCGACCGGCAATTATGAATTGTTCGAAACGATTACGCTGGCGAAGTCACGCTAAGCGGACCACGCGGGGCGCCTGCGCCCCGCTTCGAATTCAAGCCGCGAGCGCGGCTTCTTCCACTTCCCGCACCGCGACCGCACCGCCTGCCAGCCGCCGGTAACGCGACAGCGCCCACAGCGGGAAATAGGCCGTGTACCCGTGATACTTGAGGTAGTAAATCCGCGGGAATCCCGGCGCATTGTGCGAGCGATGCCACCAGAATCCGTCTTCCTGCTGTACGGATAGCAGATACGCCACGCCGCGCCGCACCGATTCGGATTCCCAGTCGCCGAACGCCATTTGCGCGAGCAGCGCCCACGCGGTGAAGTTCGACGCGCTTTCGCCGCCGTTGGTGCCGGCAAGGCGCGGGTCGAGATAGCTGTCGTTGGTCTCGCCCCAGCCGCCGTCGGCGTGCTGGCGTGCGCGCAGCCATGCGAGCGCGCGTGCGATGTACGGCTGCGTCGGGTCCTCGCCCGCGAGCGCGAGACCCGCCAGCACGCTCCACGTGCCGTAGATGTAGTTGGTGCCCCAGCGGCCCCACCAGCTGCCGTCGGCTCGCTGCGTGGCCTTCACGTACTCGATGGCGCGCGCGAGCGCGGCCTTGTCCTCCTCGCGGCCCGTCACGCCGAAGCACAGCAGCACGCGGCCCGAGACGTCTTCGGTGGGCGGGTCGAGCAAGGCGCCGTGATCCGCGAAGGGGATTGCGTTCAGATAGAGGCGGTCGCAATCGGCGTCGAAGGCCCCGAAGCCGCCGTTGCGCGATTGCAGGCCGCGCATCCAGTCGAGCGCGCGCGTGACACGCGCCGCATACGGGTCCACGCCCGTTTTGCGCGCCTCACCGCGGCCGCGCCGATGGAGCATGGCGGCGACCACGGCCGTATCGTCGATGTCGGGATAGTACGGGTTCTCGTACTGAAAGGCCCAGCCGCCAACCGGCGTGTCGGGCTGCGCATTCTCGATCCAGTCGCCGCGCACGTCCTCCACCTGTCGCTCGGCGAGCCAGTCGTACGCGCGCGCAATGCGCTGCTGCAGTTCCGTGTCGCTGATCGCGGCCGACGCCGGATCGGCAGGCACGACCGTGCGCGCCTGCTCGAGCGCCATCGTGCTCCACGCCGTGTCCCACACCGGCGAGAGACACGGCTGGCAATACACGCTGCCGTCCGGGCGCTCGACGAGCAGCTTTTCCAGCGCATTCTCGCAATCGCGGCGCAACGGATGATCCTCAGGATACCCAAGCACCTGCATCATCTGGTAGCTGTAGACGATCGGCGGAAAGATGCCGCCCATGCCGTCCTCGCCGTTCATGCGCTCGGCGCACCAGGCCTCGGCGTGCTTCATGGCGCGCTGGCGCAGCGCGCGCGGCAGCAGCGGCTCGAGATGGCGCAGCGCCCGGTCAGCCGCGAGAAAGAACCGCCGGATGCCCTTGCCGCGCGCAAAGTATTCGCGCTCCTCGTCGGGGGGCGTGACGAACAGTTCGGCAATCGACACGTCATGCGGATTGGCCGCGCGCGCCTTCAGCGAACAGAGCGCGAGCAGCGGCACCATGGTCGTGCGCGCCCAGTAGGCGACCTTGTACATCGAAATGGGCACCCACTTCGGAAACAGCACGAATTCGATCGGCATGAACGGCGTGGCGCGCCACGGCACCTGACCGAAGGTGGCGAGCAGAATGCGCGTGAACACGTTGGACTTCGCCGCCCCGCCGAGCTTCAGAATGGACTCCCGCGCGCGCACCATGTGCGGCGCGCTTGCCGAGTCCCCTGCCGCCTTGAGCGCGAAGTACGCCTTCACGCTGCACGAGACATCGGGCGCGCCATCCACGTAGAGGTCCCATGCGCCGTGCGTTTGCAACCGCTGGATCGCGCGCAGATAGCGCGCCATCTTCTCCTGGCGCACCGCGTCGATCTTGCCCATGAAATGCATCATGAGGATGTATTCGGCGGTGATCGTGGCGTCAGATTCGAGCTCGAAGCACCAGCTTCCATCGGCGTCCTGCTCTCGCACGAGCGCCTCGCGGCCGCGAACGATCGAGGCGTCGAGCGCCGCCATGGCGGCTGCGGAGGCGGTAAAAGGCGGGTTGGAATTTTTCATCGGCGGATCATACCATCCGTACGGAATGTTTAGCAGCGACGCCTGCAATGGTATGATCGCCGCCATGAAAGACTCCTCCGTCAAGGCGCCCGCGCGCGCGACAAGGCGCAGCGCGAAGGCGGCTGACGCAGCGGCTCCCTCGGCTCCACCGGCCTCTGCGGCCCCGAAGTCCCGTTCCCCACGCAAGGACGCGGCGCCCGCCGCCGGCACGCGCCGCAAGAAAGCTCCGGTCCAGGTGCGCGCGCAGTTGCTGCAAGCGGCTTCCGATATCGCCACCGATCAAGGCGTGCCCGCCGTGACGCTCGACGCCGTGGCCGAACGCGCGGGCGTGACCAAGGGCGCGCTGCAGTATCACTTCGCCAACAAGCAGGGCTTGCTCGATGCCCTCTTCGAGCAGACGCTCACGCGCTTCGAGCAGCAGATGCACACACGCATCGACGAAGGCATGGCGCAGGGCGCGCCGAAACACGGCGCCGCCGCGCGCGCCTACCTGCACACCACGCTCGACGAAACGAGCCCTGCCGCCAGCACCAACGTGCTGCGCGTGCTGGTGGCCGCGATGATGACGGACCCCGCGATTCGCGAGCGCTACGCCGCGCCCATGCGCAAGTGGACGCGTCCCGACCCGCTGCCGCTCGAAGCTGCCGCCCGCCTCATGATCTGCCGGCTCGCAGCGGACGGCCTGTGGATCTCCGATCTGCTCGGCTACCAGAACATGCCGCCGCGCCTGCGCGCCGAAGTGGTGCGCCAGCTGGAGCAACTGGCGCTCGTGAAAGACTGAAGAAAGCACGCGCAAGGGTTCCCCCGGAGCGCCGCGCATTCACGCCCGGCGCACTATGCCGAAATCGTCACCGCGCATGGGTCGTTCGAGCAAGACGGCCAACATGGCGCGACCTACGATTGTCGCCATGAAAACCCTGACCGTTATCGACTCCCACACGGGCGGCGAACCCACACGCCTCGTGATCGCCGGCGGCCCCGAGCTGGGACGCGGCCCGCTCGCCGAACGCCTCGCCGTATTCCGTCGCGACTTCGACCGCGTGCGCGCGGGCGTCGTCAACGAGCCGCGCGGCTCGGACGTAATGGTCGGCGCGCTGCTATGCGAGCCGCATGATCCGTCCTGTTCCGCGGGCGTGATCTTCTTCAACAACGTCGGCTTTCTCGGCATGTGCGGGCACGGCACCATCGGCCTCATCGCGTCGCTCGCGCATCTCGGGCGCATCGCGCCCGGCGTGCATCGCGTCGAAACGCCGGTCGGCAACGTCGAAGCCGAACTGCACGCCGACGGCAGCGTCACCGTGCGCAACGTGCCCGCGTATCGCTACCGCCAGGCCGTGCCGCTCGACGTGCCCGGCTACGGCCGCGTGCACGGCGATATCGCCTGGGGCGGCAACTGGTTCTTCCTCGTCGCCGACCACAACCTGACGCTCGAAGCGCGCAACGTCGAAGCGCTCACCGAAGCCACGTGGGCCATGCGCCAGGCGCTCGAAGCGAACGGCATTACCGGCGCGGACGGCGCGCTGATCGACCATATCGAACTGTTCGCGCACTCGGACGTCGCGGGCATCGACAGCCGCAATTTCGTGCTGTGTCCCGGCAAGGCCTACGACCGTTCGCCGTGCGGCACCGGCACGAGTGCGAAGGTCGCGTGCCTCGCCGCGGACGGCAAGCTCGCACCCGGTGCGCAGTGGCGCCAGGAAAGCATCATCGGCAGCGTGTTCGAAGCCCGCTATGAAATCACGCCCGAACTCCCCGCCGGGCATATTCGTCCGAGCATACGCGGCAACGCGCATATCAGCGCGGAGTCCAAACTGATTTTCGCCGACGACGATCCGTTCGCGTGGGGCATTCCCGCGTGATGCAAGGTTCGAGCAGTCAACACGATGTCGTCGTGATCGGCGCGGGCATCGTGGGCGCCGCATGCGCGCATGAACTCGCGGCGCAGGGCCTGGACGTGCTCGTCATCGAGCGAGCCGGCGTAGGCGGCGGTGTGACGGCCGCCGGCATGGGCCACCTCGTCGTGATGGACGACACGCCCGCCGAATTCGCGCTGAGCGCATGGTCGCTGGCGCTGTGGCACGCGTTGGCGCCGCGTCTCGACGAGCGCCACGCGTTCCTGCGCTGCGGCACGCTCTGGGTCGCCGCCGACGAAGAAGAACTGGCGCTCGCGCAGACGCGTCAGCAGGCGCTGCAACGCCAGGGCGTGGCGTGCTCGATGCTGGACGCCCGCCAGTTGCGCGAAGCGGAACCGGGTCTGCGCCATGGCCTCGTCGGCGGCATGATCGTCGACCACGACGCCGTGGTTTACGCGCCTGCCGTAGCCGCATGGCTGCTCGAGCAGCCCGTTGGCGGCCGCTTGACCTGCCGCACGCGAACGCAAGTCGCGCATCTCGACCGCGCGGGTGTGCATCTCGCCGATGGCGAGGTCATCAGCGCGGGCGCGGTGTTGATCGCGAACGGCCTGGCGGCGCTCGATTTGCTGCCGCGCCTGCCGCTCCAGGCGAAGAAGGGACACCTGCTCATTACCGACCGCTATCCCGGCGCGATTCGCCATCAGATTCTCGAACTCGGCTATATCAAGAGCGCGCACAACGCGAGCGGCACCTCGGTGGCGTTCAACGTGCAGCCGCGGCCGACCGGGCAATTGCTGATCGGCTCGTCGCGCCAGTTCGACACCACCGACCCCGCCGTCGAGCCGGCGATGCTCGCGCGCATGCTGCGCCGCGCCGCCGAATATCTGCCGCAACTGCCCGCGCTCAATGCGATCCGCGCATGGACGGGCTTTCGCCCCGCATCGAGCGACGGCATGCCGCTCATCGGCCCCCCGGCCTCGTTCGCCGACGACGACAGCCATCCGTCCACGTGGCTCGCCACCGGACACGAGGGCCTCGGCGTCACCACGGCGCTCGGCACCGCGAAGCTGATTGCCGCGCAAATGATCGGACACGCCGCCGACATCGACGCGACGCCGTACCTCCCCGCGCGCTTCGCCGACCAGGGGGCCGTGCATGCCTGAAGCCAATACGACGTTGACGATCGATGGGCGCAAAGTGGGCGTCGCGCCGGGCAGCTCGGTTGCAGCCGCCATCGCCACTGCCGCGCACGCAGAACACGCGGCGCCCGTCACGCGGCGTTCGGTGAGCGGCGCGCTGCGCGGGCCGTTGTGCGGCATGGGCATCTGCCAGGAATGCCGCGTCACCATCGACGGCGTGCCGCATCGGCTTGCCTGCCAGACGGTTTGCGTCGCAGGCATGCAGGTCGTCACCAGGAATGCAGCGCCATGAAGTTCGACATCCTGATCATCGGCGCCGGACCGGCCGGATTGAACGCCGCGCGCACTGCCGCCGAGGCGGGCGTGAGCGTCGGCATCGTCGACGACAATGCGCTGCCCGGCGGCCAGATCTGGCGTCAGGGCCCCGGTCATCGCGCCACTGGCCCCGCACGCGTCGTGCTCGACGCCCTCGCGGCGCACACCAACGTCACGCTGCTGAGCGCGACCCGCATCGTGCAGGCGCTGCCAAGGCGGCAGTTGCTCGCGGAAAGCCCCGACCGCGCGCTCACGCTCGCTTACGGCAAGCTCATCGTCGCCTCGGGCGCGCGCGAGCGCTTCCTGCCCTATCCCGGCTGGACCTTGCCGGGCGTCACGGGCGCGGGCGGCTTGCAGGCGCTCATCAAGGGCGGCATGCCCGTGCGCGGCGAACGCATCGTCATCGCGGGCAGCGGGCCGCTGCTGTGGGCCGCCGCCGTCACCGCGCGCCAGCATGGCGCAACGATCGCCGCGATCGTCGAGCAGGCGCCGCCCCAGGCGGTGCGCCGCTTCGCGGCCGGCCTCGTCCATACGCCCGCGAAGCTCGCGCAGGCGCTGCGTATGCGCTTCGACTTGCGCGCCACGCCTTACTGGTGCGATGCGTACGTTGCCGAAGCCATCGGCACGACGCGCGTGACCCAGGCGCGCGTGCGGCGCGGCAACGACGACATGCGGGTCGATTGCGACCGGATCGCGTGCGCCTATGGCCTCGTGCCGAATACGGGCCTCGGCGCGGCGCTGGATTGCCGCCTCGAAACCCATGCGGGCTCTCCCGCCATCGCCGTGAACGAGTCGCAACAGACCTCCGCCGAAGCCATTTACGCGGCCGGCGAATGCACGGGCGTGGGCGGCATGGAACTCGCGGCGGTGGAAGGACGCATCGCGGCCTACGCCGCGCTCGGCGACCACGCGAACGCCCGGCGCCTGTGCGCCGAACGCGAGCGCTACCGCCGTTTCGCGATGCGCCTGCACACAGCGTTCGAACTGGCACCCGCGTTGCGGTCGCTCCCGCAGCCCGACACCGTGTTCTGCCGTTGCGAGGACGTCGCGTATCGCGACGTCGCGCGCCATGCGTCGTGGCGCGACGCCAAGCTGCAGACGCGCTGCGGCATGGGCCCCTGCCAGGGCAAGATTTGCGGCGAGGCGGCGGCGTTCTGCTTCGGCTGGCCGCAAAACGGCCAGCGCCCGCCGTTCGCGCCCGCGCGCATCGACACCTTGCTGCACGCAGAAACGGCGCAATAGCGCCACAGCCGTTTTTTGTTGCAGATGCGCGCGCGTGCGCAAATCGGCACAATGGTGATTTCCGCCGATCCCGCCCCAGGCGCCTCGCGATGCCCGAACTGGTCCTGCCCGCCGCTCTCGAAAACGCCACGTTTGCGCAGATGGTCGCGCATTTCACCATGCTCGAACCGCTGTTCGACGCCATGCCCGACGTGGTGTTCTTCGTGAAGGATCACGAGGCGCGCTACGTGATCGCGAACACCACGCTCGCCGCGCGCTGCGGTTTCAAGGAAAAACGCGCGCTGCTCGGCAAGACGGCCGAGCAGGTCTTTCCCTCGCGCTTCGGCCACAGCTATACCGCGCAGGACCAGGCCGTGGTGCGGCTCGACAGCAGTCTCATCGACCAGCTCGAACTGCATCTGTATCCGGGCCGGCAGCCGGGCTGGTGTCTCACCTCGAAAGTCCCGCTGCACGACGCGCGCGGCCGCGTGCTGGGCGTGGCGGGCATTTCGCGCGACCTGCAGGCCGCCGAAGGCACGCATCCCGCTTACCAGCGGCTCGCGGTCGCCGCGAAGTACATCCAGGACAACTATGCGCAACCGCTCAAGCTCGCGCACCTGGCGAAGCTCATCAACATGTCGGTGGCGCAGATCGAGCGCTACTTCCACAAGATCTTTCACCTCACGCCCCGCCAGATGCTGCTGAAAACTCGTCTGGACGCGGCCTCGGTGCTGCTCGCGAGCGACCTGAGCATTACCGACATCGCCACACAGTGCGGCTATAACGATCACAGCGCGTTCACGCGGCAGTTCAAGGCCACGGTGGGCGTCACGCCGAGCCAGTATCGCGCGCTGCTGCAAACGCCCGAAAGCGCGCAGACGCCCGGCGCTTGAGCCTCGCGCCCAGGGTTGTCCCTGGACTGCTTTAAGAAAGCGGCGGACTATGCAGATTTCGTCTTTTTGAGGCGCGAAAGGCCCCAAGCGTCAAACTATCTGGACAGCGATACTTCACTCATATTCAACAGGTACCGGCGCGAGCCGCTACGCATTCAAGGAGTGAGTCACAGTGAGCGCTATCCAGTGGAGCGGGGTGTTTCCCGCCGTCAGCACGCAGTTCAAGGCGGACTTCTCGGTCGATATCGACGCCACGCACCGGGTGGTGAGCAATCTCGTCAAGGACGGCGTGTCGGGCCTCGTGGTGTGCGGCACCGTCGGCGAGAACACCTCGCTCGCGACGCATGAAAAGATCGCGGTGATCGAGGCCGCGCGCGACGCGGCAGGCGGCAAGGTGCCGGTGATCGCGGGCATCGCCGAATTCACCACCGAGTTCGCGCGTCAAACCGTGAAGGAAGCGGCACGCGTGGGTGTGGACGGCGTAATGGTCATGCCGGCGCTCGTGTATTCCTCGAAGCCGCACGAAACCGCCGCGCATTTCCGCGCCGTGGCTTCCAGCACCGACGTGCCCGTGATGGTCTACAACAATCCGCCGATCTACAAGAACGACGTGACGCCCGACATCCTGATCGCTCTTCAGGATTGCGAAAATATCGTCTGCTTCAAGGATTCGTCGGGCGATACGCGCCGCTTCATCGATCTGCGCAACGCCGTGGGCGACCGCTTCGTGCTGTTCGCGGGCCTCGACGACGTGGTGGTCGAAAGCGTGGCCGTGGGCGCGCAAGGCTGGGTCTCGGGCATGTCGAACGTGTTCCCGAAAGAAGGCGAAACGCTGTTCCGCCTCGCGAAGCAAAAGCGCTTTGACGAAGCGCTCGCGCTGTACCGCTGGTTCATGCCGCTGCTGCACCTCGACGCGCGCCCCGACCTCGTGCAATGCATCAAGCTGTGCGAGGAACTGGTGGGCCGCGGCAGCGCGGCCACGCGTCCGCCGCGCCTGCCGCTCGAAGGCGAAGCGCTCGCGCATGTGAAGGCCGTGGTCGAGAAGGCGCTCGCCACGCGCCCCGCCCTGCCGGACGTCGGTCTGTAAGCGTTACGCATTCAGCGCGCCTCTCTCCCAATCTTCATTCGAATCGCCGAAACCGGGCCACGTTGGCCCGGTTTGTTTTTTTACACGGGATGCCATGTCCGCCACCATCGTCCTCACGCTCGACGAAGTCTTCACGCTCTCGCGCAACGTGCTGCTGCGGCACGGCATGTCCGAGGCGCACGCCGATGCGATCGCGCGCGTCATCACACAAGGCCAGCGCGACGAATGCCATTCGCACGGCATCTATCGCCTGCTCGTCTGTGCACGCTCGCTTCAGAGCGGCAAGGTCGATGCGTGCGCCGAGCCCACGCTGCGCGATATCGCGCCTGGCGTGCTGGCCGTGGACGCGCATTTTGGCTTTTCGCTGCTCGCCTTCGAAACCGGCTTGCCCGTGCTCGCGCAGAAAGCGCGCAGCCAGGGCATCGCGGCGATGGCCATCAACCGCTGCTTTCATTTTTCGGCGCTGTGGCCCGAAGTCGAAGCCATCGCGGCGCAAGGGCTCGTGGGCATCGCCATGAATCCGAGCCATAGCTGGGTCGCGCCGGCGGGCGGCACGCGCGGCGTGTTCGGCACGAATCCGCTCGCGTTCGCGTGGCCGCGCGAAGGCGGCCTGCCGTTCGTGTTCGACTTCGCCACGAGCGCGATTGCGCGCGGCGACATCGAACTGCACGCGCGCGAGGGCAAGCCCATTCCGCCGCATTGGGCGCTCGACCGCGACGGCCAGCCCACCACTGACGCCCGCGCAGCGCTGGACGGCGCGATGCAGACGTTCGGCGGTCACAAGGGCTCGGCGCTCGCGGCCATGATCGAGCTGCTCGCGGGCGCGCTGATCGGCGACCTCACGAGCATGGAGTCGCAGGCCTTCGACGGCGGCGCGGGCGCGAGCCCTTGCCATGGCGAACTCGTCATCGCCATCGATCCCCGGCGCTTTGGCGGCGACGGTTACGCGGCCGGCCAGGCGCGTGCCGAGCGGCTGTTCGCCGCCATCACCGACCAGGGCGCGCGCTTGCCGTCGCAGCGCCGTTTCGAGGCGCGCGAGCGCAGCGAACGCGATGGCGTGACGGTGCCGCGCGCGCTTTATGACGACGTGCTGAAACTCCTCGACTGATTGCCAGGCCCCCTTTCAGCGTGCCGCTTAAGCACCGGTTAAGCCGGGATGAGCGACAATGTAAGGCTGGAAATTGGGGGAGCGAGCGATGCGCCTGTTGCTGGTGGAAGACGACGAAATGATTGCCGAAACGGTGCTCGACTCGATGCGCCGCGAGGGTCATGCCGTCGACTGGGCGCGCGACGGGCGGGAAGCGGAGCTTTCGCTCGACAACGACGTGTACGACCTCGTGCTGCTCGACCTCGGGCTGCCGAAGAAGGACGGGATCGAGGTGCTGAACGGCTACCGCCGCAAGGGCGGCGAAGCAGCCGTGCTGATCCTGACCGCGCGCGACTCGGTGACGGACCGCATCGCCGGGCTCGACGCCGGCGCCGACGACTACCTCATCAAGCCCTTCGATCTCGACGAGCTGGCCGCCCGCACGCGCGCCATGCTCCGCCGCCGCACGGGCCAGAAACAGCCCGTCTACACGCACAGCGGCCTCGCGCTCGACCCCGCCGCGCACGAGGTGACGAAGGACGGCGAAAGCGTCGCGCTCGTGCCGCGCGAATTCGCGCTGCTGCGCGTGCTCATCGAGCAGCCTGCGCGCGTCTTCACGAAGGCCGAACTCGAAGAGCGCATGTACGGCTGGGGCGAGGAAGTCGGCAGCAACGCGATCGAGGTGCATGTGCACAGCTTGCGCCGCAAGATCGGCACCGACCAGATCGTGACCGTGCGCGGCGTGGGCTACCGGCTCAAGAGATCGGAATGAACTCCATCCGCCGCCGCCTGCTGGGCTGGCTCATCTGCGGATTCGCGGCCGCTTCCATCGTGGCCGGCTTCGGCATTTTTCACAGCGCGCGTGAAGAAGCGGGCGAGCTCTTTGATTACGAGCTGCATGCCGTGGCGCAATCCATGCCCGCGAACGCCGCGATGGCGCGCGAGGTCGAGCAGTCCGGCCCCGGCTTCGACGAGATCGCCGACGACCGCATTCTCATCCAGATCTGGGACCACGACGGCAAGCTGGTTTACCGCTCGCAGGAAACGCCTGTGCTGCCGCGCCAGGCCACGGGCTTTCGCACGATCGAGCACGACGAGGTGCATTGGCGCGTGTACGGCATCGCGCAACCGGACCGCTTCGTACAGGTCGCGCAGCCCATTTCCGTGCGCGACGGGCTGGCGCTGCACCTCGCGCTGCATACCTTGTGGCCGCTCGCACTGCTCGTGCCGGTGGCCATCGTGCTGCTGCTGTTCGTGGTGACGCGCGGGCTCGCGCCGGTGGGCGCGTTGTCGGCGCTGCTCGCTTCGCGCTCGGCGCATGAACTGGAGCCGTTGCGCCTCGACGGCTCGGTGCCCGTCGAACTGCGCCCGCTCGTCGTCGCGCTCAACGATCTGCTGGACCGCCTGAATACGGCTTCGCAGGCGCAGCGCACCTTCATCGCCGACGCGGCGCACGAGCTGCGCTCGCCGCTCGCCGCGCTCAAGCTGCAATGGCAGGCGGCGCTGCACGACGGCACGCTCAACGGCGAGCCGCGCACGCTCGAACGCATGCAAACGCGCCTGAACCGCACGATCCGACTCGTGCAGCAATTGCTCACGCTCGCGCGCGAAGATGCGCAGGCGAGCACGCCCGCCACCGTCGTGAGCCTGCGGCGGCTGGGCGAGCAGGCCATCGGCGACTTCTCGCTGCTCGCGGAAGAGAAAGGCATCGACCTGGGCCTCGAGTCGCGGCCGCCCGTGACGCCCGAGTGCATCTGCAACGTGAACGCCGACGCGCACGGCCTGAACACCCTGCTGAACAACCTGCTCGACAACGCAATCCGCTACACGCCCTCAGGCGGCAAGATCGATCTCGTGCTCACGCGTTCGCAGGACACGCTCGGCTTCGAAGTCATCGATAACGGGCCCGGGATTCCCGAAGCCGATCTCGAACGCGTGGTCGATCGCTTCTTTCGCGGCGATCATGCCCAGGGCACGGGCAGCGGGCTCGGTCTTTCGATCGTCGCGCGCATCGCGCAGCGTCATGGCCTGACGTTCACGCTGCGCAACAACCCGGGCGGCCGCGGGCTCACGGCTGCGGTGAGCGGGCTGCCTGTGCACGACAGCCCGGCGGCCAGTACGAATGCGCCCGCCAGCCGAACCGCGCGGGCGACGAGCGATTCGGCCTAAGGCACCGACGCGCCCTGCACCAGTTCCAGCACCCGATACGCGAACCGCACGCGCGACTCGGTGGGGTGATTGCGGTTGGCGAGAATGACGATGGCCGTCTTGCGCGAAGGCTCGAACGCCAGATAGCCGCCAAAACCATTGGTCGCGCCCGTCTTGTCGAGCAACACGTCGGGCTGCGGCGGCAGCGGCGGAATCAACGCCGTGGCCGGGTTGTCCTCCAGCACCATCACGTTCGCGTTGCCTTTGACGAGGTCGTTCAGGCCCACTGGCTGCGCGTACTGCTCCCATACGAGGTCCTGAATGAACGGACCCGTGTGGAAGTAGCCCACATGCGTGGCCTCCAGCGCGCGCTGCATCTCCGGTTCCACTTCGACCTGGCCCAGGTTCGCTTCCAGAAAGCGCAGCACGTCGCGCGTGTCCGATTTCACGCCGTAGGCTTCGTCGGCGAGCACGCCGGGATTCAGGCGCACCGGCGCGTTCTTGCTGTTGTAGCCCTGCGCATAGGCCGCGCGCTCCGCGGCCGGCACGCGAATGAACGTGTGCGCGAGCCCGAGCTTCGGAAAGAGCAGTGTCTCCACGGCATCCGGGTAGCTCATGCCGAGCTGCTGCGCCGCGATGCGCGCGAACATGCCGATGCTCGGGTTCGCGTAGGTGCGCTGCGTGCCTGCCGGATAGCGCGGCCGCCATGCCTTGAGCCATGCCGTCAGCTGCGTGTCGTTCGTGACTTCGTCGGGCACCTGCAGCGGGAAGCCGCCGCCGGTGTGCGTGCCGAGATTGACGAGCGTCAGCGCGCCAAACGGTGTGCCGCGCATCTCGGGCAGATAGGTGCTCACCGGCGCATCGAGCGAAAGCTTGCCGGTCACCTGCGCCCACCCGCCGAGGGTGGCGGCAAACGTCTTGCTCATCGAGCCGAGTTCGAACAGCGTCTCGTTCGTGACCGGCGCGCCCGTTTCCTTCGACGCGACGCCGAAGTTGTAGAAGCGCTCCGTACCGTTCACGGTGACGCCGATCGCGAGACCGGGAATGCCGTTTTCGCGCATGAAGGCGAGCGCGGCTTCGCGTATTTGAGCGTCGCTGCCGGTGGCGGGTTCGGCGGCAAAGACGGGACTGCTGAGGGCGATGGCGAACAGCAGGGCACCGGCACCGCCCCTGACGAGTGAACGAAGCAAGATCGCCTCCTTACGCGCTGCGCAAAGCCGTGATCTTACCCGGTCTCTGCGCAACGGCTCCCGGCGAAGCGACCTGGTGCTTGCCGACTTACTCGGCGTACTCCGGGCTGCGTTGCAGTTCACGCACCGCGCCAGCGGTTTGCCCGCGCGCGCCGCCGCGCACGAACCGGCGCCCCTCCCGGCCATACACTGCATCCGGCTCGGGAAAGATCGTCAGCAGTACGACATAGATCATGCCTCCCACCGCCAGCGAGACTGGCACGCTCAGATCGAGGCCGCCCGCCAGCGAACCAAGCGGACCGACGAACTGCCCCGGCAGATTCACGAACGAAAGGCCGAGGAACGCCGCCGGCAGCCAGGCACCCATCGCGCGCAGATTCCAGCCGTGCGTGAACCAGTAGTGCCCGCCACGGCCGCCGCGATTGAAGACCTGGAGATCATCAGTGAGATAGTGGCCCCGTCGCGTAATGAAGCCGATCACCATGATCGCCATCCACGGGCAGCTGAACGTGCAGATCAGCGTGGAGAATGTCGAAACGCTTTCCACGAGATTGAACGCGAAGCGGCCGACGAAGATGAAGCCGATGGCCAGCGTGCCGATCAGCATCGTCGCGCGCACGCGGTTCAGGAGTCTCGGGAACATGCTCGACATATCGAGGCCGGTGCCATAGAGCGCGGTCGTGCCGGTGGACATGCCGCCGATGATCGCAATGAGGCAGGTCGGCAGCAGAAACCAGCGCGGCGACACGGCCAGCAGTCCGCCCACATAGTCGTTCGAGGCGATATAGCTCGGCGCCTTCGTTGCAATGAGCGTGGCCGTGACGAGGCCGAAGAAGAATGGCACGAAGGTGGCGATCTGGGCGGCGAACACGGCGCCCATCACGCGGTGGCGCGGCGTGTGCTGCGGAATGTAGCGCGCCCAGTCGCCGAGCGTCGAGGCGAACGACACCGGGTTGCTCAACGCGACGAGCACGGCGCTCACGAAGGCCACCCAGAATCCCGCGCCGCGCTCATGCAGCGTGCCGGCGTAGTTGGGATCAAATGCGCCCGCGAACGCGAAGGCGCCCACCACGAACATGAGGCTCGCCGCCCACACGGCAATCCTGTTCACCCAGAGCATGAAGCGAAAGCCGTAGATGCACACCACCACCACGAGTACGGCAAACACCATGTAAGCCGAGCTGAGTGTCCAGGCGTTGACCGGCACGCCGACCATGTCGTGTGCGCCGCCCACGAGTGCATCGCCCGAACTCCACACGGCGAGCGCGAAGAACGCAATCGAGGTGAGCAGCGCGAGGAACGAGCCCACGATCCGCCCGTGGATGCCGAAGTGCGCCCCCGACGAAACGGGATCGCTCGTGCCGTTGCGCGGACCGAACAGGCTCATGGGCGCGAGAATGCAGGTGCCGGCGAGCACGCCGAGCACGATGGACCACACGCCCGCCTTGAACGAGAGGCCGACCAGAACCGGAAAGCTGCCCAGCACCGAGGTGGAGAAGGTATTGCAGCCGCCGAACAGCAGCCGGAACAGATCGATGGGCCGCGCGTAGCGCGATGCATCGGGAATGCGTTCGAAACCGAATGTTTCGATCTGGGTAATGCTGTTATTGCTCATTGTCTCACTCCTTGCCGCGCCGATCTGGTTGTGTTTGCAAGCAACCGGTCAACGCACTATCAACGCCTCTCGCCCACTTTAATCGATCGCAGCGGGCTAATTATTCTGTATTCCATACGTTTACATCTTGCGCAGCCAATGTATGGCGCGCAGCGCTTCTTTCATTCAACGAGCGCTTCGGGCACGGCGGCATGCTGCCCATAGACGCCCAGCAGATCGTCGCAGAACGCACGCACGATGGGCTTTTCCGCAGAGCTGCGCTTGACGGCCAGATGCATCGGCACGTCGAAGCCGAACGTGGTGCGCCCGAGCGCCCGGATGAGGCCGCGCTGCTCGAACGGCTCGGCGTGATGCGCGGGCAGGTAGCCGATATGGCTGCCCGAGAGGATCAGGACCGTGGCGGCGTCGATGCTGTCGGCAATCGCCGTCACCTGTCGGTCGCCAATACCGGCCAGCTCCTCCGGGATCGGATAGCTGCGCCAGACCCAGTCGTGCTCGCGCAGGTCATCGACATTGACGTGCGGCGCATGATGGAACAGCGCATGCCCGCGCCCGCAGCACAGCACCTGGCGCTCGCTGAACAGCTCGGTGTAGTCGAGGCCCGCCACGCGATGCCAGAAGTAGCCGATCGCAATGTCGAGGTGGTTGTTGACGAGGCTTTCTTCGAGTTCCTGCGGCGCCGCGACCTTCATCGTGAAGCGCACGGCCTGATCGCGTTGGCGGAATGCGCCGATCGCTTCCGCGAGCCGCGCGTTCTCCACATGCGAAGCCTGGCCAATCAGGCCGATGCCGAGCGTGCCGACGAGCTTGCGGTCGATATCACGCACGCGCGCCACGAACTCCGTGGTGGCCGCAACGAGCGCGCGCGCCGAGGGCACGAAGCGTTCGCCCTTCGACGTGAGACGAAAGCCGCCGCGCCCGCGCTCGCAGAGCTTGAAGCCCACGCGCGCCTCGAGCGCCGAGAGCTGCGTGCTGATGGTGGACTGCCGCACGCCGAGCGTCGCTTCGGCCGCGGTGATGCCGCGCGCGTCCACCACGGCGAGAAACACGCGGATGAGCCGCAGGTCGAGATCGGAGGTATTGGAGAACATGCCGCTCATCCCTCACATCGGAAAGCCCATCGCCTTGATTCCCTTGATCCACGCGCGCTTCCAGCCGCCTTCGGCGTCGGCGCCGTCGAACGCATGGAACGTCACCTTGGCGGCCAGCCAGCGCACCGGCTCCGGTGGGATATAGGTCGGGCTCTGGTTGGCGATATCGAGCGCGCGCTCGGGGCTGTTGCGGTCGAACAGGATATTCAGGCCCATGAACGCGCCGAAGCGGCTCGCCGCCACGCCAAAGCCCGTGTAACCCGCTACGAAGACGGCCTTGTCGTTCAGATAGCGCTTCGCGAACACGGAGCCGCGCGAGCAGTAGTCGATCGGGCCGCCCCACGCATGCGAGAAGCGCACGTCCGCAAGCTGCGGGAAAGTGCGGTAAAACGCCTGCGCGAGCCGATAGTAGGTCTCGGCCTTCTGGTCCTGCGGAGGATTCGGATCGCCGTCGAAGTGATAGCTCACGAGCCCGCCGAAGATGATGTTGTTGTTCTTCGTGAGGCGGAAGTAATTGAGCTGCGTGCGCGTGTCGTAAATGCCCTGGCGATTCTTCCAGCCGATACGCGCAAGCTGTTCTTCGGTGAGCGGTTCGGTGGCGAGCACGTGGTCGCGCACTTGCAGCACGCGCCGGTTGATATCGGGAATGCCGACCTTCGCCGTACCGCTGCCGAACACCACGCGCGGCGCGCGCACGCTGCCTTCGGGCGTCTTCACGTAAACAGTCTGGCCTTCGTCGATGACATCGATGAGCGGCGTGTGCTCGTAGAGCTTCACGCCGAGCGAAAGCGCCGCGCGCTTGAGGCCCCACGCGAGCTTGGCCGGATGCACGATGCCGCTTCGATTGCGCGACCACAGCGCGCCGGCGAACAACGGCGAATCGAGTTGCTCGCGCGTCGCTTTGCCGTCGAGCAGCACGACATCGTGCCCGTAGCGTTTGTGCAGCTCGTAGTCGCCGCGCAAGTGCTCGATATGCTCCGGATCGACCGCCACGGTCATTTCGCCGTTCCATTCGATGTCGGCGTCGATGTTGTAGCGCTTGAGCGTTTCCTCGAAGCCGTCGAGGTTGTGATGGCCGAATGCTTCGAGCTGCGCGATATCGTTGGGGAATACCCGTACAGCATTGGGCAATCCATGCATCACCGAAGTCGAGATGATGCCGCCCGCGCGGCCCGACGCTCCGTGCGCGACTTTGCCCGCCTCGATCAGCACCACGTTCAGATGGGGCATCTGCTCACTGGCCTGCACGGCGGCCCAGAGCCCCGTGAAGCCGCCGCCGACGATCAGCAGGTCGGCCTCGACGTTGGCGGTGAGCCTGGGTTCGGTCGGCGGCTCGGCGGGGTTGTCGAGCCAGTACGGAAAGAAGCGTGTGCGCGAAAGCGCCTCTTGCACGCCGAGCGTGACGCCCGGGCGCGATTCGACTTCAACTTCTGCAGGGGTACTCATGATTGGCTTCACTGCACGGAACGAGAGAAACAGAGCCGGCTCCCGTGGAAAGCGGCTCGCCATGGTCCTTAGGCCTGTTCGAGCACGACGTAGAACTTCTTCGCATCCTCGACGGTTTCCCAGCGGCCTGCAAAGCCGGCGGGCAGGAGGTAGCCCTGGCCCGCCGTGAATTCCTTGCGGGCGCCGTTCGCGTCGGTCAGCGCGATCTTGCCTTCCACGAGCCATACCGCTTCGTCGGCGGTCGTGGCCGGGAAATCCACCGCGCCGACCTTGCCTTCCCACCAGCCGATCACGTAGTTGTTGTTCTTGCCGACCGTGGCGCGCCAGTCGCTTTCGTCCATGCCGTATTCCAGCTTGGTGAATTCGCCGATGCCAGCGCCCAGCGGCACGATATCCTGAATCAGTTTGCTCATTTGCGTCACTTCCAGTTGTTTGATTGAGTGACGCCAAAGTTACCGACTGGCGCGGTTGCGGTATGCCCCCCCTCAGGGGGGGCAAGCGGTGTTTTGCCGGCCGATTTGGGCATTTTTGGCGGCCGATAGCCTTCGGCTATAATGAATCAGCCATTACGAATGGGCGCGCCATGCTGCTCAACGTCCCTCCGCTCAACCGCGATCAACCGAACTTTCCGCTCTCGTTCAAGACCCTCGGCAACGTGATCGAGGCCGTCGGTACGCCCGATTTCGTGCCGCGTCTCACGCTGCTGCTCAACGAGGTCGTGCCCGTCAATGTCGTGCATATCGAACGCTCGCGCGCGGACAGCACGATGCCCACGGGCTTTCGTTGCGAATGGATCGGCAGTGGCGGGGTCGGAATGGATTCGGGCGCGATCTCGGACGTGATGACCCTGTATTACGACCGCTTCTACGAAAGCGATCCGCTGTTCGCCGGCATTCGCGGCAAGCTCGGCACGATGCTGGTGGTGCGCGACATCGGTGCGATACCGCCGGGTGAATTCCGCCAGCGGCTCTTCGACGAAGCGCGCATCGCCCACGAATGCGTGCTCGCGCGCGGCACACGCCACGCGCAGGACTCCATCGCGCTCGAACGCGGGTTGCGCGAACCGCCGTTTACGCTCGTGGAAATGAACCGTTTTCGCAGCGTGAGCGAGTTTCTGTTTCCGCTGCTCGAACTGCACGCCTCCACGAGCGCGGCCCGGCGCATCGCCCACGCGGCGCCGTTCATGCATCCGCTCGCGCAGTTCGACGCGCGCATTGCGGCAGACAACGTGCGCCTGTCCAGGCGCGAATACGAAACCTGTGCGCACCTCGTTACGGGCAAGACCGTGCCCGAAGCCGCGCAGATCCTCGGCGTGCAGGTGGCTACCGCCGAGTCGTACGTGAAACGCGCCTTCGCGAAGCTGGGCGTGCGCACCAAGCGCGAACTGATCGCCTGGGGTCACGCGGCCGTTTAAGCAGACTGCTTAGTCGCGAGGTTTAGCCTGTTAAGGACCCACATACATCGATTTCCATCGATGTAAACATCCCAACTTCCATATTTGGCCGCGCGGGATCTCCCCTACCATCGCCCGATCGATTTGACTCTAACGACCGGAGACACACCAGATGGAGCGCCAGTTCAACCAGCCGCTGGGCGGCAACGAGATGCCGCGGTTCGGCGGCATCGCCACCATGATGCGCCTGCCGCAGGCAGAGACCACCGAGGGCCTCGACGTCTGCTTCGTGGGCGTGCCGCTCGATATCGGCACCTCGAATCGCTCCGGCACGCGCTTCGGTCCGCGCCAGATCCGCTCGGAATCGGTGCTGCTGCGGCCGTACAACATGGCCACGCGCGCGGCGCCGTTCGATTCGCTGCAGGTGGCCGATATCGGTGACGTCGCAACGAATCCGTATGACCTGAAGGATTCGATTCGTCTGATCGAAGCGGCCTACGACCGCATCGTCGAAACAGGCTGCCGCCCGATCACGCTCGGCGGCGACCACACGATCGCATGGCCGATCCTGCGCGCACTGCACAAGAAATACGGCAAGGTCGCCGTCGTCCACATCGACGCTCACGCCGACGTCAACGACACCATGTTCGGCGAAAAGATCGCGCACGGCACGCCGTTTCGCCGCGCCGTCGAGGATGGCCTCCTGCAATGCGACAAGGTCACGCAAATCGGCCTGCGCGGCACCGGCTATCACGCCGAAGATTTCGACTGGTGCCGCAAACAGGGTTTCACCGTCGTGCAGGCCGAGGCCTGCTGGAACCGCTCGCTCGCGCCGCTCATGGAAGAGGTGCGCGAGCGCGTGGGCGACACGCCCGTGTACCTGAGCTTCGATATCGACGGGCTCGATCCCGCCTTCGCGCCCGGCACCGGCACGCCCGAGGTGGGCGGACTGACCGTGCACCAGGGCCTCGAGATCGTGCGCGGCATGAAGGGGCTCAACGTGGTGGGCGCCGATCTCGTCGAAGTCTCGCCGCCGTACGACCAGGCCGGCACGACCGCGCTCGTGGGCGCGAATCTGGCCTTCGAAATGCTTTGCATCATGCCCGGCGTGGCTTACCGCTAGGGCGCGAGGAGACACATCATGGCTACGAATAATAAACGTCAAATCGCCGAACGTCGGATCGACGGCGAGGCCTTTGTGCTGCCCGCCGCCACGATTGCGGGTGCAACCTTTTGCGCGGCGGACAACGAAGTGTGCACGCGCATCTGCAATGCGGCCACGGGTGCAACGATCGGCTGGCAGGAGCACGCCACAGCCGGGATGGTCGATCGCGCCGTGCACGCCGCGCACGATGCGCTCATCGCGTGGCGGCACACGACGCCCGCCGCGCGCGGCAAGCTGCTGCGCAAGATCGCCGAGTTGCTGGAAGCCGACCGCGCACGCCTCGCTGCCATGCAGATGCAGGTGAGCGGCAAGCCGCCGTTCGAAGCGGACCTCGACGTGAGCGACGCCATCGCGACGTTCAACTATTACGCGGGCCTGTGCGAAGACGCGTCGGTGTTCGCCGCCGAACCGGTCGCGCTGCCGGACGATGCGCTGCTGGCCGAACGCATGCACGAACCGGTGGGCGTCGCAGCGCTGATCGTGCCGTGGAATTTCCCGATGGTCACGACGGCATGGAAACTCGCTCCCGCGTTGGCTGCGGGCTGCACGGTCGTCATCAAGCCTTCGGAATTCACCTCGCCCACCGAGCACATGCTTGCCGCAATCGTGAGCGAAGCCGGCGTGCCCGATGGCGTCGTGAACGTGGTCAACGGCGGCGGCGAAGTCGGCGCCTGGCTGACGACGCATCCGCTCGTCGACAAGATCTCGTTTACCGGCAGCACGGCGTCGGGCCGCAAGGTCATGCAGGCCGCCGCGCAGGACATGAAGCGCCTCACGCTCGAACTGGGCGGCAAGTCCGCGCTGATCGTGCGCGAAGACGCCGACGTGGCGCAGGCCGTCTCGCTCGCGGTGGGCGGCGCGTTCACCAACGCCGGGCAGATCTGCTCGGCCACTGCGCGCATCCTCGTGCACGACAACGTGTATCGCAAGTTCATGGCCGCGTTCGAAACCGCGGTACGAGCCGTCGTGGTCGCGCCGCCTCAGGGCGCCGACGCGGCGATGGGACCGCTCATCAGCGCGGCACAGCACGCGCGCGTGGCCGCGCTCGTGGCGCGAGGCGTCGAAGCGGGCGCCCAGATCGCGTTCGCGGGCCAGCTCGATCCCGCCTGCGCCAATGGCTTCTTCATGGCGCCAGTCGTTATCGCGGAGCCCGCGGCGGACAACGTGCTGTGGACCGACGAGATCTTCGGGCCGGTCGCGTGCGTGAAATCATTCCGTTCGGATGACGAAGCAATCGCCCTCGCCAACGATACGCGTTACGGGCTGGTCGCCACGGTCGTGACGAGCGACGACAAGTCCGCACGACGCTACAAGGCGCAGCTGCGCGCCGGGCTCGTCTGGGTCAACACCCCGCAACTGATCTTTCCGCAAGTGTGCTGGGGCGGCTTCGGCCTGAGCGGCATCGGCCGCGAACTGGGCGTCGCGGGCTTGCGCAGCTACCAGGAATTGCGGCACACGGTCGGCCTGCGCGGCTGATCGCTTCATGCCGGCTGCATGCCCGCCTCGCGCGGGCTCGATCGCGGCCTCGCACGCCACGTGCGCCGCCGCGACGCTTTGACGGGCGGCGCTGCCGTAAGCGGCGCGGCGGGGGGTGCAGGCCGCGTGGCATAATCCCTGCAATATTTCCGCCACTTCACGCCGTGCGCCGATTCCATCTCAGGCTGGGCAGTCTACTGGGGACGCTTGCGCTCCTCATGGCGACGCTCGCGCCCGTGGTTTCGCACCTGCTTGCCGCCCAGGCCATGCAGATGGCGCCCGGCACGGTGCAACGCGCGCCCTGCGGCATGCCTTCGATGGAGCACCACGTGCACGGCGCGCGCGGCACGACGGGCACGCACGCCACGAACGCAACGTCGGACGACATGCAGGACTGCGGCTATTGCAGCTTCTTCGCGCACCTGCCCGTCGTGTCCGGCGTACCCGTGGCGCTGTTCGTCGTCGGCCGGCTCGTGCAGGCGCGCATCGCGGCGCAGTTCGAGAGCGTTCGCCTCCTCGCGCCCGCAGGCCACATCCAGGCACGCGCCCCACCCCTGTCCTGACTCGATCGACCATGCCAATCCCGGCCGACGCGCCCAGCGTGTCGCCGGGCCTGCCCGCGCGCCGCCGAAGCTCGCGCGCGTGCCTCGCTCCTCGACAGGACAACTCATGTCTGACCTATCGCCTTCCAGCCGCATGGCGCCGGGCGTTCTTGCCAACCTTCGCGCGCTCAGTCGGCTCCTCGGCTGCGCGCTGCTGCTCGGACCGTGCGCGGCCCATGCTCACGCCATCGCGGGCGACCGCGTGTTCCCCTCCACGCTCTCCGTCGACGACCCCGGCGTCGGAGACGAAGCCAACCTCGAATTCGGGCATCAGCGCGTGCCGGGCGACGCCGGCGACCAGAGCATCAACACCTTCAGCTTCGAGTACGACAAGCTCATCACGCCGCGGCTCGCATTCTCGGTAGACGGCGGCTACGTCATGCAGAACAACCCGACCGCACGCGGCTTCGACAACTTCGGCGTGGGGCTCAAGTACCTGCTCTACGTGAACGACGCGCATGAATTCATGACCTCGGTCGGCGTGAACGCCGAATTCGGCGGCACGGGCAGCCGCGCGATCGCCGACAACTTCTCGACGATCTCGCCCACGGTCTTCGCCGGCAAGGGCATGGGCGATCTGCCCGACTCGCTCGCCTGGCTGCGGCCCATCGCCATCACGGGCGAAGCGGGACCGTCGTTCACGACCGGCGTCGGCCAGCCGAACTCGTTCGACTACGGCTTCACGTTCCAGTACAGCCTGCCCTACCTGCAACAGCACGTGCACGACCTCGGCTTGCCGCAGCCGTTTTCCAACCTCATCCCGCTGGTCGAAGTGCCCCTCTCGCGCAGCCAGGGACAAACGACCGGGACCGTCAACCCCGGCTTCATCTGGATGAACCGTTACGGCCAGCTCGGCATCGAAGCGCAGATCCCGATCAACCGGGCGAGCGGCTCGCACGTCGGCATCCTCGCGCAGGTGCACATCTTCTTCGACGATGTCGCGCCGCGCACGATCGGCAAGCCGCTGTTCCAGTAAGCCCGCACCTTCACACAGGAATTTCGCCATGAAACTCGTTACTTTGCGCACGGCCGTCGCTTCGATCGCGCTGCTCGCCGCCCACCTCGCGTGGGCGCACGCCTATCCGAAACATCAGGAACCGCCCGCGGGATCGACCGCGCCGGCCACGCTCAACGCGGTCGTGATCGACTTCGACGATGGGCTCGAGCCCGCCTTCAGTTCCATCGACGTGACCGACGCGCAGGGCAAATCCGTCATCCATGAGAAGGCCAAGGTCGATGCGGGCAACAACAAGCGCATGTCGGTTGCGCTGAACGCGCTGACGCCTGGCAAGTATTCGGTGGTGTGGGTCGCGGTCGCCGCCGATGGGCATCGCACGACCGGCCATTACTCGTTCGACGTGAAGTGAACGCGTAACGACGAGAGGAGGCCATGCTGCGAGGTCTTGCGCATTCGCAGCGTGGCTCGTGGGTGGGTTATCCGGGTGGTCGCCGGCTTAATGCGGCGTGATGGCGGTAAAGGCCTCGGGCGAGCCGTTCAAGGCGTCGTACAGCTCCCCAACGGGCAAGTCGCCGATTTCGTTGTGGATATAGGCGTTAAACGTGCGCTCGTAGAGCGCGCGCCCGGCGCCGGTTTCCATCGTCATGTCGAAGCCGTTGAGAACCAGGGCGGCGATCTCGTCGGCTTCGAGCAGGATGTGTTCAGCTTTCTTTCGTTCCATGGTAGTGCTCCGGTACAGCAGGATCAGGCAATTTTAAGGGGAACGGCGCAGAAATGCTGACAAAAAAACGGGGGCGATTCGATTTCGTTGCCGCAATGCGGCATGCGCCTATGCCTCGAAATGCTTAGTTATCCGATTGATTTCCCAGGCGCCCGCACCATGACGGTTTGGACGACCCGGGCGCGGGCACACCCAGGACCCTGCGAGGAATCGAACGGTGGGCCGGCAAGGACGCATGACGAGGCGTGCGGGAAAACGCCAATGCCCCGCCTGCCGACCGCTATCGAGCTGCAAAAAGTGCCATCGAATCTCCCTTTTGTATAGGACGCGCCTGGTCAGGTCAAATATTCTCTCTCCATCGAAGTGTTCCGTCCGGCGTCGCCCCCCAATCCGGGCCCCCGGCAGCAAAATTCAGGGAGAAGGATGTTGGCTCAGAAAGTGCGGCTCAAACTTGCGGTCGGTGAACACCCGCATACCTCGGCCATTCGTAACGGATCGATCCGCATCGAAGGCGTGGACGCCGAATTCGTCACGGTCCAGCCGCAGATCGGCGCATTCCGCCGCATGGTGCGCGACGTCGAGTTCGACGTCTGCGAACTGGCCCCGACGACCTACATCATCGCTCGCGCCTATGGCGCACCCTTCGTCGGCCTGCCCATCTTCGTCACGCGCCGCTTCCACCACGGCGGCCTGCTCGTGCGCCCCGAATCCGGCATCAAATTAAAACGCCGACGCGTTGAGTGTTTCGTTAAGCCACGGCGGGGCACGGCGGCAGGTGGCGGCGAGAGGCCGCAAGGCGTAGTCGACTACGAGGATCAGGAGTCGCCTTTATTCGGCAATGCGCTTGAAACTGACGTAGTAGTCGTCGGTGTAATAGCAGTCGCTGGTCTGCTTGCGCGGTCCGCCGCATACGATCCGGCGCTGCCCGCGATCCGTCATGCCCGGGGTGCGCACCGTGTATGTGTGGTAGTAGCCGCGCGGATGCTTCGGCAGCAATTGCGCCGTGTTACGGAACAGGACGCCGTCGTCCGCGAAAGGAAAGGGGCCGCCCGCCTTGATCAGCCGCAGTGTCTCGGCCGCTTCGCCCGGCAACTGTGCCTTGGTGACGGTGCCCAGCGCGCCAGGCGCTTGCGTGCCTGATGCGGCGGGAGTACCGCTTGCGCCCTGCGCTGGCTGACCCGGCGCCTGGCTCGCGGAGGCGCCCGACGCCTCGATGGCGTTTCGCGAACTCTCCTTGCCGCATCCGCCAAGGATCGCGCTCATGGCGACGACGCAAGGGAAAACCCACGCTCTCTTCACGAAACGACTCTCCCCTCGTTGATTGGAACTCGACGACCAGGATAGACGTAAAGGTAGCGCTAATGGCGCAGCGAATCAATGTTCGGCCGGAAACGAGCATTCGGTACACGACACCCCGGCCGATGCGCAGCGGCCGCTCACACCCGTTCCGATGTAAGCGGCCTGGACTTGCAATCACATGATGCCTGGATGACGCGGAACTTCAACTGCGTGGTGTTCCGCACTTCAACTGCGTGATGCCCTGCTCTTCAACTGCACGATAATCTGCACTTCAACTACGAGTTGCCCTGCACTCCTCATTGATTTGACAGCGTGGTGCTTCGACATTAACCGCTCAACTCTGCCACCTACGACGACAACTGCCGGACTGCTGTTCTGCAACGGGTACACGGTATGGTCCAACTCGACCGCAGGAGGGGAATCCTGGGATGAAGCCAACGTCTCGCTCCATGAAAGATAGTATAGGCGTAGACGCGCCGAACCAATTGCCCGAAACGAGCCCAATATCGCGCCGAGTTCACGCAATTGGACGGCCTCCTGGTTCAGGCTATCGCTTGTGCCTCCGACCGATAGAAGGGGTAGTCCGTGTAACCGATGTGTGTGCCGCCAAAGAATGTCGGGCGGTCATACGGGTTGAGCGACAGCTTGCGACGGAGCCGCTCCGGAAGATCGGGATTCGCAATGAAGTGACGACCGAATGCAACCAGATCGGCATCGCCGGCCTGCAGAATCGCTTCGGCCTTTTCGCCGTCGAAGCCGCCGGCCGCGATGATGGTGCCCGCATAGTGCTTGCGAATGAGCTGGGCAGCAACCGGATCCGGATCGGCGGCCTCGTTTTCGACATTACCGAGAATGCGGGGTTCGATGAGGTGCAGGTACGCGAGATCCAGCTTCGCGAGTTCTCGCGCAACATACGTGAACAGGCCGACAGGGTCGCTATCCGACATATCGCCCCATGACCCGCTCGGCCCAAGGCGCACGGCAACCTTGTCGCTTCCCCACACGGAAATCACAGCACGGGTGGTTTCCATCAACAGGCGCGCGCGGTTTTCGAACGAACCGCCATAGACGTCCGTCCGTTTGTTGCTGCCGTCCTGCAGGAACTGGTCGAACAGATAGCCGTTGGCGGCATGCAATTCGACGCCGTCGAAGCCGGCCGCGACGCCGCGAGCCGCCGCAGCGCGAAAACTCTCGACGATACCCGCGATTTCATCCGTCTCCAGGGCGCGATTCGGCGTATTCGGAACCCAGCCGGCGTCCGTGTAGGCGACGCCGCCGTGAAGCACTTCCGAGGGACCCACAGGCCGCCCGCCGTCCGGTTGCAACTCAGAGTTCGACTGGCGCCCGGCGTGGTAAAGCTGCAGGAAAATCTTCGCGCCTTTCGCGTGCACGGCATCGGTCACGCGCTTCCAGCCCGCAATCTGACTATCGTCATACAGGCCAGGCGCACCAAGGTATCCGTTGCCGTTCGGCGCAGCGATGGTGGCCTCGCCGATCAGGAAGCCGCCTGCCGAAACGCGTTGCGCGTAATACTCCGCCATCAGCGGGCCGGGAATCGCACCGCTTTCGGCGCGCATGCGGGTAAGCGGTGCAAGAACGACCCGGTGCGAGAACGTGTAAGGCCCGACTTTGACTTCAGAAAAGAGCGTGGACATGATTGACCCGAAGAATGATGGGAAGTCGCGTCGATCACTGCTTGTCCGACGTGACAGGGGCGAAGCCGCGGAGCTTGCTTCCTTCACCGCGACATCGATGGGCTAGAGTGTATATGCACACATCGATTATTTTGTCCCGATTCCTTCCAATACTGTTCGCGTATTTCGCAAACAATGCCTCAGCCGTGAAGCCGGTTTGAAAACATCCGGCCTCCTCCAGTCGGCATGGCTATTTCAACCAGAAATGGCCAACTAAACATTATTGAAAACTGCTCGCATGTCGCTAGCATTCAATCATCGACTGCCGGATCGAATCCCGGCAGCGTTTGTCAGCTATGTGCGGCCTCCTGGCTGGGGAGACGAAGGATATGCGAGTTCTGGTATTGGGTAGCGGGGTCGTCGGCGTGACGAGCGCGTACTATCTGGCGCGCGCCGGTCATGAAGTCACTGTCATCGACCGCGAGCAAGGTCCCGCGCTAGAGACGAGCTTCGCGAACGCCGGGCAGATTTCTCCGGGATACGCGGCGCCGTGGGCGGCCCCTGGCGTGCCGCTCAAAGCCGTTAAATGGATGTTCCAGAAGCATGCTCCGCTCGCCATCCGCCCGGATGACGCGGACAAGCAGTTCCAGCTCCAGTGGATGTGGCAGATGCTGCAGAACTGCACGGCGGAGCGCTACGCCATCAACAAGAACCGCATGGTGCGGCTCGCGCAGTACAGCCGCGATTGCCTGATGGCGCTGCGCGCGGAAACGGGTATCCAGTACGAAGGACGGACCGGCGGCACGCTGCAGGTCTTCCGGACGCAGCAGCAGTTCGACGGCGCGGCAAAGGACATCGCGGTGCTCAAAGAGGCGAACGTTCCCTACGAGTTGCTCACTGCAGGCGAACTCTCGCGGGCCGAACCGGCCCTCGCCGCGGCCTCGCATAAACTGACCGGCGGTCTTCGCTTGCCCGGCGACGAGACAGGCGACTGCCAACTGTTCACGACCCGGCTTGCCGCTCTCGCCGCGGAGGCCGGCGTAACGTTCCGCTACAACACGACCGTCGATACGCTCGTCGTCGAAGACTGCAAGGTCGTCGGCGTGCGCCACGGAACCAGGCTCATTCACGCCGACGCGTTCGTTGTCGCGTTTGGCTCGTATTCGACGAGCTTCCTGTCAGGCCTCGTCAAGATTCCGGTCTACCCGCTCAAGGGATATTCCATCACGGCGCCTATCGTGGACGAGGCACGCGCCCCTGTCTCGACTGTCCTCGACGAGACCTACAAGATCGCCATCACGCGTTTCGATAAACGCATTCGCGTGGGCGGCATGGCCGAAATCGTCGGGTTCGACAAGCGACTGCGCGAAGCCCGCCGCGAGACACTCGAAATGTGCGTGAACGACCTGTTCCCGGGCGGCGGCGATACATCGAAGGCGACGTTCTGGACCGGGCTGCGGCCGATGACGCCGGACGGCACGCCCATTGTCGGCCGCACCGCCGTGCCCAACCTCTTCCTGAACACGGGCCATGGCACGCTTGGCTGGACCATGTCGTGTGGTTCGGCGCAGCTACTCGCCGACCTGATTTCAGGTAGAAAGCCCGCTATCGAGCACGACGATTTGAACGTGTTCCGCTACGCCAGGGAGCCGGAGGCCCCGGCGGATTTCGCGCTGGATTAGTCAGTACTGCTGGTGGAGTGGTGAGCGTCGGCCGACGCTCACGTTTGAATCAGTGCGAAGACGGAGCGAACGCTTCGAAGTACATCCGCTCGAGTGTGAGCGTGATGCCGAACTGCGAAGTTTGCCGCAGTCCATTGGCGCCACAGAATTGCAGCTCTCCGCGCTGGCCGACGACGATGACCTCCTGGGCGCCGCCCTCCAGGTACGCCCTGACTCGCGCGCCGATGTCATGCGCATACTTGCGGTCGAGGAGCACCTCGACGCACAGATCCGGCACAAACGGAACGGGATCGTCCCGGTCAAACCCTTCCCACTTTTCAGGCGGCATCCAGACGACGTCGGGTACGCGGATGCCAAATGACGGCGTCGCCACAGCAACCGACATCGCGGCCACGTGACCGATCTGCTCGGCGATCTGGCAGTACACGTCGGTGAGAACGATCTGGCGCCGTGCCGAGGGTTGAGGATACGGCACCGCTTCACCGCGGCCGTCGAGTTCACAGCATTCCCACGCCCCGGAATCTGCGCTGGGGTGCATCCGACGCCAGGTCGCTACCAGCCCGTCCTGCTCGAGAAGAGTCGACACAACCACAAGCCTCCAATAGGGGAATTCTCTAAGGGTATTCCCTTTGTCGGCCGCTGAAAAGCCGTTGTTTCTGTGCATTGCACAATAAACTACCCGGTGTGCATGGGTTCGATCTTGCGGCCGTTATCGGGCCATATCGGAAGGTCTGACACTTCAGCGTCATGCTGACGCTGCGACCGAATCTGACTGGCGTTGGTCTTGATTGTGCAACGCGTCAGAACCGCCCCAAAGGGTACGATCAACGTCGAGTATTCAGCTTTTGCCGAAGTCGCATTCTGCGGGCGCGTCGTTGAAGTGATACCGTAAGTGTTTGTCGAGTGCGCCCTGGCGCTTGAACACGAGAAGTGCAATGGAAATCGATGCGGAGACTTTCCGGCGACTGCGCCGTCTCGCCCCCGTCGTTGACGACATACTCAACGCCGGGGAAGTTGAACATGCGGGCCAGGCAGTGAATCTCGCGGCACTCGCGCAACTATGCTCGACCCTCTTCGACGCTTACTGCTCGATGCATCCCGAGGAGACCGCGCAAGCCAACCTCGACATGCTCGAGTCGCAAAAGTAGCGACCGGCGCCAGGGTCACTTCGGGTCCGGATGCGCCAGGCCCGCTTCCTCAATAATCTGTTCGTATTTTTCCGCGCCGACGACATCGCGGTACTCCTGCTTCAGCCGGATGAGCGCCTGCGCCGTTTTGGAAATCACCCCGTAGACTTCCAGCTGCTCAGCGTGCACGAGGGCCTGCCCCAAAGTCATGGCCACGTCAGTATTCCTTATTGCAGTTGAACAGCCATCAAGTCGTTGACGAACGTGGGCTGGGCCGAAGCAAACTCCATCAGGTTGGGGAAGCCCTCGCTAAGCGCAAACGCTTCCAGCGCATCCTTGCCGCAGTCAGCCCTGATGCGGCCGTAGCTTTCGACCATCTTCAGGTCGGTAATCAAGTACACCATTTCAACCTCTTTGCGTCTCTGGATGCCTCGAGTCGTTGTTCACTCAAGGATTCTTTCGAAGAGTACGTAGCGTCACTTAAATCGAGCTTAAACAACGCCGACAGGTCGAATGCCTTGCCAGGCCGGCGATTCGGCAGCGCACGCCGCCGCCACGGCGCTTGGCGGTATGCCCTCGTCGATGAGAGAAGTTAAGATGAGAACGAGATAGGCAACGGCTCCCGTCTTCGGGCACCAGAAAGATGGAACGAGAGACATACAAAGGCTACGATTTGTGGGGTCACGCCATCGCGCAACAGGCAGAGCTGCTGACGCCGGAGCGCTACGCGGGTGGCGGGACCATCATTCAGGGTAACAAGCTCATCTGCACTTCCGGCGTCCTCGACCTGTTCGATTCGGAGGAGGAAGCGCAGGACGCGGGAATCGCCTGGGCAAGGGCGTGGGTCGACACGCACGGTTAGCGCACAGGTGAAACGCCGGGTCCCTGGGTACTTCGAATAGCAACGTCGACGAGCAACGCCGCCGCTCAGTCCGCCTCACTCTTTTGCCAGGTCAAAAGAATCTGCTGCTTCGCCGTGGTCAGCGTCGCCACGTGCTCGCTCAGCTGCTCGCGGATCCGTTCGGTCGGGCCGCCAATCGAGAGACCGTACAGGTCGCCGCCGAAATCGAGAGCGACGGCCACCGCCGAAAGCTCGGGCGCACTCTCGCCGATATTCGCGTACCAGCCTCGCTCATGTGCAGCGCCGACCTGATCGATGAACGTGGCACAGTCGGCCACCGTGGCAGCCGTGAATCGCTCGAATTGGAGCTTCGCGCAGAGTGCTTCGCGCGTCGACGCATCGAGTTCGCCGCAAATCACCTTGCCAATCGAGTTCGCATGCAACGGACGCAGTGACCCGGGCGCGCAGGCATAGCGCACGGCCTTCGCCGATTCGACCACGTCGAGATAGATGACCTGCGTGCCATGGATCTTGCCAAGCACGATGGTCTCTCCCGTCGCGTCGCGCAGCTCGACAAGCCGGGGATGCAGCATTTGCACCACCGGATCGACGGCATTGATCGCGTTGGCGAGCAGTTGCAGACGCCGCGTGGGATAGTAGCCGCGCCGCTTGCGCACTTCGTAGAGATAGCCGCGGCTCACGAGCGTGCGGGCAAGCGCGAGGCAACTCGACGACGGCACCTCCAGAAGCCGCGCCATTTCGGCGAGCGCGAGCGGCCTCTGTTCGGCGGCGAAGAGCTCGAACAGGTCGAGCGTGCGGGCAACGAGTTTGACGTCCATGGATCGGGCGTGGGTCGGGCTTGGGTCGGGCATTCGATCGCAAGGCGGCGCGATACCCCTTGCACGGTTCAGTAAGACTTCGGCAACCCGAGCACCTTCTCCGCGATGAAGCACATGATCATTTGCGGGCTG
>NZ_JBFRCL010000017.1:0-154648 GCF_040965695.1 Paraburkholderia sp. BR10937
GCTTCGAGCAGAAAGGTCAGGTGACTGGAAAGCATCGCGCCGAAAAGTTAACAGCTCGGCGCGTCGTTTACAACACCTTCTCGCCATCAAAACAACAATGCCGTTCAGGCTTAACTGAACGGCATTACCGGCGGTATGGGGGATTTTTGCTGGTGGAGCAGGGGTGGCTAGTCGATGCAACGTTCGATCGCGAGGGACTGGGCGTTGTGTGCATCTATCCTGTCGTGTTTCGACGGTGATTCGGACTGCGATGCAAGACACAGCGCAAGATTGGCGCGGGTGCTGTGGGGCGCGAACATGAGTGCAAGGAATAACGCCATCACTGCCGCAACCAGAATGGCGACGCCGCGCAAGCTTGCGCGCAGAGCGGGCGACAAGGGGGCATTGGCGCTAAAGCGCGAAGTCCGTTCGACGATGGTTCGGAACATGGCGGGCTCTGTGCGGTGAGCGTCGAGGGCATGACGTCACGATAGGCAGGCCCGGCAGCCGCGACAAGACCCAGCCGCGCCTCAAAACATGGAGCCACGCACGGCGGGATCGGGGGGGCACGCGACTACTTCAGGAATGCTTGACGATAGACATTCGGCGCGGCGCCAAACGCGTCGCGAAAGCGATGGCTGAAGTGACTCGCGTTCGCGTACCCGCACTCTGCCGCAATCTGCGCGAGCGGCAGGGCGGTCGTGCGCAACAGCAAACGCGCCCGCTCCAGACGCTGGGCGGCGATCCACGCATGCGGCGGCCGCCCGAACGAGGCGCGAAACATGCGCGCGAGATGGTACTCGGAAAGGCACGCGACATCGGCCAGTGCGCCGAGCGTCAGCGTCTCGCCCAGGTGGGCGTCGATATAGTCGCGCAGGCGCCGCCGTGTCGACACGGCGAGACCGCCCTTTAGGGCCGTGCCCGCGCGACGCACGCCCTGGCTGCGCAGCAGCAGGCTCAGCACTTCGTGCGCCGTTTCGTTGCTGCGCAAAAGGCCGTCTGGATCGGCCCAGTTCTCGCTGGCCAGCGTCTGGCAGAGCACGGCAATGCGTTCGTCTTCGAAATACGTGCGGTCGGCCAGCGTGAGTTCGCGCGGTTCCCGGTCGAGTTCGCGCACCGCGCGCTGCGTGAAGTGCTCGGGCAGGAAGTACAGATGCATGAAATGCATGTGGCCGCGCACCCACCAGCGCGATTCATGGTCGCCCGGAAGCGCGCAGAGGCGGCTTGGCGCGCCGTACACGCCGGGCAGCTTCTGCCGCTCGGTGCGGTAGCCGCCGTCGAGATAGCACGACAGCGTGTGATGGCCGGGCCGGTCATAGACGGTTTCGGCCTCGCGCGTGACGCGCGTCCAGACGGCGGCCGCAAACTGGTCGCCGAGCCACGCAAAACGCTCCAGCGTCGCGTTGGCCGCGCTCAGCGTGCGGCACACCGAATGCAGCCCAAAGGGCGTCTCGGCGGGGGCGGGCGCGGGGAGCGGCACCTGGGGGTTCATGGTCGGGGCGGCGGGCTGCAACTCGGTGATGGGGTCGTCAAAACGGTTGTCAAAGCAGGTTTTGGAAGTATACGCTCGCGCCCCCGTTGCTGCTGGCCATGGCCGGGCGCAGGCAAGAAATGCGCAATCCTGGACAAGTCCGCGCCGCCGCCGTACGCCATAGTTCGGGCATCGACTCGAGTTTTTTCCGGCAATGAATCTTTTACTCTACGTGCTCACCGTCCTGATCTGGGGCACCACCTGGATCGCTATCAAGTGGCAGCTCGGCGTCGTGCCTGCACCTGTCTCGATCGCCTGGCGTTTCGGCCTCGCGGCGCTCCTGGTGTTCGCACTGCTGGGCGTGATGCGCCGCCCCATCTGGCCGCCGCGCGCGGCGTGGCGCTACCTCCTCGCCCAGGGGCTGGCGCTGTTCTGCCTCAATTTCCTGTGCTTTTACTATGCCGAGAACATCGTGCCGAGCGGGCTCGTGGCCGTGGTGTTTTCGACCGCGCCGCTGCTGAACTCGATCAACGGACGCATTTTCATGGGCCGGCCGCTGCAACCCAGCGCCGTGGGCGGCGCCGTACTCGGGCTGATCGGGATCGTTTGTCTTTTCCTGCAGCAGATGGCCGGCCATATCGGCGATCAGACCGCGTGGCTCGGGCTCGCCGTGGCATTTCTCGGCACCCTGTGCTTTTCCACCGGCAATCTGCTATCCAGCCGCATGCAGTCGATGGGGCTCAATCCGCTCGTCACGAACGGCTGGGCCATGCTGATCGGCACCGCGGTGCTCGTGGCGGGCAGCGCCTTCGCCGGATTGCCGTTCAGGCTCGAAATGGATGCGCGCTATCTCGGCGCGCTGGCCTGGCTCGTCGTGGCAGGGTCGGTGATCGGCTTCACGGCCTATCTGACGCTGGTTGGGCGGATCGGGCCTGAGCGCGCGGCGTATTGCACGGTCTTGTTCCCGATCGTCGCGCTGGCGGTTTCGACGGTCTACGAGGGCTACCGGTGGTCCTTGCTTGCCGTTATCGGGCTTTTGCTGGTCGTCTCGGGCAACCTCGTAGCGTTCGATCTGACGCGGCGTTTGTTCGCGCGGCGCGCGCCGGTTGCGTGAGCGGGCTTCAGCGGGCGAGGCTCGCCTTCAGGGTGTTGCCATAGCGTCGATATAGCCAGGCGGAACACGGCGCGCCCAGATAGAGTGCGCCGAAAGTGGCGAGTGCGGTGCCCGGCAGATTGTGGGTGTTGAGCGAAGCGAGAACCTGGTGCCGCGTCGCGAAGCCGGTTGCGGCGACGATGACCGAGGCCGAGAGCGTTGGCAGTCCTGCGCACAACTGGATGAGCCAGATGCTCCAGCAATGCCCGCGCGTATCGGTCCACACTTCCCGTATCCTGAGCGTGCCGCCAATAGCGACGTGCGTGTGGAGCAGGCTCAGCCTCGTGAGCACGAAACAACTGATGCCTCCGGCAAGCAGCACGAGACCTGCGCCAACGATCATTATCAGGAGGCGCGCCTCCACAGGATGCTGCACAATCGCGGCTTTCGCTGCGGGGTCGAGCCCGATCATCAACTCGACACACAGCGCCAAGGCCAAGCCGACGAGCGCCAGCACCAGGCAGACGAGCACGGGTGCGAGCATGGCCAGTCCCCAGGTGCAGCCAAGATATCGCCAATAGCTCGGGCCTGAGATCGGCTGTGCGTTAGCCGAATCATTGTCAAGCAATACGAAGCGTATGGCGTGAATGATGAGAAGCGAAAATAGCGCACTCTCCAGCAATGTGAAGACGCCCAGCGGGACGTAGGTGAGGAGCCGGAACGGCGGCGTGCGGTCGGGGCTCAGGGCGTTCACGGCGGACGACGACAGCCACGCGTAGGGCAGTAGCAGAACTGCAAATACTGGGTGGTGACGGAGATATCGCCAGCCGTCGCGCCATGCGCCCTTCACGCACTGAGCAAATGTGATCGACTCCATTCGAACCCCTTGTGCGTTGTTATTTGCGGTCGACTCGAAGCGCCGGTCGGGCGTTTATGTGTTTTGCATCATGCATCGCTGGCCCGGGCGGCCGCGTCAATTGTGACGGGATATGGGGGCACGAGTATGTGGGATGGCGCACCCGGCTTTTCCTCGATTTATTCGATTCAGTTGCAATTCCCTACGTTTTTATTACGAAAATGCGGCATTCATAAATTGATGGCTGCACTAAAGATTCGTCTAAAGGTTGCCGATAGCCTTTAAAGAACAGAATTAATATGATTGCAAACACGCGGCACGCCGGCCGCTCCGGGGTTACCGCCTACGCTTGCGCGTGCGGGGAATGAACGAATGCAAAGCAGATGGCCTATCTCAGCGTGCAGCACACGCCTGCACACGCTATTCACGCTCCTGACGAGGACGGTCCTCGCGTCGGGGCTCACGTTCGCAGGCGCTATCAAGCGCAATGGCGTGAGCGTGACTCCGGCGGCCGGATGTCAGCTTGACATCGCGGACGCCCCGAAATCCCGTCAGTGCATCGCGTGATCTTCGCCGGGGAAAGGGACAAGACAAGGACGGGAGAGGCCTGCAATGAAGGTTCACGCTAGTGCGCTTACGCTGCTGCACTGGCTGGCGCAACGCGAAAGCGCGTCGGTCAGTGAAATTACTGCGTCGGGATTGATGAGTTCACGCGAAGCCTCGGATGTCGTTCGCTACGCCATGCGCAACGGCGCCGCCGAACGCGTCAATAAGGGCGCGAGTGCGCGAGGAAGCGCGCGCTACCGTTCAACCGGCGTGCCCCTGCCGGAGCCACGGACGGCGCCGGCCGGTGCCTCGTTTGAAGGCTTGCTGAGCGCATGGGGAATCGCAAAGGAGCCGCCCGAGCTTCCCGCGGTGCGTACACGCGTTTACCAGATCGAAGATAACAGCCAGGATAATCGAGGCGGAGATCGCCTCGGGAAACTAAGGCTCATTGATTGAAGCCAACTGCGAGCAACTGAGAAAATAGACGAATAGAGAATTGATACACCGTGCGGCGGACCCTCTGTGCCGCGGGGCGTTCCGGTTCGTTTTCCGGACGCCAGGCGTCAAATGAAGGTTCGATTTTCGCCGTTGATTTTCGCAAGAATGGCAACGGCAACCCTGCGCCGATGTGCGCGATAAAGCCAACCAAGAAAGGGTTTTCTCCTGATGTCGAAACAGATCATGCACGTCGCACTTTGTGCGGCGTTGAGTTGCGCTGCGCTGGGCGCGGCAATACCTGCCTCGGCTGCACTCGGCGGCATGCCCACGCCCGCGCCGGCTGGAGCTGTCTCCAGTTCGGCCAGTACAGCCGTCGCCCATGCAGCATCGGGCGTCGCCGGTACCACGAGCGCCGCCTCGTACACGGTGACGCAGACGACTTTCGCGACCGGCACGGTCGTGCGTGAGTACGCCTCGGCAGCCGGAACGGTATTCGGCATCGCCTGGAGTGGGCCGATCATGCCGAACCTCCCCGTACTGCTCGGCACCTACTTCACGCAATACGACAGCGCACGCGTCGCGCAGCGCACGGCAAATCCGGGCCGTGGTCCGCTGAATGTCGAGCTTCCCGATCTTGTCGTTCATTCCGGCGGCCACATGGGTGCATTCTCCGGGCAGGCCTACCTGCCGCAGTCGTTGCCAGCTGGCGTGAGCGCCACCGACGTCCAATAACAGACAAAAACAAGGCGAACCATGTTGAGTATCAATGGGAAACTGGCCCGAATGCTGGCCGCATTCGGTCTGGCGGCGGCTGTCGCTCTCGTCGCGGGGTGCGGCGGCGGATCGGGTAATTCGTCGGCGAGCACGTCGACAGGCAGCGGCGGCACGGGCGGAACCGCCAACAGCACGGGCGGCACGGTCCTGGCTGCCGGCGCCCCGGTATCGAGCTTGCCCGCGACGCTCGCGAGCAACCAGGTTGCCGTGACCGTAGCGGCGGGGTACAAGAACGCTCCGAACATTCCGACGGTCAGTGTCACGATTTGCGCTCACGGCACGAGCACATGCCAAACGATCAACAACATTCAGGTCGATACGGGGTCGTGGGGGTTGCGGCTCACGATGGATGCGCTGAACAGCACCATGCAGTCCGCGTTGCCGGTTGAAACAGCGAGCGGCAAAGCCGTTGCCGAGTGCTTCGGTTTCGTCGACGGCAACGCCTGGGGCTCCGTTCGTACGGCGGATGTGACGATCGGCGGTGAAACGGCTTCGAGCGTACCCATCCATGTCATGGGCGATCTGCCGCAAACGGCCGCTGGCGGCACTAACAACAGCTGCGCAACGGGCTCGCTCAACGACACGTCGTCGTCAATCGCCGCGCACGGCATTCTCGGCATCGGCCCCGCGGAATACGACTGCGGCAGTGGCTGCGCAACTACGCCTAACGGCGTCTATTTCGGCTGCACGGGGTCGGGAAATTCGACGAGCTGCACGGACCTCGCGGTAGTGGAAGCGTCGCAAGTGACGAATCCGGTCCGGTTGTTCCCGACCGACAACACGGGCGTGATCCTGAACATGCCGGCCGTGACGTCGTCGGGCTCGACGAGCGCAACCGGGTTCCTGACGTTCGGCATCGGTACGCAATCGAACAACGCTGTGCCGACTTCCGGCATTCAGAAGCTCACAACCGACCATTATGGCAACGTGCAAAGTGCATCGCTGAGCGGTACGAGCGTGTCGGCGGCATTCTTCGATACAGGCTCAAACGGGCTGTTCTTCCCCGACAGCACGTTGTCGTCGACGATGTGCAAGCTCGCGATCGGCTTCTACTGCCCCGCTTCGACGGTTTCGCGGACGCCTTCTGTCACAGGATTCAACGGTACCAACGTTTCGGCTGGGCTTAGCATCGCCAACGCGCTGAATTTGTTCGAGGACGGTGGCTTCGCGTACGGGAACGTCGGCGGGATCATGACGGGCGTCGCCTTCGATTTCGGCATGCCGTTCTTCTATGGCCGCACTGTGTACGTCAATTACGATCCGAACACCGACGGCAATCCTGGCGTCGCTACATCGGCCTACGTCGCCTTCTAACCCGTAGCGTCGTTCCTCCCCCCTATCCGCGAGCGGTCGCAGCGCCGCTCGCGGATGTCTCAGCGGTCATCTGTCCTCGGCCGCTTGCTACCGCGCCAGCCGCTCCCGCAGAAACTCGATGAAGCGCTGCGTCTTGGCCGGAAGCAAACGCGTTTCCGTAATCGCATAGACCGGCGTAGGCGTGCCATGCCACTGCGGCAGAATCCGCCGCAACGCGCCGCTGGCCACCTCGTCGGCCACGATTTCCTCCGGCAGCAGCACGATGCCCATGTCGAGCGTGGCGAGGCGGCGGATCATGCCGACGCTGTTGAGCGTGAAGCGTCCGCCCACCTTCACCGTGCTCGTGCGCTTTGCGTCGTGCAAGGTCCACGTATCGGCCTTCAGGATGACCAGGCATTCGTGCCGTTCCAGCTCGGCTGGTTTGCCTGGCTCGCCCGCGCGCTCGAGATAGCCCGGCGACGCATACAGGTATGGCGTGAGCGACGCCAGTGGACGCGCAATGAGTTGCGAGCTTTCGGACTCTCCCATACGGATCGCCACGTCGAACGGGTCGCTCACCAGATCGACACGCCGGGGATTCAGTTCAAAATCGAAGGAGATGGCGGGGTACAGGCCCGCAAATTCGGCGATCAGGGGCGCGAGGTAGGTGACGGCGAAATCGACCGGAAACGAGGCCCGCAGCACGCCGCTGGGCTGCGCAACCATGTCGCCTAGCTGCTCGTGCGCGAGGCGGGCTTCATCGACGATGCGCTTGCAGCGCTCGAAGTAAATCTGGCCTGCTTCGGTCAACTCGATCTTGCGCGTCGTGCGATGCAGCAGGCGCAGTCCGATCGCTTTTTCCAGGCCGCTGATGCGGCGTGAAAGGGTGGAGTTCGGCATGCCCGTCACGTCTGCGGCGCTGCGAAACCCCCTGGCTTTGACGACCTCGACGAACAAGGCCATATCGTTCAGTAGTTCCACCCTGACTGCTCCATCAACGGATCAATGATATCCAAATTACCATATTTATCCCAATCGTGAAGCAGGCGATGATGCACCCATCCAAACCAGTCGAGGTGATCATCATGAGCAAGCTTTTCGAATCCGTGCGCGTCGGGCGTTACACGCTGCCAAACCGTCTGGCCATGGCGCCCATGACCCGTTCGCGCGCGCTGGCCGACGGCACGCCCGGCGAACTGGCCGCCGAGTATTACGCCCAGCGCGCGGGCGTTGGCTTGATCGTCACCGAGGGCACGCAGCCTTCGGAAGAGGGACAGGGCTACATTACGACCCCGGGCATCTATAGCGACGCGCATGTCGCCGGATGGAAAAAAGTCACTTCGGCCGTGCATGCGAGAGGCGGCCATCTCTTCATCCAGCTCATGCACGCCGGCCGCATGTCGCATCCCGACAATACGCGGCACCACCGCGCGGGCGTCGCGCCTTCCGCCATCGCGCCGGGCACGGCCATGTTCACGGCCAGCGGCATGCAGGACATTCCGGTGCCGCGTGCCTTGACCATCGAGGAAATCCGCCGCACGGTCCAGGACTTCCGCACCGCGGCCCGCCGCGCGGTCGATGCCGGCGCGGACGGCGTCGAAATCCACGGTGCGAATGCCTATCTGGTTCAGCAGTTCTTCGCGCCGAGCGCCAATACGCGCACCGACGAATACGGCGGCCTGATCGAAAACCGCGCGCGCTTTGCGCTCGAAGTCGCGGCCGCCATTGCCGGGGAAATCGGCGCGGACCGCACGGCCATCCGCCTCTCACCGGGCACGACGCTGTGGGGCATCGACGAGGGCGTGCAAGGCCCCGATCTTTACCACTATCTGGTGGCCGAACTCGACAAGCTGGGGCTCGCCTATCTGCACATCGCGCATCAGGGCGACGAGGCGCTGCTGGCTGACATTCGCAAGCTGTGGAAGGGCGCGTTGATCGTGAACCGCGCCGGTCGCCCGCGCGAACAGATTGGCGCCGATGTGGCCTCGGGGTTGGCAGATCTGGAATCCTACGGTCAGATGGTGCTGGCGAATCCGGATTTCGTCACCCGCCTGCAGCGCAACGCGGCGATGAACACGGCGGATCGCAACGGCTTCTTTGGGGGCGCCGCGCAAGGCTATACGGACTACCCCCGCTTGAGCGAAGTGGCCGACGCCTGACGCGGCGGGCAGACGCGCGGCGTGCGCACCATTGGCCGCGCCCGTGCGAAGCCGCCTGCCTTGCGCGGTTTCGCATGGATCACTCGAGCGGACCCGCGAGGGCGCGCCGATACCACGCATGGAAATGGCGCATGCCGTCTTCGAGCGGCGACTGATACGGCCCGGCGTCGCTGATGCCGCGCCGGTGGAGCCGCAGTCGTCCCGCGTCCATGCGCTCGGCGATCTCGTCGTCCTCGATCATCGTCTCCAGATATGCCGCGCGCTGGGCTTCGACGAATTCGCGCTCGAATGCCGCGATTTCTTCGGGGTAATAGAACTCCACCACGTTGAGTGTTTCCTGCGGGCTCTTCGGATACAGCGTCGAGACCACGAGCACGTGCGGGTAGAGCTCGATCATCTGGGTGGGGAAATACGCGAGCCAGATGGCGCCGAACTCGGGCGCCGCGCCGCCGCGATAGTCGAGCAAACGATCGTGCCACGCGCGATAGATTTCCGAACCCGGCTGCGCAAGCGCGGCGTGGACGCCCACGCGCTGCATGCTGTACGTCTCGGCGAATTCCCAGTCGAGCGTTTCGCAGGTCACGAAGCGCCCGAGCCCCGGGTGGAATGGCGCGACGTGATAATCCTCCAGATAGACTTCGATAAAGGTTTTCCAGTTGTACCGGCAGGTATGCGTTTCGACGTGATCGAGCACGTACTCGGAGAAGTCGAACTCGGGGCGCTCGAACACGCGCGCCATGTCGCGTGCGGGCTCGCGTGGCCCTTCGTAGAGCATGCCGTGGCAATTTCGCAGTTCGAAACGTTCGAGATTGCGGCACGGTTTGCGCTCGAACTCGGGCGCGCCGATCAGCTCGCCGCCAGGCGCGTAGGTCCAGCGATGCAAAGGACACACGATGTTGCCGCCGCTCGCGGCGAGATTGCCTTGCGCGGGAGGGCCGCCGCTCGCAGCGACGTTGCCGGCCATGCCGCCCAGCATGAGCGACTGGCGATGGCGGCAGACGTTCGAGAGCAATTGCACGCCGTGCTCGCCGCGCACCAGCACGCGCCCGCCCTCGTCCTGCGGCAGATGCCGCCAGTCGCCGCGCTCGGGCACCGACTGTTCGTGGCCCACGTATAGCGCCGAGTGCGCGAAGATACGCGCCATCTCGCGCTGGAACAGCGCCTCGTCGAAATAGGTGCTCGCGGGCAATTGCCCGTGCGCTTCCTCCGTGTCAGGCGGCAGCGCGAGATGCGCGAGGTCACTGATATCGTTCATCGGTCGGTTTCATCCTGGTTCGTGTTGCGCGTTCAGGCGCACGATGCGTTCATGCTTTGCGAGCCGCGGGCAGGTGCTGCAGAGTTCGCCGTCGCGGCGGCGATAGTGATAGCAGCAGGTGCGGCGCTCCAGCGCGAGTGCGTTTGCGCCGTCCGTGCGCGAGAACGGGAAATAGCCTGAGCAGCCTTGCAGGCCGAGCGCCGCGAGCCACCGCTGCCCATGCGCTTCGACCTGCGCGTCGCTCCATTCGGGCCGCGCCTTGCGTGCCGCAAGCAGTGCGGCGAGCACCACGTCGGCCTGCGTGCCGCGCGCCGCCGCCGGATTCAGGCGGATCACTGGCATCAACTCGTCATGCATCTGCTCGCAGCACGAGACGATTTCCCGAGCGGCCTGCGCGATCAACGCGTGCATGTCGCCCTGCGCCGGTTCGTGATCGGGTATGCGGACTTCGCGGGTCCAGCCCTCGGCAATAGGCTGCGCGATGTCCGCCAGCGACAGCGACACGCCAGTCGCATGCACCCCGATCACGCTCAAGTAGAGCGGTTGCCAGATCAGGATGCCCCAGCAGCGCGACGACCAGTAGAGGCGGCCCGCTTCGGGGTAGGTGCGCGACCAGAAGGCAAGGAGCGCCTCGAGCGCAGCGCGATTGGCCTCGCCGCTGGGCGGCGCCGGGCGCGTGTGCACGATGCCTTGCGCGGGGCGCGCGGCCACCACGCCCTGCAACCCCGGCACGAGCCGCGCGGCGAGCTGCAGCATGTCGTCGAGCGCGCGGTTTGCCGCCATGCTTATGCCGCGACCGCTTCGGCGCTCATGCCAGTGGCCTGCGCGGCGTCGCGCGGCGCGCCGCGCCTGCCCGCCAGCGGATTGCGCAGATTGCCCGCCATCTTCAGATTGCCGGCGGGATCGGCGAGATTGACCATTTGCAGGTTGTTGCCCAGTTGCAGACGGTTCAGGCACGAGTGCAGGAACTCGGGCGCGAAGAGGTCGTATTCGGCATATTTGCGCGCGAGCTGCGGGTGCTCGTCCTGATAGCGCGCGACGCAGCGCGCCACCGTGTCCCAGAACACGTCTTCCGTGCAGCAGCCGTGCTCGACGAGTACCTGATTCAGGTAGCGGAAAAAGCCGTCGAACACGTCGATGAAGATCGCGAGCAGCTTGACGCGCTCGGGCACGTCCACCGCAAGGCGCTTGACGTTCTCCGGCAGCTGCGCGTCCTTGTTGAGGATGGCAGATTCCTCCGCGATGTCCTTCATGATCGCGCGCACTGGCACATGGTTTTCGAGCACGAGGATGAGATTCTCGCCGTGCGGCATGAACACGAGATCGTGCGCGTAGAAGCAATGGACGAGGGGTGCCAGATACGCCTCCATGTAGCGTTCGAGCCAGGCTTGCGCCGTGAGCCCCGAAGCCTCGATCAGTGCGGGCAGCAGCGCTGCGCCGTGGCGGTCCGTATGCAGCAGCGCGGCCATGGTCATGAGCCGCTGGCCGTCTCCCGCGAGGCCGAGCGGATTCTCGCGCCAGAGCGCCGAAAACATCTTCTTGTAGGGGCTGTCCACCTGGACGGCCGCTTCGTAATAGCGATTGCGAAAGCCGATGGACGCGACTTCGCGCAGGATGGTGAACCCTTTGTCCTGCAGATACGGATCGCTCGCCACGAGGCCCTTGATGAAGTCGTTGATGGCGGGGGTGCCCGACATGTAGTACGGCGAGAGTCCGCGCATGAAGCCCATGTTGAGAATCGAGAGCGACGTCTTCACATAGCGCTTCGAACGGTCCGAGAGATTGAAGAACGTGCGGATCGACTGCTGGGCCTGATAGCGGTCCTCGCCGAAGCCGAGGCAGATGATGCGGTTGATCGCGACATAGCTCGCAAACGCAATCGATAGTTTGTTGAACCACTGCCACGGGTGCGCCGGCATCAGCCGATAGTCGGCAAAGTCCACGCCGCGCGCTTCGACCATCGAGCGAAAGCGCGCGACGGTCTCCACGCCCAGTTCTTCTTCCATCAGCTGTTCGTAGTCGAGGTCGGCTGAGCTGTGGAATGCGGCGTTCGCCTTGTGCACGGCGAGCCAGACGATCTGGAGCGGCGAGCCCGCCTCGGGTGCGAACGCGCGATAGTCGCCCGCGTCGAAGCCGAGCCTGCCGTTGTTGGCGACGAAGCCCGGATGGCCCTCGCTCATCGCGGTTTCGATCGCCTGAAAATCGGCGTCGAGGAGTTCGGCCGTATCGGGGCCGTCTTTCACTGCTTTGTAGGCCGCGCCATACAGCGTGCTGCTGATTTCGTCGAGGTAAATGGGCAGCATCTCCTCCTTGATGCCAAGCCGCGCTTTCACATCGAGGATGAAGGCGAGCGCGTCGAGCGGTTGCGGCGCGCCGTCCTGCGAGCACACGATGGTTTCGGCGCGAATGCTCCAGTGGCGCAGCGCGAGCAGGCGCGCCTCGAAGGTGTAGACGCGGGTGCCGTCGTCGGATTCGAGCGCATAGCGCGCGTAGTGCTCGCCGGGCGCATCGCCCTCGCGCTGCGGTTCGACGATCAGTTCGTGCGCATACTCGGCAATGGCCTTGCGCACCAGCATGCGGTTCGCGCGCTGCCAGACCTCGGGTGTGAGGTGCGCGGTAGCCTCGTGGGGCGTGAGGAGAACGTGTTGCATGGAAGCCTGGGTTGCGAAATGATTCATGTTGCGATGTCCTTATGGAATTTAGTGATCCTGCATAATGGCAGCGTAAAAGGCGGCTCGTGTGCAGAACGCGAGCGAGGCGGTTTTCTCGCGGAACGCGACGTCCTTCGTATACACGAAGCCCATCGCGCGATTCAGCGCGTGGATGCGTGCGTTGCGCGCATCCGGCTCGACGACGACGCGTTGCGCGCCAAGGCGCTCGAACAGGAACGCCATGAGCGTCTCGAACACGTGGCGCGTGTAGCCCGATGTGCGCCTGGTAGCGGGTCCGACGAACAGATGCATGCCGAGATCGCCTGCGCACACATCGTAGTGCTCGCCGATCTCTTCGTGAGCCGGTTCGTAGCTTTCGAACAGGAAGGCGGGTACGTCATCCTGCAAGCCGAGCCAGGCGCGCGCGTGCCCGGAGTCTTCGATCGCCTGATAGAAAGCGGCCACGTCCGCCACGCTCTTGTCGCGCATGTTCCAGAACGCCGCGCGTTCTTCGATGAACCAGCGGTGCAGCGTGGGTGCGTCGCGTTGCGCGTCGAGTGGGCGGATGTGAAAGGCCCCGCCTCTGGCCATGCGTGCAGGCGGGACATGACGCAACGCGATTTCGTCGGCGGCGATTTCAGTTCGCACGGGCGGTGACTCCTGTTTCGGCAATCGGGTTGGAAAGGGCGGCGTCCTCGGCGCGCGGCCGGGCGAGCAGCCAGACGCTTACGAATGCCGTGACAACGAGGCCTACGGACGCAACAAGGAACGGCGCACGCAAGCCAGCTTCGTCGACAATGGCGCCGGCCGCGAACGAGGCCAGCAGCACACCAAGGTTCTGGAAGAAGTTGATGACGCTGTAATCGGCGGCGTACGAGGCGGGCGTGCTTAGTGCGAACATCGTCACGTCGAGCTTCACGACGATCTGGAACAGCGCCCAGCCGAACATCACGCGGCCCACGACGATCCACAACGGCGCCTCCACGCCTTGCAGCAGCATGCCGGCGGTGCACAGCAGCAGGTTCGCGAGCATGTGGTCGGGCACGCGCTTGCCCTGCATGGCGAGGCGCTTGTTCAGGCGCAGCGCGACGAGCGCGACCATGCCTGGAATGGCGAACACAAGTCCCGGAACCAGCTCGCCGGGCGCGTGGGTGACCGCTTGCCAGTACGACGCCATGAACGGCCGGATGAGATACACGCAGAAGTCGAACGCGAGCATGAGCAGCGCGAGGCGCAGGATCGGCATGCGCGCACGCAGCCCCGGCTTGACTGGCGCTTCATCGGCAACGCCCGCGAACCGGCAGCGCCGCGCAATGCCATGCGTGCGGATCAGCGCAAGACAGATCGCCATCTGCACGAAGTCGCCGGCGGCCATCGCGAAGATGCAGTGATGCGCGTCCCAGACCTGCATGACGAAGCCGCCCGCCACCGCGCCCGCGATCGCGCCGAAGTGCACCACCACCGACAGCACGCCGATGGTATGCGCATGCGATTCTTTCGCTTCGAGCCGCATCATGTACGGGTACATCAGCAGATAGCTGCTTTTGCACATGAACATCGCGAGCGAGAGCACCCAGAAGAGCGGCACCGTCGCCGCGAAATAGCTCGCGACCGAAAGCACGCCCGCGGCGCACTGTGTATAGACGAGCAGATGCATGGCGTCGAGGCGCTTCGCAATGCGCGCCCAGAGCGGCAGCGTGAGCATCACGACGATGGAGATGAACGCCACGTAAGCGCCCGCATGCACGGGGCTCGTCACGCCATAGCGCGCGGCGAAGAACTGCGGGTAGAACGGAATCAGGATCGCATCGCTGATGACGGCGAAGGTCGTCATCAGGATGATCGTGCTGCGCAGCTTCATTGCGCCTCCAGCGGCATCTTCACGAACGCCTCCGTGTCGGGCACCGAGAAGTCCTGCAGCGCGATGCGCCGCTCGATCTTGTAGTGCTCCACACCGGTCAGCTCGCGCAGAATGCAGGAGTTGCGATAGCAGCTCATGCCGAGGTCAGGGTTGGTCAAGCCGTGGCTGTAGAGCCCCGCGTTCTGCACGAAAACCTCGCGCCCGTTCACGTCGATCGCATAGTTGCGCGAGAGCCGGTAGCGCCCCTTGTCGTCCCAGCGGATGCGAGCGCGAATGCCGTCGACGAAGCCGGGCACATTCTGCCCATAGCCGGTCGCGAAGATGGCGCCGTCCGTGACATGGGTGTACTGCACGCCCTCGTCGCGCTGCACGAAGCGCAGGTGAAAGCGGTCTTCGATGCGGTCGTGATGACAGGCGCTCAGCTCGGAATTGGTGATGAGACGCGCACTGTTGCTGCCGCGGCTGCGGCGGTCGTCGAGCAGGTCGTAAATCTGGTTGATGAGCGAGGCGTTCACGCCTTTGTAGAGACTGTCCTGCTTGGCGATGATGTTTTCGCGCACGCCGTCCGGCAGGTTGTAGAAGTAGTCGATATAGTCGGGCGAGATCATTTCCAGCGTGAGTTTCGTGTTTTCCATCTGGAAAAACCGCGGCGAGCGCGTGATCCACGCGAGCGTGTAGTCGTGCTCGTCGCTTTCCTTGAGCAGGTCGTAGAAGATCTCGGCTGCGCTCTGGCCGCTGCCGATTACGGCGATCGAGCGCTTTTGCTGCAGCTCGGCTTTGCGCGCCACGTAATGCGCGCTATGGATGCAGCGCTCGCGCAACTCGCCGCAGCACGGCGGCAATTGCGGCACGGAACCCACGCCGATCACGAGGCGCGCGGCGCGATGCATGAACGGCTGGCCGGTGCGCACGTGCCGCCCGCGCACCACGTAATGGCCGTGCTGCGCGTCGTATTCGACGTGCTCCACACTCGAGCCGAACGCGATGCTCGACAGCTGGCCGATGGCCCATTTGCAGTAGCGGTTATATTCGGCGCGGCTCAGATAAAAGCGCTCGCGGATGTAATACGCATAGAGTTTGCCTTCCTGCTTGCAGTAATTGAGGAAGCTGAACCTGCTTTGGGGATCCGCGAGGCTCACGAGGTCGGCCAGAAACGGATTTTGCAGCGTGGTGTCGTCGATCAGCATGCCCGGGTGCCAGTCGAAGTCCTCGTTGCGTTCGAGGAAGAGGCCGCGCAAATCACGGATCGGCTCGGCCAGGCAGGCGAGGCTCAGATTGAACGGCCCGAGGCCGATCGCCACGAAGTCGAGCACGGGTGTGGGCGGACCTGGCTTGATATTAGTTGTACTCATGATTGAACTTTCACCTGGAGCGGAAAGGACCATGTCGGGTTACCTCATCGAAGGACGAAGACGGCGAGAAGACTCACGAGGCGCAACCGCGCAACCGTTTGCGCGGGCGTATGGCAATTCGATGCGAATGAGAGTGATTCGCGTTTGATGATCATAGGAAAGACGCCGCCCAATGGCAAGAGCGAAACGCAGGGCAATGAGGATGCCGAACTATCGTGCCTGCCCAATACGCATCAAGACGGACAGGGGCGATCGGCGGCAAAGTCCGGCTGCGCCGGGGCGGGCGGGGGATCGGGGGCTTTCGGGAACCAGCGGGGTTCGCGGTCGCGCCGCCTCTTTTTTGGCGTCAAATCATCTGACAAAAACCCTGCACTTTGCAGGGGTTAGCGGCGCGCAGGGAGAATTTCGGCTTTAATCGCGCGCGATTCGCGCGTGCGGGGCCACGGCGCAGGGGCATCCATGACGCAATGATTCCAAACGTCTCATCGCTTTCGCCATCACTCGATCTTGCGCGGCGGCGGGCTATGCCGCGCGAGAAATCGATCGAGCTGGCCGGCAAACGCCTTGCTGTCACGCGCGCTGAACGGGGCTGGTCCGCCCGTTTCGACGCCTGCATTGCGCAGTTGATCCATCACGTCGCGCATCGTCAGCCGTTCCTGAATATTTTCGCGCGTGAACCAGTTGCCGCGTGGATCGAGCGCCTGCGCGTTCTTTTCGAGCACCGCGGCGGCAAGCGGGATGTCGGCGGTAATCACGAGGTCGCCCGGCTCGACCAGTTCGACGATGCGGGCGTCGGCCGCATCGAATCCCGCTGGCACCTGAATCGACTTGATGAAGGGCGACGGCGGTGTGCGCAGATATTGGTTTGCCACCAGCGTCAGCTGGACTTCGGCACGCCGCGCGGCCCGAAACAACATGTCCTTGATGACGGCGGGGCAGGCGTCAGCGTCGACCAGCACTTGCATGTAGGGAATCCCGGCACAGTAAAGGGCGATCATATCGCAATGCCGGCGATGCGCCGCGCATGGCCCGACGTTTCCTGTCGTTTCCGCTTGCACTGCGTTTTCCTTGCATTTGCCTGCATACCTGCCAACATTGATTTCGCGACGGAGCCGGATACCCCGACCTGACACTGCGAAGACGGAGCGGATATGAGCGACGCCACCCACGGGTTCGATGCCGCCGGGGAACACAGGGACACAAACGGGCTGCGGCTGGGCGCGCTCGTTGCCCTCGTCGTGGGCTCGATGATCGGCGGCGGGATCTTTTCGTTGCCGCAGAATATGGCCGCTTCCGCGGGTGTAGGCGCCGTGCTGATTGGCTGGGTCATTACGGCCTTCGGCATGCTGGCCCTCGCGCTGGTATTTCAGACACTCGCCAATCGCAAGCCGAATCTCGATGGCGGGGTCTACGCGTACGCCAAGGCCGGATTCGGCAATTACATGGGCTTTGCCTCGGCCTGGGGCTACTGGATCAGCGCGTGGCTCGGCAACGTCGGCTACTACGTGCTGCTATTCAGTACGCTCGGCTATTTTTTCCCCGTCTTCGGCGAAGGCAATACGTTACCCGCAATCGCGTGCTCCTCGCTGCTGCTGTGGAGCGTGCATTTCCTGGTGCTGCGCGGCATAAAAGAAGCGAGTTTCATCAATCAGATCACGACGATTGCGAAGATCATTCCGCTCGTCCTGTTCATTCTCATCTGCCTCCTCGCGTTTCGGCTGCACATATTCTCGGCCGATATCTGGGCACGCTCGAATCCGGCGCTCGGCGGTGTGCTCGATCAGGTCCGCAACATGATGCTCGTCACGGTGTGGGTGTTCGTGGGCATAGAGGGGGCGACCGTTTTTTCGGCGCGCGCCGCGGACCGCAAGAGCGTCGGCAAGGCCACGGTGATCGGATTTTTCGTCGTGCTTCTCGTGCTGGTGCTCGTCAACGTGCTGGCGCTCGGCATCATGACGCAGCCGCAACTCGCCGGGCTTAAGAATCCCTCGATGGCAGGCGTGCTCGAACACGTTATCGGACACTGGGGCGTGGTGCTCGTGAGCGTGGGGCTCGCCATTTCCCTGGCCGGCGCGCTGCTTTCGTGGGTCATGTTGTGTGCGGAGATTCTGTTCTCGGCCGCGCGCGACCGCACGATGCCCGCGTTCCTGCGCAAGGAAAACGCGAGGCAGGTCCCGGCCAACGCGTTATGGCTGACCAACGGCATGGTGCAGCTGTTTCTGCTCATCACGCTGGTGTCGAAAGGCACGTACCTCTCGCTCATCTATCTCGCCACCTCGATGATTCTCGTGCCTTACTTCTGGTCGGCGAGCTACGCGTTGCTGCTCGCCATTCGCGGCGAGACTTATGAACTGTCGCAAAAGGAACGCCACAGGGATTTTCTGATTGCTGCGGTTTCCGTGCTCTACGCGGTCTGGCTGCTTTATGCCGGGGGCGTGAAATACCTTCTCCTTTCGTCGCTGCTCTATGCGCCGAGCGTCGTTCTGTTCGCCAAGGCGAGGCGAGAAGCCGGGCAGCACGTGTTTACGCATCTGGAGAAATTCGTATTCGCAGCCGTGCTCGTTGCCGCGGTCGTGGCCGGCTACGGCTTGTATCGCGGGCTGCTGAGCCTTTGATTGAGCCGCCGATAATCGAAAAGCGCGCTCATACCAGCAGGCACCACAGCGCGAGGAGCGCAGTGGTGCCCGAGCGCATGGCGTGCAGGCTGTTGGGCGGATTGTGGAGGCCGCCGCCGATGCCCGGATCGAACCAGTCGCCGTCGCGCTGGCGGAACTCCCCTGCGCTGAGCAACACATAGGCTTCTTCAGGGGGATGTCGATGATCGGGGTATCGCGTGTGCGGCGCGAGCAGCGAAAACCCCAGTTGCAAGTCGTATCGGCTCTCCATGCCGCCGGGGCCGCAAATCATGCCGTTCACATGCTTTTCGACATAGTCCTCGCTTCCATTCGCTCCGGACGTTCGCCGCTGCCAGCCGATAGCGGGTTCGAGCGTTTTGATGGCGCGGGCCGCATCGCCGAGACTGGTTGAGTCGTCAAGCAGTGGTGCGAGGGATGCATCGAGGAGATCGCAGGCGGGATAGCGTGCGCGGTTGCGCTTGCCGTCGTCGGACGGCTGTTCGAGACGCTCGAATACTTTCACGGCCGTCTGGCGGCCAGCCTCGGGCAGCGCGGGTGCCTGAAACAGTGTTCGCGCAACGCGAATGAAATGCTCGAGGTTCTCATGGCGCTGATACATGGGGGCTCCGGTAATTGAGTAGACAGGCAGGCTGCGCCGAACGGATCGAGCCGGTCGACGGCGAGCACAGTTTCACCGGGTGGGTGCCGGCCCAATACGTCGACGATTTCGGCGCCCCACGCCTGCGCGCGGCGCTCCGCCTCGTGGCCCGCGTTGAAGAACGTCCAGCTGAGCGCGCCGCGCAATTCGACATCGAGGTCCAGCCCATCCCAGACATGTTCGCTGCTGTGAAATTCCCAGGCGACGACATGACCGTCTGCGACGACCATGACGTAGCGCGCGGGATTGCGGCTAGCCCATACCTGCATGTTGGATGTGTCGGTCGCGTAGCGAATGTTCACGGGGTCGTAGAGCAGGATGGCGGGCACATTGTGCTTGCGCAATTGCTCCTGCACGCGCGCGAGCCGCCAGGCTCGGACGTCACGCAAAATTGCGTCTTTGCGGGTCGGTTCGATCGTGCTGCGTGCCGCATCGAAAAGCGGGGCGCTCGTCATCCTCTTTCTCCTGGCATGGCTTTTATGGTGTGGTGCCGTTGAGTATTGGAGGATGGGGAGTACAGCGTCAATGCGCTTTATTTTCCCGGTCGCATGACTTTGGGTTATACGTAGACGCGGCCTCGGGGCCTCGCCCATGAACGACACCAGAAAACGCGCCCGCCCGCTAAAACAAGCGGTCGGGCGCCGGGCGCGTCTCAAGCCAATGCTTTGGCGTGAAAGGCCATATGCTCGCCGATAAAGCTGGCGATGAAGTAATAGCTGTGGTCGTAGCCTTCGCGAAGATTGAGCGTCAGCGGTTGTCCCGCCTTAGCGCAGGCCGCCTGCAGCAGTTCCGGCCGTAGCTGCGTTTTCAGGAATTCGTCGCCGCCGCCTTGTTCGACGAGTAGCGGCAGGCGTTCGCTCGCGTTGCCGACCAGCTCCACGGCGTCATACTGCTTCCACGCCCCGCGATCGTCGCCGAGGTAGGCTGTGAGCGCCTTCTCGCCCCACGGCACCTGGCTCGGCGCGACGAGCGGCGAGAACGCGGAGACGCTGCGATAGCGGCCCGGATTGCGCAGCGCAACGACCAGCGCGCCGTGCCCGCCCATCGAATGCCCGCTGATCGAGCGCGCCTCGCTCGCTGCAAACCCGGCCTCGACGACGGCGGGCAACTCGGAGACCACGTAGTCGTACATGCGGAAATGCTTCGCCCACGGTTCCCGCGTGGCGTTCACGTAGAAGCCCGCGCCCTGGCCGAGATCGTAGTCGGGCGAATCGGGTATGTCGCTGCCGCGCGGACTGGTGTCCGGCGCGACGACGATGATCCCGTGTTCCGCCGCATAGCGTTGCACGCCCGCCTTGGTGATGAAATTCTGCTCGGTGCAGGTCAGGCCCGAAAGCCAGTACAGCACGGGACATTTCTGCCCGCGCAGCGCGGCCTCGGGCAGATAAATGCCAAACTTCATGTCGCCGCCAACGGTGGAAGAGGCGTGCTTCCAGACCTCCTGGCTGCCGCCGTGGCTGACGTGTCGTTCAATGCGCTCCATAAGCGTTTCAGGCCTCCCGGTAAGTGCCTTTGGCCTTGGCAGCCTGGGTGGAGAGAAGGTCCATGAGCGCGGGGCTCAGGCAGTCGTATGGCTCGAGGCCCTTCTCGCGCAGCGTCTGGCGCACGTCGGCCATGGCCGAAGGCGGCGTGCCGCTCTCGATGATCGAGGAGACGAAGGCCGCGAAGCCGGGGCCGTCCCAGCCCGCGTCTTTCGACAACTCGGTGTGGATGAAGTCGAGACCGTGGAACGCGTGATCCTTCTTCTCGATGCGGCCATACAGGTGCGTACCGCAGGCCGTGCAGGCGTGACGCAGGATCGTGGCCTTATCGTCCACCACCTTCAGCTTTTCACCGTGCGTCATGACCGTTACCTTGTCGCGCGGCACGACGCCCACGACGGAAAACAGCGCGCCCGCGGGCTTCCAGCACTGGGTGCAGCCACAGGCGTGGTTGAACAGGACCTGCGAGTCGATGCGGACTTCAACGGGGTCTTGCGCGCACTGGCAGCGCAGCGTACCGCCCGCGAAGTTCTCGGCGCCTTTCTGGATGCCGCGGTCAACGGTGGGGTGAATGGCTGAGGCCATGGTCTCTCTCCTTCGTTCTGTGTCAGTTCAGTGTCAGTAGTGAACGACGCTCCGGATCGATTTGCCCTCGTGCATCAGGTCGAAGGCTTCGTTGATGCCCGTAAGCGGCATCGTGTGGGTGACGAACGGCGCGAGCTGGATCTTGCCCGCCATCGCGTCTTCGACCATGCCCGGCAATTGCGAGCGGCCCTTCACGCCGCCGAAGGCCGTGCCGAGCCAGCGGCGGCCCGTCACGAGCTGGAACGGGCGCGTGGAGATTTCCTGTCCCGCGCCGGCCACGCCGATGACGACCGACTGGCCCCAGCCGCGGTGCGCGCATTCGAGCGCCGCACGCATCACGTTGACGTTGCCGATACATTCGAAGCTGTGGTCCACGCCCCAGCCCGTCATGTCGACGATCACCTGCTGGATGGGCTTCTCGTGATCCTTGGGGTTCACGCAGTCGGTGGCGCCAAAGGCGCGCGCCAGATCGAACTTGCCCGGATTGGTGTCGATGGCGATGATGCGGCCGGCCTTGGCGAGCTTCGCGCCCTGGATCACAGCCAATCCGATGCCGCCCAGGCCGAATACGGCGACGGTATCGCCTTCCTGCACCTTGGCGGTGTTCTTCACCGCGCCCAGACCCGTGGTCACGCCGCAGCCCAGCAGGCACACCTGCTCGGGGTTGGCTTGCGGGTTGATCTTCGCGAGCGAGACTTCGGCCACCACGGTGTACTCGCTGAAGGTGGAGCAGCCCATGTAGTGATACAGGGGCTGACCGTTGTAGCTGAAGCGGCTCGTGCCGTCGGGCATCACGCCCTTGCCCTGCGTCGCGCGCACGGACACGCACAGATTGGTCTTGCCGCTCTTGCAGAACAGACACTCGCCGCATTCGGCGGTGTAGAGCGGGATGACGTGATCGCCGGGCTTCACGCTGGTCACGCCTTCGCCCACTTCCACGACGACTCCGGCGCCCTCGTGGCCGAGCACGACGGGGAAGAGGCCTTCGGGATCGTCGCCGGAGAGCGTGAAGGCATCCGTATGACAAACGCCGGTATGCGTGATCTTGACCAGCACCTCGCCCTTGCGGGGCGGTTCGACGTCGATCTCGACGATCTCGAGGGGCTTGCCGGGCGCAAACGCAACTGCAGCACGCGATTTCATAGTAGTCCTGTAAAAAGAAAGAGGGTCGGCCAGATCGGCGCGGGAAATCCCGCGCTGAGCTAGCGTAAATAGGTTCGAACGAGGGTCACGACATCGTCGATCGATCCAGGGGACTCTGCTGATCCCGCAAGATGGGTAAATTCTTCGCGCAGATGGCTTTCGAGCACACCGGCCATCACGCCGTTGATCGCACCGCGAATTGCCGCCAGTTGCTGGAGCACCGGCGCGCAATCGGCACCTTCCTCCAGCGCGCGCTCGAGCGCGTCCAGCTGGCCGCGAACCTTGCGCACGCGTGTCAGCACGCGCTTCTTTTCTTCGGGGGAATGAGGCATGACGGCATCGGTTGAGGATACTGTGGGGCAGTATAGGCGAATACTGGCAGGGAGTATACGTTTGCATCGATGTTGCCCACGCGATGCCAGGTGAATATCGGGGCTGTTGCCTCAGGGCATGCGGCGCATAATGAGCCCATGCTGGTCCCTGGCCGCGACGAGGTTGTATGCGCTGCACACCCGCTCGTGCGCCCCGGCGTGCCGGTCACGGCGGCGGAGATTCTGAATCGCATCAGCGAGATCAGTTTCAATTCGTCGCTCATGCGCGAAATGCGCGCGATTGCGTTCGTCACCGAGTTGATCCAGCACGGCAAGCTCGCTCGCGACGAGATGAAGGAAATGCTGATTCATTCGATCCGCTCCGACGCCGCCATGTGCGCGCTCAGCGTGTCGAGCAAGTACAACGCGGATTGGGATTTCCTGTGCGAACTGCGCGACAACGGCCGCAAGGAAGCGGATGCGTGGCTCGCGCGGCACTACGCGGATATCGGCCAGCGCTCGACCATCGACATTCGCGAGGAATTTCTCTGAGCATCGCGCAGCGCGCAAAGGAGCAGGGGTGAACCGCACGCAGGGACGCTTCGTCGAGCTATGGTCGCGCAGCGGGGGCGGGCGCGCCGAGGCCGTCTATGCCGATCTCGCGCGCCGCTACGGCGAACCGGGGCGGCACTACCACACGCTGCGCCACGTGCGCCGCTGCCTGCGCGATTTCGATCGGGCGCGCGAGGCCATTGCGCATGGCGATCTCGTGGAGCTTGCGCTGTGGTGCCACGACGTGATCTATGTTCCGGGCGCTCAGGACAATGAAGAGCGCAGCGCGCAATGGCTGCGGCGCTGCGCGGACGATCGCATCGCGGCATGCGAGCGCATTTGCGAAGCGATTCTCGCGACCCGGCACGCCCGCGCGCCGGATGAGCTGGACGCGCGCTTCGCGTGCGACATCGATCTCGCCTCGCTCGGCGCGCCGCGGCGCCAGTTTCAGGACAACGGCCTGCGCCTGAGAGCCGAACGCCCGGACCTCGACGACCACGCCTACGCCATGCACGAGCGGCGGATGCTGGAAGCGCTGCTTGCGCGGCCGCGCATCTACCTGACCGATTACTTTCATTCGCACTGCGAGGCGGCGGCGCGCGCCAATCTCGCGTGGCGGCTCGCACAGCCGACGCCGGGCGCCCGGAGCACGCGTGATCATGACGAATAGCAAAGACGTGCTGGACGTGCTCAAGTCACAAGTGGCGGAAACGACCATCAAGATTTCGCATCTCGCGGCGAGGTCGCTCGTCATGCAGAAGTTCATCGAGTTGGCGTTGCCGAAACTGACGCCGGCGCAATGCGGCGAGATCCATGGGTCGCTCAGGCAGGTGCGGGAAGACGTCATGTCGGTCATGGACGACGTCACGCTGCCTGGCGCCTACCACGCCGCGTTTCTCGACAAGACCAACGAGATGCTGCGTGCGCTCGAACAGCGCCAGGCGGATGACGCATGACTAGCGGAGTTCGTTGTCGGCGGGCAGGGCCCGATGGACGCTTTCCGTCGTCTCGTTGAAGACGATGCGCACCGTCGATCCCGGGCCGTCCCGGCTGCCAATATGAAACTGCGCGCCGATCATCCGTGCGCGCTCCTGCATGCCCTGCAGTCCATAAGAATTGCCGCGGATCGCTTTCGCCACGTCGAATCCGTTGCCGTCGTCATGGACCTCGAGTTCGAAATGGTTATGGATGTAGCGCAGGATGACCTCCGCGTGCGAGGCCTGCGCGTGCCGGCTGATGTTGGTGAGCGCCTCCTGGACGATGCGGAACACGGCCGTCGCACGGTCGTCGCTCAATGACGGTTCGCGGCCTTCGAGCTGGAACGTGCAGACCGTTGCGTTGTGTCGGGTGAAGTCCTGAACCAGCCATTCGAGCGCCGAAAAAAGGCCGAAATTCAGCGCGGCCGGCCGCAGATGGCTCGCGACGTTGCGTACGATGTCGATGGTGCGTTCAGCCAGCGCGCCGATATCGCCCACCTTTTGTTGCCACCCGGCGCCCTGGCTCAGCGCGAGCTTGAGCAGGGACACATTGATCTTGATCGCGGTGAGCAACTGGCCCAGTTCGTCGTGGATCGTCATGGCGATCTGGCGCCGCTCTTCTTCGCGAATCGATTCCTGGTGGGACGAAAGCTGGCGCAACTGTTCGCGCGAATGCCGCAGCAACTGCTCGGTTCGCGTGCGTTCGCGCACTTCCTCCTCGAGTTGATCGCGATGGCGGGTCAGTATCTCCATCGCCTGCTTGCGGCCCGAAATATCGGTCAACTGTCCTTCGAGGCATTGGGGGCCCGCGCCGTCGTAGCGTATGCCGCGGGCGTTGAGCTGACACCAGACCGCGCTGCCGTCGGCGCGAGTCAGTTCGATTTCCAGGCCGGCGATCTTGCCGGTCAGTTGCAGCATCGCGAAGAGTTGAGCCGTCTTCCCGCTGGAGAACGGCTGTGGCGGAGCGAGAACGGTGCCCGCGTCGTTGCCTCGCGCCGTCATCATGCCCCGAACGTCGCGATAGCCGAGCAACTGGGCCATCGCGGGATTGGCGTCGCAGAGCTTGCCGTGGCGATCGAGGACGAAGAATCCTTCGAGTGAGTTTTCGATGATGCTGCGGTACTTGCGCTCGCTCTCCCTGAGCGATGCCGTCGAGTCGCGCAGCCGCTCCGCCATCACGTTGACGCGCGCGGCGAGCCGGCCCAACTCGACACTGGATTCGATCGCGCAGCGGCTGTCCAGATCGCCGGACGCGATGCGGTCGACCATTTCCTCCAGGCGCCGGATCGGCTCGCGCACGAGGTGTTTGATGAGTAGAAAGGTCGTGACGTACACCACGGCAAGCACGAGCGCGAGGGTTCCCAGCACGGCCGCGCGCGCGGCCTCGAAACCGCGGTCGGCGGCGGCCCTCGTCAGGACCACGCGGACCTCGCCGATCTTTTCGGGCGGCGCGTTACCGGGTGGCGTGAATTCTATCGGCCGCACGCGGACCACGCGCGCCTGCGGGTCGGGCAGCGGCGCGTTGCTCGCGTCGGCGAGCACACCATAGTTGGTCGCGGTCACGGTGAAGCTCACCACCTCCGGATTCGGTTTGAGCACATTCAGTTGCCGCGCAATCGCGTCGCGATCGACATTCCAGAGCGGCTGCGCGAGCGACTGGCCGAGGAGATCGGCAATGCGGTTCGCGCGTTCGTCGAGTTCCGCGATCCGGCGTTCGCGTGCATGCTCGAGCAGGAAGAAAGCCGACGTGCCCGCCACCAGCGTGCAGAGCACCAGCAGCGAGAGCATGAGCTGCGCGTGCAGGCTGCGTGGGAAGCGCGCACGCAAAAAGGTTTGCAGCATCACGCGGCCTTTGAAGCGGAATTGAGCAGGGTGTCGAGATCGAACGTGTAGGCGCCGGCATGCCGGCTTTGCACGCGCGAGAAGCCGCTGAAGTCGGGGGTGGTGCGGCCTTGAAAGGCAATCTCGGCGTAACGCCTGGCGTCGCTGCTGTCGAGCACCTTCAGGTAGTCGAGCCGCTGACGCGGTCCGCCCACTTGCGCAAAGTCCGCGCCGTAATGGTAGTCGTGAATGAGGACCATCGCGCAGGCGCCGATGAACTGGTCGCCGGCAACGATCGCGGCCAGCTCGCCGCGCATGACCGAAGCCACGGCTTCGGGCAGCGCCCCGAGCCCGCCGACGATGGTGGACAGATGCCGTTCCTGCACCGCAATCAGTGCGCCAAGCGTCATCATATCGTTGGCAGCCCAAAGGATATTGGCGTCCGGATAGCGTGAGAGCAGCACGCGCGCCTTGTCGCGGCCGTCGGAAAAGCTCCAGTCGCCATAGACGAGCTGATCGATGCGGTCCTGCGGCCGGCGCGCCAGCGCGGCCTGCACGCCCGCGGCGCGCTCCGCCGAAACCGGCGTGGCCGGGTCGCCGGTAATGCCGATCACGCGGGCGGGCCCGCTGCCGTTCAAACGAATCAGGTAGTCCATGAGCCGGAAGCTGCCGCGCCCGGCATCGGCGGTGACGGTGCCGATCCAGTTCGCGATCCGGTCGCGCTCGTTGCCGGTCTGGGCGCGCTGGGCTTCGGTCAGATCGTTGTGGATCAACAGCACTTTGGCGGGCGAGCGCGCCAGCGTTTGCAGCATCTGGGGCGCGGCCATCTTTTCGTTGACGATCACCACATAGTCGGGCGCCGCCGCACGCGCCGCCACCGCTTCGGCCTGGCGCAGCATCAGCAGATGATCGCGCTCCGCGTAAAGCACTTCCAGTTGCATGCCGAAGCGTCTGGCAGTCGCGGCCATGAAGCGCGAAACGAGTTGCCAGTGCTGGCCCGTATCGTGTTCCACGCTTTCGCCGGGATTTAAAAATACGACGCTTGCTGGCGGGCGGCTGACCGGCAACGCCATGGCCGCCCGCATCGTTATCAGGCTCGCGCCCATACCGACGCATTGCGCGATCATCTGTCTTCTGTTCATACGAAATCAGCGGATGCCGTGCGCGGCATTGTGTGGAACCGAAGGGGCAGTCGCGCGCAGCATAACGCGACGTAATCTCGCCGACAATCCGCTTTACTTCGGGCGAGGCAGGCAATGCGCGGCGGAGCTTCAAGGGCGCGATTGCCGGTCGAAGTCCGCCATTCAGGATTTCCTGACACGAAATTCAGGATTCCCCGTTACCGTTTGCAGTCGAAGACGACTGCACGCGAAGATTGGCAGGCTCATCATGACGTCAGCAAAATTTCGAAGCTGCAGAGGCGACGCGCGATGATTTCCGAGTGGGGCGACCGTAAGGCGCGCGTGCAGGACGTGAACTCGATCTGCATGCGCCTGTTCGATACGTGGTGCGAATCCCGCAATCTCACGCCGCTGGCTTATCTGATGCACTGCTGGCCGCTGCCGGACAGCCGCGCGGGCGCGATCCGGCGCTTGCAGGAAAGCATGAAAGACTTGCGCCGTAATCATGCCGACAAACTCGATCTGTATGCATTGCGGGCACTTGGCGAACTCGTACGCAGTCTCGACGAACTGATCGACCGTGCGGAAATTTCCGCGAGGCATTCGTTCGCGACGTAGGGCACCTGGAGCATGGAGGGCTAACGGGGCGCGGAATCGGTCTTACCTGCATACGTGATAAAGGGTTGCCGAAGGGCCATGGCTTTGGCGACGAGGACAAAACAAAGTAACCAGGGCCGGAGCAACCGTGGGCAAGATGATTGACTCGCAGGCCGCGACAACGAACGCCTGCACGATTCTGGTCGCAGGTGGTACGCCAAACGAGACCCGTTTGATCGCCGACCACCTCGTATGGGAGGGCTTCGAGGTGCTCGCCGCGAACAGCGGCCTCGAGGTCCTGGAGCGTTCGTGCGTGTCCCAGCCCGAACTGATTCTGCTTGATTCGGAGGCCGCCAGCGTCGGCGCCCTGGCCACCTGCCGCAGCCTCAAGTCGGACGTGCGCACGCGCGACATTCCCGTGGTGCTCATGATGCCGGCAGGCGACTATCGCGACCTGGCCGATGGGCTCAGCGCCGGCGCGGCCGACCATGTGCGCAAGCCCGTGCAGGTCGAGGAGCTGATGGCCAGGGTCCGCACGCACCTCGCGCTGCGTTCGGCCCACCGGCAACTCGCCATGCAGCAGCGCGGCCTCAATGCGTGCGAAACACGTTTTCGCGCGATCGTCGAATCGGGCCCGGTGGCCATGGGCATTACCTCGATGCCCGACGGCCATCTGCTCTATGCCAACGCGCGGTTTCGCGAACTCCTTCGCCTCGATGAAGCGGCGCGCGCGAACGTCAATATCGTCGACTTCTACGTCGACCCGCTGGAGCGCGAAAGACTCGTGCGCTGTCTCGCGGCGCAAGGCAGCTTCGGCGACGCGGAGGTGAAGCTGCGCCGGCCGGACGGCACGCAGTTCTGGGCCATGGCGACGGCACGGCTGTCGAACTACGACGGCGCACCGGCCATTTACGTGGGCCTGCACGATATTTCCGGCCGCAAGCGCGTGGAGGACGAACTCGTGCGCTCGCGCGAGCAGCAGCGGGCTTTGTCGGCCTATCTGGAGGGGATTCGCGAAGACGAGCGCAAGCGCAGCGCGCTGGAGATACAGGACGAACTGGGGCAGTTGCTGACCGCGCTGAAAATGGATGTCTCGCTGTTGCGGATGCGGCTCACCGACGACCCCGAGGCCGTCGGCCGGGCCGACGACATGCGCGAGCTGGTCGAAGGCACGATCTGGATGGTCCGCAACGTGGCGAGCCACCTGCGGCCCGCTGCGCTCAACTTCGGCCTTGTGTCGGCGCTCGAATGGCTGACCAGTCAATGGAGCCGGCACAACGCCATCCCGTGCGAACTGCACGTGGCAAGCGCCGAGCCCGTCTTGTCGGACATGCAGGCCACGGCGCTGTTCCGGATCGTCGAGGCGGCGCTGACGAACGTCGCGCGCCACGCCGCGGCGCAGCGCGTCGAGGTCACGCTCGCCGCGGGGCCCGACTCGCTCGACTTGCGTGTGCGCGACGACGGCCGCGGCTTCGACGTGGCGGCCGCTTATGCCAGCTACGCTTACGGTCTGCTTGGCATGACAGAGCGCGCGAGGCTGATTGGTGGTACGTTGAGCATCGACAGTCAGCCCTGCAAGGACCTGACCATCGGCATTGCGTCGGGCACCACGATTTCGATCCACGTTCCGCTTGAAGACCCCCATGATCAGAATACTCATCGCCGATGACCATGCCATCGTGCGTGGCGGACTCAAGCAGATCCTCGCGACGACTGCCGACATGGTGGTGACGGCGGAGGCCGGGCAGGGTTCGGAGGTGATCGAAAAGCTGAGAACCTGCGAAGTCGACCTCCTGCTGCTGGACATGACGATGCCGGGCATCAGCGGCGTCGATCTGATCCGCCGCGTGCGCGCCGAGGAACCCGCGTTGCCGGTGCTCGTGCTCAGCATCCACAACGAAGCCCAGGTGGCGTCGCGCGCGCTGCGGGCCGGCGCGACAGGCTACGTGACGAAGGACAGCGATCCCGAAGTGCTGCTGGCCGCGATTCGCAAGCTCGCGGACGGCGGGCGCTTCATCGACCCGAAACTCGTCGACGCCATGGTGTTCGAAAAGCATTCGGGCGACGTGCCCCCGCACGAGGTGCTCTCGGACCGCGAGTTCCAGGTGCTGCAGATGCTCGCGTCGGGCAAGAGCATCAACGATATCGCCGATGCGTGCGCGCTCAGCGCCAAGACGATCAGCACGCACAAGATGCGGCTGATGCAAAAGCTCGGGCTCGGCAATAACGCGGAGGTGATCCGCTATGCGATCCGGCATGGCCTGGTCGGCGAGTGACGCACGACCATGCGTGAAGAGAAGGAAATCCTGACAAGCGAACCAGACAATCCCGAGGGAACTATCTACCCGTCCCGATGGCGGCCGGTTTAACGGCTGTCTACGATGATTTCACCTAAAGCGTGGGGGGCGGCGATGGCGGTGCGGCAGTCGTTAGGGGCAGCGGTCGTAAAGTGGCTGAATCCCACCAGCAGGCAGACAGTGCGGGTCGTGACGGTGCATCGTTCGCCGTCCGGGCGGATCGCGAGCGTGTTCATCGAGGCGCAGACAGCGGACGGACCGCGCGCGCTGTTTTTCTTCCGCCATCCCGACCGGGGATGGCAAGTGTTTCCCCCCGAAATCCTGCGTCCTTCGATGGGCGCAGCACGTGTAGCGACAGGAATATAGCGGCAGGCAGGCAGGCAGGCAGGCAGGCCGCGAGCGGAGATTGCGCATGGAAGAGATCGCGCCAGACGAATTGCCGTCACCTTATGAAACGAAGCTGCGCGAGTGGATGAGCCGGTGGTACGACCACGCCATTGCGCAAGGGCTCGTGCGTCCGCCGTTTTTGCTCGACGACGCCAAGGCCGAGCGCCTCGAAGGCTATTTCGCCGCCGGACTGACGCCATCGGAAGGTGCGCAGGCCTTCTTCGGACCTGCGCACTGACCGGCGCCTTCGTCACGGGGTGTCGGGCGCTCATGCGGCCTCGAACTGGTCCAGCAGCGTCGAACTGGGCGCGGCGCGCGAAACCGCTCCGGCCGTTTCGCTGAGAAGAAACGGCTCGAGCGTGTCTTCCTCGATCAGCGGCTTTTCGGCAAGCACGCTGCCCGCAGGAGCCTGGGCTGCAGCGCGAGCGGCAATTCGCCGATTTCGTCGAGCAGCAGCGTGCCTTTGCCGACCTGCTGCAGCAGGTCGGAACGGCTTTCGCCGGCGCCGGTGAACGCGCCTTTGACGTGCCCGAAGAGTTCCGCTTCGACGAGATGCTCGGGAATCGCCCCGCAGTTGACGTCAACGAACGGTTGAACGCGGCGCAGGCTGCGCGTGTGCACGCGGCGTGCGACCAGCTCCTTGCCCGAGCCGGTCGGCCCGATGATGAGCAAGGCGTGATCGGTGGGCTCGACGCGATCGATCATCCTGAGCAGTTGACGAAACGCCGGCGCCTCGCCAATGAACGCGTCGTAGTCCGCTTTTTCTCCGCAAGGGGGAACGAAGGGGAAAGTACTCATTGCCTCGTGGGCTCCAGACTAACGCGTGGCATGTTTTTATGATTGTCCCGGAGTCTGCGATCGGTGACGGCGCATCGATCCCGCCCTCCGCCTTGCGGTTCGGGGGCGGACAGCGCAGGCGCAGTCTGTCCAGTAAGGTCACTAGAACCTGCAGTTTTCGAACTTGTAGCGCGAAGGGGACTTGCCGCTGTTCTCGAGAAAGAAACGCGAGAACGCGGAGGGAGAAGAAAAGCCGAGAAGATCGCTCACCGCGGCAACCGAATAATCGGCCAGCGGCAGCAACCGCCTGGCTTCCTCGAGCCGCGCATGGGACAGGATCGCCTGAAAGTTCGTCCCTTCACCCTGCAGGCGCCGGTGCAGCGTCGAGCGTGAAATGCCAAGGCGGCCGCAGACTTCTTCCATGGGGTTCGCAAATGGCAGGCCGGCATGCGCCTCACGAATCATCTTCGTCACGAAATCTTCGATCCTCGAAGAAAACGAATGGCCGACAACGAAGCGTCGGATATCGGCATCGGCCTGCCCGCAGAGAATGTTTTCGGTTATCTCGTTGTACTTGCAATACGGCAGGTCCGCCGCGCCGGTTTTCATCAGCATGCGGTTGCGGCTTTGCCTGAATTTCACCGTCGCGCCACACAGGTGCGAGAGCTGGGAAACGGGCGCAAACGATTCGCCGGTCAGCTCGATCTGGGTGGGATAGGGCTCGTCGTCGTTGTACTGTTCGGCGAGGCGAACGAGCAGCAGAAAATTATAGAAAGCGCTCGATGAACTTCTGCCCGCGCCGTCCAGCACATATTCGAACTCGAACGTCTGGCCAGCCCGCTTGACCTTCACGGTATCGACGTTTCCGATCAATACCCGGTAGCGCAGAAACTGCTCAAAGGCCTTCGTCAACGTCGGGCTGTTCGTGACGATGGCCAGTAACGTGCTGATAGGTGCGCGAAAGGAATAACTGGAAAAAATTTCGAGCCGCTCCGAGGCCTGGTAGCCCGGCTCCAGCAGATTGAGCATCGCAATGTGCTTGTGTGCGGGGATGCGCCCGTCCGGATGGGCGAGTTCGGCCTCGGTGATGCCGGTGAGGCGCGTGAAATCGTGCGGCGACATGCCGTGTTCGACGGCGGACTTGAGCGAGAGTTGGGCAAGGACGTTTGATACGGTCTTTTGATCGGTCGTCATGGGAGACACCATGGAACGGAGAAACGTCGCCTCGGCTAACCGCTGGTAGCTGGTGACTTTAGCATCCTTGCTGCAATCCTCAAACGGCCCGATGGGGCCGGATATCGAATCCGCATGAACCGCTGCCCGGGCGCCGTGAGCCGGTGCGAAGGCTCGTAAACTGCCTGCAAGGTAGCGACGAAATGGCAGGCGGCGCAGGGCTAAGGCAAACCCTGATGCCGCGACGCAAGGTTAAGTTCCGCGACGGCAAGATAAGCGCAAACGTTTCTCCGGGTGCTATCGTCATCGCGCTGCGTAGGGTAATTCAACATAAAACCAGAAGAAAAATGTAGTCCGATTACGGTCCCGCAATCCTGCGGGTCATCGCTCATGCAATCGGCAAAACTGGAGAGACACCGTGAGGAATACGAAGCAAATAGCGATTGCGGTCGCCGGCGCGCTGTGTGCCGGCTCCGCGGCGTACGCGGATCAAGCCGCCACCAGCAATACATGGGGCGCCAGCCCATTTTCGATTGTGGCGCAGTTCTTTTCCCATGACTCGGGTGCGTCACAGCCGGCCTTCGACTGGAAAGCGAAGGGCGACCAGGCCGACAGGCGCGCGGCCGTGCTGGTCTCGCAACTGACGCTCGACGAAAAAATCCAGCTGGTGCATGGAACGGGCATTCCCACCGTCGGACTCGGTGGCCCGTTTCCTTCGTGGGTGCAGGGCGCCGGGTATATCCCTGGCGTCAGCCGTCTGGGCATTCCGCCGTTGGCCACCGCGGATTCGGCGGGCGGCGTGAACGTGCAGAACGCGCATACCACGGCCTTTCCCGCGCCGATCGGGCTCGCCTCGAGCTGGGACGTGGCGCTCGCAGGGGCCTACGGCGCGCGCATCGCCCGTGAGCTGCGCGTGCTCGGCTATGCGGAAGGACTGGGTGGCGGCGTCAATCTCGCGCGTGAACCGCGCGATGGCCGCACGTTCGAGTACATGGGCGAAGACCCCGTTCTGAGCGGCACGATGAGCGCCGCGCGCACTATCGGAACGCAGTCGCAGAACGTGATCGCAACGGTGAAGCACTACGCGATGAACGACCAGGAAACCAACCGGATGACGAGCAATTCGGTGGTCGACGAAAGGACGATGCGGGAAACGGAGCTGCTCGCCTTCGAGATTGCCGTGCGCGAGGGGCATCCCGGCAACGTGATGTGCTCGTACAACCTGATCAACGGCGTGTATGCCTGCCAGAACCCGGAACTCCTCACGACGATTCTGAAGCAGGAGTGGGGCTTCAAGGGCAAAGTCCAGTCGGACTGGACGGCCAACCACACGACTGTCGCCTCCGCGATGGCGGGTCTCGATGAAGAGCAGCCAGGCGATCTCGGCACGGCAGGGGCGGGCTTCGGCATTCAGTCGTATTTCAGCAGCGCGCTGAAGGCCGCGGTCCAGGCCGGTACCGTTCCGGTCGCCCGCCTCAATGACATGGTCTTTCGCAAGCTGCGCACCATGATTGCCCTTGGCGTCATGGACAACCCGCCCACTCCCGGCGGCTCGGTCGACCGGACGGCAGGCAACCGTGACGCCCTGGCGGTGGCGCACGAATCAATCGTTCTACTGAAGAATGGCCCGGCATCGGGCAGCAACCAGCCGGTCCTTCCGCTCGCCGCCGGCGGCCTGCACTCGATCGTCGTGATCGGCGGCCATGCCGATCTCGGCGTGATGTCCGGAGGCGGGTCGGGAGGCGTGCCCGCGGCAGACGGCAATGCGGTGTCGGGATGCCAGTCCGGCAACCCGCTGCTGTCGAGTTGCGCGACCTGGTACAAGTCCTCGCCGTACAACGCGATCAAGGCCAAGGCGCCTCAGGCCACGGTGACGTACTTCGACGGCACGAACGCCGCCGCCGCGGCTAGCGCGGCCGCCAGTGCCGATGTCGCGATCGTGTTCGCCACGCAATGGGAAAGCGAGGGCACGGATCTGGCGAACCTGTCCTTGCCGGACAGCAAGGCGGACCCGAGCAATCAGCTTTACGACCAGAATGCGCTGATCAACGCGGTGGCTGCGAAGGCCAAACGGGTCATCGTCGTGCTGGAGAACGGCAGTCCCGTTACGATGCCGTGGCTCGGCAGCGTTCACGGCGTCGTGGAAGCGTGGTATCCCGGTGTGCAGGGCGGCCAGGCGATCGCGGACATCCTGTTCGGCGACGTGAATCCGTCCGCGAAGCTGCCGATCACGTTCCCGCGCCAGGAAGCCGATCTGCCGCAGCCGACCATCGACCCCAACAACCTGAACGTCGTCTATAGCGAAGGACTCCTGATGGGATACCGCTGGTACGATGCAAAAAACATCGATCCGCTGTTCCCGTTTGGCTATGGACTTTCCTATACGACGTTCTCGTACTCGGGGCTCAGGACGCATACCGATCAGGGCGGCAACGTGATCGCCTCGTTCACCGTCGCCAACACGGGCTCGCGTGCCGGCGCCGAAGTCGCCCAGGTGTACGCCACGCTGCCGCCGGGTCTGGGCGAGCCGCCGCAGCGCCTGGTGGGATGGACGAAGGTCGCCTTGCGGCCCGGGCAGTCGCAGCAGGTGAGCGTCGTCATCCCGGCACGGCGCCTCGCGACCTGGAACGTGACGAAGCACGCGTGGCAGGTGCATGGCGGAAGCTACGAGATTCGCGCCGCGTCGTCGTCGCGTGATACGAATGCGTTGTCGGCACGCGTTGTCGTTGGCGATATGCACTGAGGTGGCTGCGGCCTGGGCGCAGCGCGCGCCCAGGCCTTGCGGACGAGCCGGAACACCCAGCATCCAGAGAAAATCGGCAGATGCAATAATGTGCCGGCCTGCGGCGCTGCCGATGCGCTGCGGGCTCCTTCATGTGCGAGAGTCGTTGTTGCAGGTCTGCATGCGACAGATGCACCGGAGCGGCGCACGCGCGTCCTCCATTTTCGGCTGCGCGATGCACGCGCGGCGTCAGCACAGACCCGGATGACCGTCTCCGCCAACTCTGCCCGGGAGACTCCGATGTCCTTGCTCGACGTGCTGGAACCGCTCGTTCGCACCGTTATTGCCCCCGAAGCCTCCCAAACGGATCAGCTCGCGCGCTTTCCTCGCGCGGCCATCGACGCGCTAGGCGAGGCACGCCTGCTCGGGCTCGTCAGCGCCGAGGAGGTCGGCGGCATGGGGCAGGGCGTCGCGCAGGCGTGTCAGGTGGTCGAGCGCATCGCGCGGGATTGCCCGTCCACCGCGATGGTCGTCACCATGCACTACGCCGGCGCGATCCTCATCGAAAAATACGGCCCCCTCGAAGTGAGGCGCGCCATTGCGCAAGGCGACCACCTCACCACGCTGGCGTGGTCCGAGACCGGCACGCGCAGCCATTTCTGGGCGCCGGTCGGCACCGCGCGGCCCGATGGCGACGATTTCGTGCTCAACGGCAGCAAGAGCATGGTGACGTCCGCCATCGAAGCCGACTCCTACCTCTGGTCGTCGCGACCGGCGCTGGCCGCGCAAGGCGCCAGTACGCTCTGGCTCGTGGACAGCCGCGCGCAAGGGCTGCACTGTCCGCAGCCCTTCGACGGCCTCGGCTTGCGCGGCAACGCCTCCGCGCCGATCCAGGCCGAAGGCTTGCGTGTCCCGGCCAGTGCGATGCTCGGCCCGGACGGGGGCGGCGGCGACATCATGAATGGCGAAGCGTTGCCGGCGTTTGCAAACCTCGTTGCGTCGACATCGATCGGCATCGCCGATGGCGCACTGGCGCGCGCGATTCCACACGTAACCGGCAGCCGCTTCGCGGAGAGCGGCAGCGCCCTTGCCGACCTGCCGACCATCCGCGCCTATCTCGCCCGCGCGCAGCTGCGCGTCGATCAGGCGCGCGTGCTGCGCGACGATACGCTCGCCGCGCTGGCAACGGGCCGGCCCGACGCGATGCTGCGCGTACTCGAAGTGAAGGCGGTGGCCGCGGAAGCCGCGCTCGCCGTGACCGATACGGCGATGCGCATTTGCGGCGGCGCGGCCTTTCGCAAGGAGGTGGGCATCGAGCGTCTGTTCCGCGATGCGCGCGCCGCTTCCATCATGGGACCGACATCGGACGTCCTTTACGACTTCATTGGCCGCGTGCTGTGCGGCCTGCCGCTCGCCTGACGAGGAGACACCCATCATGTCCTCAAGCGCACGAAATGCCCCCCTGATGCTCGGCGCCGTTGCCTACGCGCCCAAGGTCGTCACGATCTGGGAGGGCTTCAAGGCATGGTTTGCCGAACGCGGGCTCGCGATCGACTATCTGCTTTACTCGAACTATGAAACGCAGGTCGAGGCCCAGTTCGCAGGCGATATTGCGTTCGCGTGGAATTCCCCGCTTGCCTGGATACGCGCGAGCCGCATCGCGCAGGCGCGCGGCGAGACCGTGCTGCCGCTCGCCATGCGCGACACCGACCGCGACCTGCATTCGGTGCTCGTGGTTCGCCGCGACAGTCGCGTCCAGACGCTCGCCGACCTGCGCGACGGCACGATCGGCTTCGGCGCGATCGACTCGCCCCAGGCCACGCTGATTCCGCTGGATCATCTGCGCCACGAGGGCGGCCTCGTCGCGGGCGAGGACTACCAGGCGCGCCGCTTCGATGTGCTGGGCGGCAAGCATGGCGACCACGTCGGCGGCGAACGCGAGGCGGCGAGCGCGCTCGTGCGCGGCGAAATCGACGCCACGTGGATGATCGCCGGCAACTTCCGGGCGTTTGCCGACGAAGGGACGCTGCCAGCGGGTGCGTCGCGCATCGTTGCCACGACGGGCGCATTCGATCACTGCAACATGACGGTCAGCCCTGGCGTGCCTCAGGAAGCGACCCAGCGCTTTGGCGACTTGCTGCTCTCGATGGACTGGAATGACGCGCGGGTGCGTCCGTTGCTCGAACTGGAGGGTCTCAGGTCATGGCTGCCCGGCCGCACCAGCGGCTACGCATTGCTCGAGCGCGCGGTAACGGAAGAGGCTTTCTATGACGAACAAGGCCGGATCGCCGAGCCCGCTTATCGATATTGAGTCGCTCGGTTTCGACGCCGGCGCGCATCTTCTGGTCAGACACGCACTGGACGCGCTGACGCCGGGCCAGACGTTGCGCGTGCTGGGCGCGGCGCCCGGCTGGGAGGTCATGCTCGGGCACTGGTGCCGCGCTCAGGGCCATCTCGTGCAGTGGCAAGCGGCCGAAGGACGGCGCTTCGCCGTGATCGAGCGCGACCGCCGCTACGGACGCTGGCGCGACGCGCAGCAGACCGGGCGCAGCGATCCGCGCGTGGCAGGGGCGGTGGCATCGCGCGCATCGCCCGCCTGGGGACTGGCGGCCAGAGGCGCGCAGGTGGAAGCGGCTTCGCCTGAATTCGCCTTCCGGCTGGACCAGAAAGCGGAGGTCTGGAGCGAGAACGCCGCCGATCTGTACGCCCAGGCGGTCGCCGCGCAATGGGATCCTGACGAGGCGATCGACTGGCGGGTGTCATTCGAATTGCCGGCCCCGGTGGAAGCCGCCGTCGTGCAGATCATGACCTACCTGGTCGAGAACGAGAACGCCGCGCTCATCGTGCCCGCGCGCTTTCTCGGGCAACTGCATCCGCACTACCGTGAACTGCAGGCCGCGCTCGCGATCCAGGTGGCCGACGAGGCGCGGCACATCGACGTCTTCACCCGGCGCATTCGCCACAAGGGCCACGAGCCGGCGTTATCGACGGCAGGCGGGCAGGCATCGCTCAAAACGCTGCTCGACGAACCCGATTTCTCGGTCGCGAGCTTTATGCTTTCGGTCATGGGCGAAGGCACCTTCGTCACGCTGCTGCAATTCCTGCAGAGTCACGCACCCGATCCCCTGACACGCCAGATCGCACGGCTTGCCGTGCGCGACGAGGCCCGTCATGTCGCGCTGGGCATGTCCCATCTGCTTTACCGGCTCAACGGCGAGCCGCGCCTGCGTTCGCGTCTGGCCCACGCGGTCGAGCAACGTCATGACGCACTGGAGGGCACCGCGGGCCTCAATGAGGAGGTATTCGACGCGCTGATCCTGATTGCCGCGGGCGAGTTGACGCCCGCGGCCGTGGCGCGAGGCTACGCGCAGGTTCAAACCTTGATGCGCGAAATGGCAGATGGCCGCTACACGAGGCTGGTGCGCCTTGGCTTCGAGCCGGCTCAGGCGAAGCAACTTGCTGCGCTGCATACGCGCAATTTCATGTAGCGGCGGCGTTACCGCCGCCTCATCAGCAACGACGTGTCAGTCGCGTCGACCACCTGAAACCCAAAGCGCTGGTAAAGGCTTATCGCCCGATTGCCCTTCAGAACACTGAGTTTGACAGGGACGCGAGCGTTGTCTGCGTGGCTTGGAAATTCACCGAGCAGATGGGCCGCGATACCGCGACCCTGATGTTCGGGCAGGATCTGGATTTGTACGATGGTCCATTCATCCGGGTCGCAAAAGAACTTGAAGAGTCCGAGGTTTTCCGACCCGCAACAGATGACATAAGCGTCGTCGTAGCGATAGCGCAGACGCGCCCAATGCGCTTCCTCGTCGGTCGATTCGCCGGCACGTTCCAGATGCCCGGTCATCGTTGCCCTGCGTAGCTCGAACAGAAATGGTTCGTCGGCGGGCGTCGCTGCGCGAAGCGTGAATTCAGGTTGATTCATACGTGGCGGTCGAAACTGGGTTGGCGGGCCCGGTGATTGTTGACCATCTCAAGGACGTTGTCGACCTCGATGCCGTGGTGGCGAACCGTGCTGTCGCGCCTCCTGCACGAGCCACCGCGTCAGGTCATACGCGCGAAGTTTGCTATCAATCGTGGACGTGCCCGGGTCCCTTACATTCCGTTATTCGGATGCCCAGGACTAGTAATTTCCCGATGAAACAAGCGGTCTCGCGAGGCGATTCTTGAACTAGACTTTGACTGTTAGTCTTACTATATTCCAGAGACTTTTCCATGTAAGTTGATGCGGCGATCGATAAGCAAAGGGGAAAGTTTTATGGTTATCGTCGTACACAACAACCCTGTAGGTCATTCGCGCTGGAGCGTAGCGTGACGGCGACCGATGCCGCGCGCGCTGCGAGCGACTGGCGGCATATCGTGCGCGCGCAGGGCATCAGCCTGTCCTACGGCAAGATACGTGCGCTTTCCGGCATCGACCTCGCCATTGGCCGCAACGAGATCGTCGGCCTGATCGGCGATAACGGCGCGGGTAAATCCACGCTCATCAAGGTGCTGACCGGGGTCGTGCGGCCGAGCTCGGGCAAGCTGTTCATCCGCGACGAAGAGGTCGACTGGAGCCGCTTTTCCGTGCGCGAGGCGCACCGGTTGCGCTTCGAGACGGTCTATCAGGAAAAATCGCTCGGCGAGAAGCAGCCGCTGTGGCGTAATTTTTTTGTCGGCCGGCAGATCACCAACCGATTCGGTTTTATCAATGTCGCCGAAGAACGGCGCATCGCCAACGATATTCTCAAGCAACAGCTCGGTTTTCGCGGCGTGGGGATCGACGCGGATTCGTTGATTGCGAAACTTTCCGGCGGCGAGCGCCAGGGCATCGCGATCGGACGGGCGATGCATTTCGACAGCGATCTGATCATTCTCGATGAACCCACGGTGGCGCTTGCCATCAGCGAGGTGCGCAAGGTACTCGACTTCGTTCGCTCCATTAAGGAGTCCGGCCGCGCCTGCATCTACATCGAACATAACCTCGCTCATGTGCATGAGCTCGCCGATCGGCTGGTCGTGCTCGATCGCGGCCGCATTGTCGCGGACATCAAATCCGGTGAGATGAGCCTCGAAGACCTCACGCGATTTTTGATCTCGCTACAGCAGAGCGGGCACGGACCGGCGCCGGTTGCGGGGACAAGGACGTGAGCGATCCGATCAAGGAAAAGCGGCCGGTGCGCCCGGTGGGTTTGCGCCTGCCGGGTTTTGCCCGCCTGGAAGGCTTGCCGAGCCTGGTCGTGTTCGCGCTGGTGGTCGGCCTGTTCATGGCGACCGCGCCACGCGTCTTTCTGGGCTGGCCAATCTACTTCTCCTTCCTGACCACCGTGCCGCCTCTCGCGGTGCTGGCGATCGGGCTGACGCTGGTGATTGCGGCAGGGGAGATCGATCTGTCGTTCCCCTCGGTGATGGCCTTCTCGGGCTTCCTGTTCGCCTGGTGCGTGAACACCACCGGATCCGCCTGGCTAGCCATTGTTGCGGCATTGGCGGGCGGTGCACTGGTCGGCGTGGTGAACGGCGTGCTGGTCGCGGTGGTCGGCATGCCGTCCATCATCGTGACGATCGGCACCCAGTTCCTCTGGGCCGGTGTGGCATCGATCCTTTCCGGCGGGCTCTCCTATGCATTGCAGCAGCTCGCCAGCGGGTCGGCCTACGCGGTATTCACGGGCACGCTGTTCGGTCTGATCCCGATGCAGGCGCTCTGGGCGCTCGGCCTCGCCGTGTTCATGTGGTTCATCCTCAATCGCCACCGTTTCGGCGAGCACGTGCTGTTCATCGGAGACAACCGCAACGTGGCGAAGGTCGTGGGCATCAACGTGCTGCGTGAGACGGTGAAGCTGTTCACGCTGATGGGGGTGCTGGCTGGTTTCGCCACGGTCCTGCTCACGCTCGAGAATCTGAACTACTTCTCGACCCAGGGGCAAGGCTATCTGCTGCCGGCGCTCGCCGGTGTGTTCATCGGCGGAACCTCGGTGTTCGGCGGTACGGCGACGATCGTGGGCACGTTCTTCGGCACCTTCGTGATTGGCATGCTGGAGGCCGGCATCGTTGCGACCGGTATCGCCGGCTTCTGGGTCCAGGCGATCGAAGGGGTGGTGTTCATCGTCGCCGTGATCCTGCATCTGTTGGTCGAGAATCCCGCCAGGCTGCGCGCGTTGCGCGAAAGATTGAGGCTTGGGCGGCGCTAAAGCCGTTAAATCAGGAGATAGGAGCGGAAATGAACAAGATCATGACTGGGTTCCTCCTGGGGGCGGGCGTGCTTGCGTTCGGCCTCTCGCCGAACGCTGGTGCCACCGATCCGACCACGTCAGGCCAGCTCGGCGCCGGTATGACGATGTATATGCAGATGGGCGGAAACCCCGGCGACGGCGCGACGCTGCCACGTCAGACCGGGGCGGCGGATGCGGGGCATGCCTTCGGCATCAAGGTGATCGAGCAGTTTTCGGCCTGGAGCCCGGAGACGATGCTTGCGCAGTTTCGCCAGGCGATGGCGGCGAAGCCGACCTGTATCGGCATCATGGGCCACCCGGGCGATCCGGCCTTCGCCCCGCTGATCAAGCAGGCGGTGGATCAGGGCATCCTCGTGACCGTCGGTAATACGCCGCTGCCCGATAACCAGAAGCTCTACGACGCGAAGGGCTTCGGCTACGCCGGCGTCGAACTCTATGTGGGCGGCCAGATCACCGCACAGGCCATGCTCAGCGCCGGGCTCAAGAAGGGCGACGAGGCGCTCGAATACGGTGTCTTCAACGAGAGCGTGCGCAGCCAGTCCGACCGCGGCCTTGCCGAGACGCTGGAGAAGGCCGGCGTGAAGGTGACCCGGCTCAATATCTCGCCGCAGGTGGATTCCGATTCATCGCTCGCCGTGCCGATCCTGGTCGCCTTTATCCAGGCGCACCCTGGTCTGAAGGCGATCGGCACCCAGCACGGCGGCGTGACCGGGTTCGTTCCGCAGGCGCTCCAGCAGGCCGGCAAGAAACCGGGGCAAATCATCGTGGGCGGCATCGATCTGGCGCCCGCCACGATTTCCGGGCTGCAGAGCAAATTCATCACCGCGACGCTCGACCAGCAGCTTTATCTGCAGGGTTTTCTGCCCGTCACGCAGTGCGTGCTCTCGGCGGCTTATCACTTCGCGGGACTGACCATCAACACCGGCGCCGGTGTGCAGACACCCGCGACGATCGACTCGCTCATTCCGCTCATCAAGCGCGGGATTCGCTAAGAACGAATGATGCGAGATGGAGTGGCCCGGGTGCCGTCGTCATATCGAACCGATCTGGCGCAGGTATCCCGGCCTTCCGCGCGTGTCAGGCTGTGTTGATGTGAACGCGCAAATGCAGCCTTCGGAATGCATTCGGCGTCATGCCCTTACTCTTCTTGAACAGCCTGCGGAAATAGCCGCTGTCTTCGAATCCGCATTCGTAGGCGACCTGCGCGATCGTCAACCGGTCTTCGGCAAGTACGATGGCGGCGTGCAGCATACGCCGTTCGTGAACGGCGTCGGTCAGCGTGCGGCCATAGACGGCGCGATAGACCCGTCCTAGATAGTCCGCGTTGCAGCCGAGGTGCGCCGCGATCGACGACGCGCTGATCGGCTCATGAAAGTGCGTGCGAATCCACCGGTCGGCGCTTGCCGCCAGCTGCTGCGGCGCGCCGTCGACCGCGGTGGCCGCCACGCGCGAGCGCTTCAGTTCCCAGAGCATCTGCAGGATCGTGAGGCTGTCCGGCAATGGCTGGACACCGTAGATCTGCTGGTCGTTCAGGAGACGCTGGAACATCCCCGATAAATGATCGGGCCGCTCGACCCGCGCGTGCTGCGGAATCTCGAGCAACTCACGGCTTGCCGAACCGGAAAGCGGCGTTTCGGGCAGCGTGAAATGCACCCAGTAAAACTTGAGATCGGGGGCGAACGGCGACGTGCCGCCGTGCAGCCGGCCCGGCCAGAGCAATAACGTTTCCCCCGCATTCACCTCGAATTGCCTGCCGTCCTCGTGCAGTTTGAGGCAGCCCTGCCGGACATAGATCAACTCGTACGACTGGATGCGCCGCGACGGGTGCACGCCCACGCCGCGCGATACGAACAGGCCGCCATTGCTGGCTTCGAGAGGCGGCGACCAGGCCAGGCGGAGGGCTGGATCTGTCATGGGTGAAAAAGTCGGAATTGTCCTGTTTTACTGCGGTTTCTTCATCTTGCGGTGGCACATGGGGCATGTCAATCTCTGCGCACCGGGCGTTCGCGGCAAGCCGGAAAAGGCTGCTGCAACGCACCAAGGTAGAAAAAAGCCCAAGTCCCGAAGTTTGGCGGCACGTCCCGCGCGGCGAAGCCAGCATGACGGTCTGGCAAACGTCGCAAGCGGCGTGTCGATGACAAGAGGAGACATCCATGAATCGATGCAAGCGGTGGCTTGGCCGCCTGGCATGCGTGGCGCTGTTCGCCGCGACTCATGCACAGGCCGATGATGGCATTTCCTTCTGGGTGCGCGCGTCGGATGCGGCGTTCGTCACACCGCTCGTCGCCACATGGAATCAAGGTCATCCCACCAAGGTCAATCTGACCGTCATTCCGAACGACGACTTCGTCACCAAGTTCGGCACCGCATCGGCGGGCGGCGCAGCGCCTGACGTGATCGCCATCGACCTGATTTTCGTGCCGCAGTTTGCGCGCGCGGGTCAACTGACCGACATCACCGACCAGGCGAAAAAGCTGCCGTTCTACCAGAGCCTCAGTCCCTCTCATCTGCGGCTCGGGAATTACCAGGGCAAGCAATATGCGCTGCCTTTCAGTGCGGAAAGCTCGATGCTGCTCTATAACAAGAGCCTCTTCAAACGCGCGGGCCTGAATCCCGATCAGCCGCCGAAGACGTGGGCCGAACTCGAAGCCGATGCGAAGAAGATCACCGCGCTCGGCAACGGGGTCAAGGGTTTCTATTTTTCCGGCGCGTGCGGCGGCTGCAACATCTTTACGTTGACGCCCTACGTCTGGGCTTCGGGCGGCGACCTGCTCTCGGCCGATGGCAAGACGGCGACGCTGACTAATCCCGCGCTCGAAGGCACGCTCGCCATGTATCGGCGCATGTGGGAAGCGGGCGATATGCCCGCGAGCGCGAAAACCGACAGCGGTGCGAACTTCATCAATGCGTTTCTGACCGGCAAGATCGGCATGGTCGGTTCCGGCGCATTTTCCATCGGCATCCTGAAGAAAACGCATCCCGAGATCGACTTCGGCCTCGCCTATTTGCCGGGACAGAATGGCGGCTGGGCGAGCTTCGCGGGCGGCGACTCGATCGCGATCCCGGTGGGCTCGCAGCACAAGCAGGACGCGCTCGAATTCATCAAGTGGAGCCTCGGCGAGCAGGTCCAGGTCGATCAGTTTGCGAAGAACGGCAGTATTCCCGTGCGTGTCGACCTCGCCGACAACGCCTATAGCAAGCTCGACAGCCGCTATCTGCTGGCGGCCACGGCAATGAGCAAGGGCCGCACGCCGTACAGCACGAAGTTCAATCAGTTGATCAACGATCCCAACGGCCCCTGGCTCGCAATGATTCAGGAGGCGGTGTTCGGCAAGGGCGTCGATGCGGCCGTGACGACCGCGCAGGCGCGTTTCACCGAGATCCTGAACGCCCAATAACGCTGAACAACGCGCATCAGGAGGCGAATACGATGGACGTCCTGAACGAAGCGTCGCCCGCCGGCACGGGTTTCGCGTTGCCGGCCAGGCGTCGGCCGCAGCGTGGAGGCGTCGGCCGGCGCGGCGCAGGGTACTGGTTCGTGCTGCCATGCTTTGCATTCACGGTAGTGTTTTTCCTCCTGCCACTGGCGATGACGATCGGCATATCGTTCTACCACTGGCCGCTGATGGGCGTCCCCTCGTTTGCGGGCTTGCACAACTATCTGGAACTGCTGCACGACGCGTCGTTCTGGGGCGCGCTGTGGTTCACGACCGAGTACACGCTGCTCGTGACGCCAGCCATCTTCGTGGTGGCGTTCCTGCTGGCGCTGCTCGTGAATCAGGCGAGCCGCTTCGTCGGCATCTTCCGGACAGCGTTCTTTCTGCCCGTCGTCATCGGCATGACGACGGCGAGCCTGCTGTGGGTGTGGCTGTTCAATGATCAGGTCGGCATCTTCAGTGCGATCCTCATGCAACTGGGCATCGTCAGCGAACCGGTTCAGTGGCTCGGCGACACCAATTCCGCGCTGGCCTCGCTGATCGTCATGGTGGTGTGGAAAGCCTGCGGCTTCACGATGGTGATCCTGCTGGTCGGCATGCAGGCCATCCCGCGGGATCTCTACGAGGCGGCACGCATCGACGGCGCACGGTGGTGGGCGCAACAGCGCTACATCACGCTGCCGATGATGCGGCGCACCTTCGCGCTCGCGCTGATCATGGCGGTGATCGGCTCCTATCTCGCTTTCGAGCAGTTCTACGTAATGACGCGAGGCGGCCCGATGAACAGCACGATCACGGTGGTCCACTGGATCTATCGCGCGTCGTTCACGTATTTCAAGCTCGGCTACGGCGCCGCGATGTCGGTGGTGCTGCTGATCGTGTTGCTCGCGCTGAGCGTGATCCAGATGGTTCTTCTGCGAGACGACGATGAGTAACAAGCTACGTTCCGCCGAGACCGGCTTCGTGCCGATGCCGCCAACTGCGCTGAAGGCCAGCGTGCCCGCCCTGAACTATGCCGGCCATGCAAGCCGGCTGAAGAAGCGGCTTTCGGTGGCGCTTTACTACCTGATCTGCGGGGTCCTGACGCTGCTCTTTCTGTTCCCGATCGCCTGGTCCGCGCTGACCTCGTTCTATTCGGCAGCCGATGCGAGCGCGTCGCCGCCTCGCTGGATTCCATCGCGTCTGTCGCTCGAAAACTACCAGAACCTCGCGGGCTACGGTGAAGGGATCTGGCGGTATCTCGGCAACAGTGCGTCGGTGGCGCTGATGACGGTGGCGATGACGCTCGTGCTCTCGATGCTCGGCGGTTACGGGTTCTCGCGATTCCGCTTCCGGGGGCGCAACGTGATCTTCGTCGTCATCCTGGCGACGCTGATGATTCCGTTCCAGTCGATCCTGAACCCGCTCTTCGTGTTGCTGCGCTGGATGCACCTGCAAGGCACGCTATTCGGGCTCGCCCTCGTCTACACGACGTTCCAGTTGCCGTTCGCCGTGTTCATGATGCGCAACTCGTTCGACTCGGTGCCGCTCGAAATCGAGGACGCTTCGCTGATCGACGGATGCAGTTCGCTGCAGTCGCTGCGCATGATCATGTTGCCGCTCGTCATGCCGGGGCTCGTCACGGCCGGCCTGTTCGCGTTCTTCGGTTCCTGGAACGAACTGCTGGCCGCGCTGATCCTGCTTGGCGACGCCAGGCACTACACGCTCCCGGTCATGCTCCTGAACGCGCAAAGCGGGCAGCTCGGCGCGATCGACTGGGGGCTGATGCAGGCGGGCATCACGATTTCGATCCTGCCGTGCGCGCTCCTCTTCCTGCTGCTGCAGCGCTTTTACATCAACGGTCTGATTGCTGGCGCGGTCAAGGCATAACCTTCCCCATACATCATGAACGACACAAGAACCTTGCGACAGCCCGTAGTCGTCGATTTCGCCTCCACCCGCTATGCGCGCATCAAACCCGTTGCCGTGAGCGCGGTCGAACTGCGCGGCGACTTCTGGGGGCCGCGCTTTGCGACGAACATCGACAAGACCTTGCCGAGCCAGTGGGACCTGCTCGAAAGCACCGGGCGGCTCAACAATTTCCGCCGCGTGTCCGGCGACTACGATGGCCCCTTCGAAGGCATCTTCTTCAACGACTCCGACCTTTACAAATGGCTCGAAGCCGCGTCGTGGGTGGTGGCGCGCGGACCGCACGCGCTACTGGAAAAGCGCATCGACGAAGGTATCGCCCTGATCGAACGTGCGCAGGACGAAGACGGCTATATCGACAGCTATTTCAGCGTGGAGCGCAAGGCGGAGCGCTGGAGCAACCTGCGCGACCTGCACGAGATGTATTGCGCGGGCCACCTGATCCAGGCCGCGGTGGCGCACCATCGCGCCACCGGAAAGCGCCGCCTGCTGAACGTGGCGATCCGGTTCGCCAACCTGTTGTGCGACCGCTTCGGGCCCGAGGCGGAAGGGAAGGTCGAGGCCATCGACGGGCACGAGGAAATCGAAATGGCGCTCGTCGAACTCGCGCGCGAAACCGGCAATGACCAGTATCTCGCGCTGGCGCGCTTCTTCATCAAAGCGCGCGGTCACGGCCTGCTCGCGGGCGGCCGGTTCGGCGACGCGTATTTCCAGGACGACGTGCCGTTCGAGCAGATGGAAACCCTGGCTGGGCATGCGGTGCGCGCCTTGTACATGTCTTGTGGCGTCACCGATCTCTATCTGGAAACCGGCGAAGCCGCGCTGCTGCGGCGTCTGGAAACGCTGTGGGAGCGGCTCGTCGCGCATCGCATGTACATCACTGGCGGCGTGGGCGCGCGGCATGACGGCGAGTCGATCGGCGCGGACTTCGAGTTGCCGAACGGCCAGGCCTATACCGAAACCTGCGCCGCGATCGGCAGCATGATGTGGTGTCACCGGATGCTCGCCGCGACGGGCGACGCACGCTATGCCGACCTGTTCGAGTGGACGCTGTACAACGGCATGCTGCCGGGCTGGTCGCTCGGTGGCGATGCGTACTACTACGTGAATCCGCTGGAGGACGACGGCGGGCATCGCCGGCAACCGTGGTACTACTGTGCCTGCTGTCCACCGAACGTCGCGCGCACGATCGCGTCGCTGCCCGGCTACGTCTATGGGACCGATGCCGACTCGATTTACGTGCAGCAGTATATGGAGAGCGACGCGCGTATCGACATCCACGGACGCACGGTGGCGCTGCGCCAGCGCACGCGGTATCCGTGGGACGGCGCCATTGAAATCGCCGTCGATGCGCAAGGCGAGTTCGCGCTGAAGTTGCGCGTTCCGGGATGGGTCGACGGCACGGCCGGATTCGTCACGGCTCGCGACGGTGTAGCAGCCGCCGCGCGGGCGAATGCGGCGATCGGGGTGACCGCCAACGGCCAGGCGATCGACGCCACTGCGGACGCGCACGGCTACATCGCGGTCGAGCGCCTCTGGCAACCCGGCGATGTGATTCACCTGACGCTGCCCATGGCCCTGCGCGCCTGGCAGAGCCACCCGAAGGTGCCCGACAATCGCGGCCGCATTGCGTTGAGCCGCGGGCCGCTGCTGTACTGCGTCGAACGCGCCGACATGCCGGGAGTCGATCTCGACGAGCTTTATGTCGACCCTCAATGGCTCGAAGCGGAGTGGCGAGCAGAGCAACTCGGGGGCGTGGTCGTGCTCAGGGGTGCTGCACACAAACGCGCAATCGATCCGGACTGGACGGGAGCGCTTTACCGGCCCCTGGCTGAAGCCGCTGATGCAACGCTGCGCAACGATGCCACCCTGATCGCGATTCCTTACTTCGCCTGGCATAACCGCGAAAGCGGACCGATGAAGGTCTGGCTGAACTATCGGGGGGAGTGAACCGCTGCGTTGCCGGATTCATCGGCTCGCCGAAGATGAACTTCCTGGAAGGCGCCGAGCAGGCGGAGGATATATGCTCGGTGCTTTTCGGGACGAGGTTCGGGCATGGCGTATGCGAAGACGGGAGTCTCACGCGGTTACTCGACGGGAGCAAACCTATGACGATCTCTGTCATTGCCATGCTGAACGAGTTGATCGAAACATCAAAGGACGGCGAGCAAGAATTCACGAAAGCAGCCGACGAGGCACAGCACGCAAGCGTGAACGAAGCACTGCTCGAAAGTGCCGTGCACTGCTCGCGTGGCGCGCGCGAGTTGCAGGAACTCGTCGTGAAGCTTGGCGGCAAGCCGGAAAACGGCGGCAGCGTTGCGGGCGCGTTGCATCGCGGCTGGCTCAATGTGAAATCCGCGGTTGGCACTCGCACCGACGACGCCATCCTGGCGGATTGCGAAAAGGGTGAAGATACCGCGGAAAAGCGGTTTCACGTTGCGCTTGAAAGGAATCTGCCCGCTGATGTGAACGCCGTGGTGGCGCGGCTATACGGCGATGTAGCCCAGGATCTCGATCGCATCCGCGAATTGCGCGTCCAGTTTGCCGAGACGAAGCCCTAACCTGAAGTAACGCGGTCATTGCATGGTGAAACGTGGTGCTGCAGCGACCGGAACGTCCACTGGCGGTCACTGAAATTTGTCGATGTGGCGACGGTTTGCGGTTGCAAGGAACGGATTGTTTGCGTGGTCGACGTGGGCGCTACTGGGTGGCGGATTCAGTAACGACCACCCGCACGTCCTGCGCGAAGGCGTCCTCGAACCGGATGCGCGCCACCGTAAGGCAATCCGCGGGCGTGCCGGCCCCCAGACGTACCGCAGCTTGTGCCGTGGCCTTCGCGGCAAGGCCAAATACAGCGACCGCCTCATCCCATGTGAGGCCCGTCGTCATCACTTCCTGAATGAGCCTGCCCGCCACCGCTTCAATCTTCGCTCTCCGTTCCTGATTCATCACGCCACTCCGGTTTTGTGCGTTGTCGCTTGAGGTCGAAACGGCGCAAATTTCGGACCCGGAGCACAATTCCGATGTCACGCATTGAGTGTTTCTCGAGCGCCTGCACGGCGTCGACGGACGCGCCTGTCGCGCTCGCGCAGACCTGCTTGCTGCCCGAGTCAAGTGTCATTTCGCGCGAGGAGGCGCAGGCTCTTCCGTCGTACGAGATGCTCGAACAGCTACCTGCACACCCGGATCCTTCACAATATTATGGATTGCGAAAAGTATTCGCAGCTGGCGTTGGGCGAACTCTCGCTACCCGGGATGTCACGAGACCGACGCAGTCGCGAACGCGCGGAATCTGGCCTGCGACGTAAGCGTCGTTACACCCCGATCAGGATAGCTGTGTAATTTCCTGTGCACCATGACTGTGCACGACTGAATCGGCCGAAGCTGTCCGTTCCAGCGACCTTACACCGCTGTAAAAAAAATCCCGCGGCAAAACGCATAATTTGTATGAAGAAATAAATCATGCCGCCGATAACCAGTCAGGTACTGCGCTGTTCTCACTTTCGCGTTGCGGGGGTGCCAGCGCCAGACGTTCATCGCACCATGACACCTGGCTTGCAGGTGTTCGTTTAATCGATACAGGGTTGCCGGACTTTTCGGGATTGATATCGAATGTGCACGAACCCGCTTATCTGTTCTGGTTCTTTCATTCTCACCAAAGTGAATCATGAATTTCGGCAACATGAAGCTCGGCACCAAACTGATCAGCGCTTTCATCCTGGTTTCGGCGATCAGCGCGGTCGTCAGCGGGATCGGCCTGCACAACATGACGCAAATCAGCGCGAATGCAGACAAGACGTATCGACAGGATCTTGTCGGACTGAACCTGATCCAGCAGGCTAACGCGGACGTATTGCGAGTCGGGACCTATCTACGCAATGCGGTTCTGGCCACAACGGCCGAGCAGCGGGCCGGCTCGCTGGACCAGGCTGACAAGGCACTGGCCCAGGCACGCGATCACCTCAACCAGGCAGAACCTCTCGTCTATACCGACAAAGGGAAGGCGACCTTCGCCGAGCTCGACCAGGGCTGGCAGGACTACATCCAGGCCTTCAACGAAATGAAAGGCAAGATCAGTTCGGCCGCGTTACAGGATCGGGATGGCCTGACTGAATACATGCTGGGTGAGTACCACACGAAGGGTTTCAGGACGCTTGTCCTGATGGGCAATCTGGTTGCCCTGAAGCAGGGCGACGCGCAAAGGACGGCGGAATCCAACGACGCCGTGTACGGCGAAGGCCGCAATCTGATGCTTGTCCTCGTGGCGATGTCCGTCTCGATCGGCCTCGGTATCGGCATCTGGATGATGCGTAGCCTAACGCGGCAACTGGGTACGGAGCCCGCGACCGCCGCCGCCGTGGCCAGAAGTGTGGCCGCGGGTGACCTGAATGTGAGCATTGACCTGCGCGCCGGCGACTCGAACAGCCTGATGGCATCGCTGAAGTCCATGTGCGAGGCCCTGTTGCGGGTCGTGTCGGACGTACGCGAAAACGCCGAAGGTGTCGCGACTGCGAGCGCGCAGATCGCACAAGGCAACCTCGATCTGTCGAGCCGCACCGAGGAGCAGGCCGCATCGCTCGAAGAAACTGCGTCGAGTATGGAGCAACTGACCGCAGCGGTCCGTCACAACACGGACAATGCAACGCAGGCTGCCACGCTCGCAGGTACAGCCTCGGGCGTGGCGCAGCGCGGCGGCGAAATCGTTGGTCGCGTCGTCGAGACGATGCGCGACATCTCCACGAGTTCGACCCGGATGTCCGAGATTATCGGCGTCATCGAGGGCATCGCCTTTCAGACCAACATCCTCGCACTGAATGCAGCAGTCGAGGCGGCTCGCGCAGGAGAACAGGGGCGCGGCTTCGCCGTCGTTGCGGGTGAGGTCCGCACGCTCGCGCAGCGCAGTGCGACTGCCGCGAAGGAGATCAAGGAGCTGATCTCCGACTCCGTCAACAGGGTGGAAACCGGCTCGAGGCTCGTCGAAGAAGCAGGCGGCGCAATCAAGGAAGTCGTGCAAGCGGTCAAGCGTGTGACTGACATCGTGGGGGAAATCTCGTCGGCATCGAGCGAGCAAAGCACCGGGATCGAGCAGGTGAATCAGGCGGTCAACCAGATGGACCAGGTCACGCAGCAGAACGCCGCGCTCGTGGAAGAGGCTTCGGCAGCCGCGCAGACTATGGCACAGCAGGCGGAAAGCCTGCGCAAGACGGTGGCCTTCTTCAGGGTCAGTGGCCACGAAGCGACGTCATCAAGGGAGACGAAAGCGCTGCAGGCCGTTGCACGGAACCGCGTTCCGTCCTCTCCCGCAGCAGCAACAAAGCCCGCGTCGATTCCAGTCTCCCCGGAGGGCGCAAGCAAGGGACTTGCTGCCACCGCTACCGGGACATCGGAGTGGCAGACATTCTGAAGTCGACTGCAATGTCTGGGCAGCGATCGATAACGGGGCGCGCGCAGGCGGGTCCTGGTCGAGTGGACGCAGATCCACGATAACGTACTCGATAAGGCCCGCCTTGGCGCATCGGGCGGCCGGCGAGTGCTGCGCCAGCGGCGCATGGAGCGCGCGCGAGCGACGGTGCAGCCAGGGACGGGAAACTCATGGATGGAGACACTCGGGCCCGCTGTTCGTGCCGACCCGGGGAAGTAGCGCGAGACACGACTGTTACTGAAAGTGCAGCGTGTCGAAGGCCATCTCGCTGTCTCCAGACTTCGGTTGTCCCCGGCTTCGGTACGTTTCAATGCCGAAAGACCGCGCGTCACCCGACGACGGAGAGCGGCGGGATATTCGAATATGGATGTCTGCCCGGATCGTCACCAAAGACCATGAAATCTTCCGCTCCGCTCAACGTTTCGAAGATGGTGGTGAAGTCGCTGGAGTCTGCAGGAATCGACCACGTGTTCCTGGTTCCTGGAAAGCTGATTTATCCACTTCTGGATGCAATTCACGATTCGCCTTCCATTCGCGGCATCGTTGGCGCTCATGAAACGGGCAGCGCTTTCATGGCCGATGGCTACGCACGCGCCAGCCGCAAGTTCGGTGTTTGCGCAGGCATTTCCGGTCCGGGCACCATGAACTTCGTGCCCGGCATGGCGGCCGCTCAGGCGGACCGGATTCCGATGCTCTATATCGCGGGAGGCATCTCGTCGAGTGCGGAGGGTAAAGGAGCCTTCCAGGATGCGACGTCAGGTGGCATCTTTGAAAGTGGCGTGGTCAGAGAGCTGATGACGGACGTGGTCGAGCTGAAGAACAAGGAAAACGTTCAGGCTGAGCTGCGTCGTGCGACGGACGGGCTGAACTGGATGCGTCGGGCGCGGTCATTCATCAGTATTCCTGTTGACATTCAAAGGCAGGATGTTCCTCCCGGCCCGCAGATAGCACGGCAACCCTACGCCCAGCAAGAATTCAATATGGGCGAAGTTCCGCCTGACCGTACCGCACTGGAGGCCCTGTGCCATCTGTATCTGCTGCAGTCGAAGAAAGTCGCGTTTCTGGTTGGGAGTCGCGGGAATGACGCGGAGACTGCGAGGGCCCTTCTTGAGGTCGCGGAAAAATTTCACGTTCCGGTCGCGACGACGCTGGCGGGCAAGGGTGCATTTCCCGAGGGACATAAACTCGCCCTGGGCATCTACGGGTTCTCAAGCCATTCGCGCGCTGCGCGTGTGGTCAATTCTGACGAGCTTGATGCTCTCGTCGTATTTGGCAGCGATCTGAACCAGCGTGACAGCATGAACTGGAGCAGGAAGCTGACCGAGGGGAAGGATCTGCTTGTCTTCGATGACAGCTTCGATCATCCCCCGATGGGGCACATTGCGCAGCGAAGTATTTTCTCCGGGATCGGGGCGAGCTTCCGGTTGCTCGCCCGGATGAACGCGGGCGCCCACGACGGGTTCCAGAAAGTGCTCGAAAGAAGAAGGGCATGGGTCGCCGGGCTCAACCGGATTCCCCTGTACGACAGCCAGTTCGAGGACTTTGCCGCAAGGGCTTCGAGCGACAATGAATCGCTTTATCCTGGCACCGTCATCAAGCGCCTGTGCCAGCTGATGCCGAGGGAGAGCAACGTCGTGGTGGATTCCGGTGCCCATCGAATATTCATGGCCCACTACTGGCTGACGTCGGGCATGGGCAACTACTTTTCGTCCAGCTCACTCGCGCCGATGGGCTGGGCTATCGCAGCCGGAATCGGCGTCAAGATTGCGGCCCCTGAACGCCCCTGCGTCGTCGTCACGGGCGACGGATGCATGATGATGCACGGAACGGAAATTCAGACGGCAGCTCGCTACGGCATCAAGGTGATCTACGTCGTCCTGAACAACTCTGCGCACGGCGCAATCCACATCGACGCGATGAGGGGCGGTCTGATTTCGGAGCAGTTCACGAGCCTGCCCCGTCACAGCTGGACGGCGTTCGCATCGTCACTCGGTGTGGCGGCACGCGTGGTTAACGGAATCGACGAGCTGGATGATGTTCTCGGTGAGGCAAGTCGATATAACGGACCGTTCCTGGTTGAAGTGATGACGGGCGTCTTTCCCGCGCCGAACCGCTACTATTCAGAAGCGCAAGCCTGTTCCTGAACAGCGGCCTTGCTCATTGGTAGACCGGAGGACGCGGATCTAAAGGCCAGCGAATTCAATTTGACCGCGATCTCAAGTCCCGGAGTGCCGATCAAGACGAACGAAAGGCGGCAGACTTGCTCATCCAAGGTCGGAGACATCCGGCATATCATCAACCACGCTGGGTCATTGAAATGGCGCGCACAGACGGTCGAACGGGGCGGCGATCAGTACGCACGCGATGAAGCCAAGAGTGACGGTGAAAGCCGTGGCCACAATCGCGCTACACCATGCGATGAAGCACGCGGCATCCTGTTCGCCGTGCGATGACCAGGCGATCTTCCTCCAGGCGCGTCCGGTGGCGACAGCAAGTACAAGGCAAACGGCGAACGCCGCAGCCGACACCGCGGCAAGAATGTTCTCGGTGTCGTCCCAGCGGAGTTCGCCGCGCTGTGCGACTCCGATTACACATGCGCTGGAGACTAGCGTGATGCAGATGAGCAGGTAAAGCAGCCATATTAGCGGCACTGCGAACAGCGCGATCCATACCGTTATGCGCTGCCGGCGCATGGGGTCGAAGTGGCGCGAAGGGCTGGCGGTGTGCATTGTCAGCGGCTCATGAATCCCCTGCTGCGCACATTGCGTGCCTGCGCTGACTGTCTTCGTTGTTCCGGAACGAGGGGGCGAACGCCAACTCGTGGCCGACTTTGGTCGAATATCCTGCTGCCCGCGCGACCGTTCCAGCCGTTCGCGACTTTACACCCTTGCTGCAACTTCAACGCCCCAGCAAATCAGCAGCACTCCCTGCGCGAAAGGAATCCATCGTACCTGCGGCAGCATTTTTTCGAGCATTATGTAGATTGTCAGCGCGACAATCCAAAGGACATTCATGACGCCAAATACGAAGAGAAGCGTCATGAGTAGCCCACAGCATCCTACGCAGTACATCCCATGACGAAATCCCTGGATCCAGGCACCGAGGATGCCGTCGCGCCACCCGGCCAGAAGAAAGCCAACAGGAGACGCACACCTGGCAAGGCACGAATGCTTTAAAGGTGTGAACTGGAACATGCCGGCGATGACCAGAAGTGCGCCCGCGAACAACGGCGTTGCGCTCTCCATCATCGGTGTAACGAGACGAGCCTCCAGCAAGCCCCATTGCGCGAGCGTCGCGAACACGCTAAAGCCGGACCATACGGTCAGGTAGCCAAGAACGAACACGCTCGTGGGCGCGTATGACAGGTGTTGCGCCCGCCGCAGGCTGCTCATGGACGCGAAAGCCAGAACCATCGGTACGACCGACGGAAGCATCATGGCGGCCATCATGATGGCCCACATCGCGAGGACCAGCAGCAGATCGGCGACTTGCCAATGCGTCATGCGCGGCATGATGGCCATCGCCGCCCCTGCGTCCATATGCGCCATGCCCCAGCCCATGTACAACAGGTAGACCCACGCGAGCGCTGCGGCGACGGTGAGCCCGGACAGTACTATCACGCGCTCGTGTACCGGCCGCCGTCGCGTCACGCTCCCAACCAGTAAGCCAGGCTCAGCCATGGTAGTTGAACGGAGAATAAAATCCGTTGCGATCGGAGACTTCTCTGGTGAAGCCGTGGTCGGTGAAGCGAAATTCCTTCGATTTTCCTACCACTGCCGCAAACCCGGGGACCGGCGTAAACGGGTGATTGCTGATCGTTACCTCGCCACCGTCCTGTCCAGACAAGGCCTCGATCTCCATGTCTGCGATATTGGGGATGTGGAGGCTACGTCGCTTCCCGTCCAGCTGGTAATCGATGGTGGCCGCCCTGACGCCCATGACTTCGCCAATCATCGGGCCAAGCGCCGAAAGTGGGCCGCCGGCCTGGCCGGAAAAGATCTTGCCCAACGCCTCTTGCTGTTCAGATGTGCCGCGTTCGTCAAGGTAGAGCGCGACTTTCCATTTGTTTTGCAACATATGGCCCGGCGAATATGCAAAGAGGGCGATGTTGAGTCCGTCCAGTGTGACGGCAGCGAACGTTCCCTGATCGATGTGCCAACCGATAAGCACCGCGCAGTCTCCATCCGACGGCGGCCCGAGGCAAACGCAGCTGCATGGGGCGTAGCAATTGCAGCTCTCGAAGTACGTACCGGCAACCTTCCAGGTCTCGGCCATTTTGTTCACCTCCGTCGTCGGTCATGGGCAAGAGTGCTCACATTCGGGCCGGACATCCACGTGCGTCAGTATTGGTTCCGGGATGCCGGGCCTAGCTTACGAATCCATTCAAGTCTAGGTCGGAACCGCCAAAGGAGAGCGGATTTCATGCCTCCAGCAAGGTGATTACGTCAGACCAATATACGTCCGCAAACTAGCTTGCCGGGCCTACGAGGCGATGGGGTACGCCGGGCGCAGTCGAACGACCTGGCGGGATTTCTCGCGACATTCATGGCGACGTGCAAGATCGAAACCGTCACAGCAAGAACGGACAGGGCAACAAACCACGTCGGGTAGCGAAGCAGAACGGCAAACAGGAAGCCGAACATCGTGACGAGTTGAGGCCACGCCAGGCGCACGAGTGCGAGGCTCGCGCGCAATTCTTCGAAATCGTCATCATGCATTGAGCGCGTCCCGGTATGTGGAGGTACGGCACGGCGCATACCCGCCTGGATGTCGATCTTCCTGAATTGCGCTAACGTGCCCGGCAGGCCGTCAGGATGCCCCGCAGCAAATCGATGGGTGGTGGTGGACAACCAGGGATGGTCACATCAACCGGCAGGATCGACGAAACCGGGCCGCATACGGCATAGCTGCCGGCAAATATGCCACCCGTGCATGCGCATTCTCCTGCCGCCACGACGAGTTTCGGGGCTGGCGTCGCGTCATATGCGGCAAGCACGGCCGCCTGCATGTTCAGCGTCACGGGTCCGGTCACGAGCAGCAGGTCAGCATGCCGCGGGCTCGCAACGAACCTGATCCCCAGACCTTCAATGTTGTAGTAAGGATTGCTGAGCGCATGGATCTCCAGCTCGCAGCCGTTACAGGAGCCTGCGTCGATCTGCCGGATGCATAGGGCTCGCCCGAGGAGATCGAGTATTTCGCGACGAATCTCTCGCTCCTCGTGTCGCCATGAATCGTCCCCCGTTGGCGCTGATTCGCCCGGAAGGCCGGAGCGCGCGAATTGCCGGATAAGCTGCCACATCAGAGGTCGTGCCCCGCATAGTTCAGGTTGAACGACTTGTTGATCAACGGAAAATCAGCAACGATGTTTCCAATGATCGCGTGCTCGAGTGCTGGCCAGCCCTGCCACGATGGATCATGGCAATGGCAGCGCGAAACCACATCGCGTGCGTCCAGCTCGAGCGCGACAAATACGTCGCCGCGCCATCCTTCCACCCAGCCCGTCCCGCGCGACGGTTCGCAGACCGGCTTCACGTCGACGGCAACGGATCCGGCAGGAAGGCTGGTGAGCAGTACACGTATCAGGCGCAGGGACTCGTCGATTTCGGCAAATCGCACGGCAACGCGCGCCGCGACGTCGCCCCGAGCGTCGCTTGCAGCCTTGACGGACACATCGTCGTACGGAGCGGGTCGCAAGGCCGCGCGCAAATCGAATGTATGACCGCTGGCGCGAGCGGCCATGCCGCGCATGCCGAAATGTCCAGCGACATCGGCAGTCAACCGACCGGCACCAGCAAACCGGTCCTGCAATCCCGACTGGTCTTCGTAGATCTTGCGCATGATGCGGGCTTCACGCCCGATAGCGTCACACTGCTTCACCAGGGCGGTTATTGTCTCCGGACGAATGTCGACTGACGCGCCACCCGGCACGATCCGGTCTATCAGATAGCGATGCCCAAAGGCGTGCGCGTTCATCCGTATCCAGTCCTCCTTGAGTCGTGAGAACTGTGCGAGTCCGAAGGCGAAGCCGGCATCGTTGCCGAGCGCACCAAGGTCGCCCAGATGATTGGCGACCCGCTCCCTTTCGAGCAGGAGGGCGCGCACATACAACGCACGGTTCGACACCGTGACACCGCACGCCTGTTCAAGCGCCATACAGTATGCCCATGAAAACGCAACTGTCGAGTCGCCTGCAATCCGTGCCGCGACCCGATAGCCATTTGAGGCCGGCGTTCGTTCGAAGAGGCGCTCGACTCCGCGGTGCACATAACCCAGGCGCTCTTCAAGGCGCAGCACCTTTTCCCCAACGACCGAAAAGCGGAAGTGCCCCGGCTCGATGGTGCCGGCGTGGATCGGCCCGACCGCGATTTCGTGTACGCCGTCTCCCGCGACCTGCACGAAGGGGTAATCCGCCTCGCTGGACTCGAACGTCTCGACGCCTGATGCCTGTCTTTGCAACGGGAAATAGTCATCGGGCCAGCTGCCGTGATTGAGCCACGGGCGGGTGTCCTGCGCATCACGCGCCCGCAGGCCGGTGAGATCGAAGATCGCGCGCTGCATGCGCGCCGCGTACGGAAAAATGGCGGCAAGATCAGGGAAGCTCCCACCGGCCTGAGGGCTGCACCCCGTCGCAAGACGCACCCACATGATCCCGTCTTCGCACTCGTACGCCGCGTTTGCCGAAAAACCCCCGTCGGGTGCTTCGCAGCCCCACATCGTGATGAGCCGGCTCTGCTGCGAGTGCGCCATGTGCGCGACTTCGAGCCACCGCGCTTCGTTGACCTCCACGATGGCTGCCGGAATCTGTCCCGTTGCGTGCGACAGCCGGATCGCGCCTTCGATCTGTACCGTGTCAAGTCGCATGCTTCAGCCCCCCAGCATCGTTGCGGCCTGGCGATACCACGTTGCCAGGTAAGGGGGCACATAGAGGCCGAGCATCAGCCCGAGGCCCAGATGCACGAAGACCGGCAGCAGGGCAGGGCGATGCTCGAGCGGTTTTGCCGTGGTCGTTCCACCAAACACCATCCGCTGCACGCGCGCGAAGATTGCCGCAAAAGCGACGGCGAGGCCGAGCAGGAGCAGGGGTGCCGTCCACGGTATCGTATTCATGGCGGTCGTCAGGATCAGGAACTCGCTCGCAAACACGCCGAACGGCGGCAGGCCGAGGATCGCGAGCGAGCCGAGCATCATTGCCCAGCTGACCGTCGGGCTGACCTGCAGCAGCCCGCGAATCCCGTCGATCGCCTGCGTGCCTGCCTTCTGCGCCGCGTGGCCCACGGTGAAGAAGATGGCCGACTTGACGAGCGAATGGACGGTCATATGAAGCAGCCCGGCAAACGTCGCGATCGGGCCGCCAAGTCCGAACGCGAAGGTCATCAGCCCCATGTGCTCGATCGAGGACCAGGAGAACAGCCGCTTGACGTCCTTCTGGCGAAACAGCGAGAACGACGCAACCAGTACCGACACGAGCCCGAAGCCGACCAGCAGCCGCCCCGGCAGGCCATTGCCCAGGGCACCATCGGCAAGTACCTTGCAGCGTAGCACCACGTACAGCGCGACGTTCAGCAGAAGACCAGAAAGCACGGCCGAAATCGGTGTCGGGCCTTCGGCGTGGGCGTCCGGTAACCAGCTATGCATTGGTACCAGTCCGACCTTGGTGCCGTAGCCTACGAGCAGGAAGACGAAGGCGATCGATACGATGTTGCGGTCAAGGTGGATCCTGGCCGCTGCCAGGCTTGTCCAGAGCAGCGCATCATCGCCGCTCAACTGCCGGCTCGCCGCGAGGTAAAGCAGGATTGTGCCGAACAAGGCCTGCGCGATGCCGACTCCACACAGGATGAAGTACTTCCATGCGGCCTCGAGGCTCGCAGCTGTGCGGTAGATGCTGACCAGCAGCACGGTCGCGAGCGTGGCGGCTTCCATCGCGACCCAGAGTACCCCGAGATTGTTGGTCAGCAGGGCAAGCAGCATGGCGAAGATGAATAGCTGGTACATGCTGTGATACAGGCGCATGCGCTTGGCCGTCATCCGGGCACGGTCCTCTTCGACCTGCATGTACGGTCGCGAGAACAGTGACGTCGTCCAGCCAACGAATGCGGTCAGCGCGACGAGGTACACGTTGAGCGGATCGACGAAAAATGCCCGACCGAACGCAAACGACGGGCCGTGTTCGACGGTACGCGCCGCGAGTACGAGCGTGGCAGCAAACGTCGCGACGCTGAATGCGACGTTCAGGTGCCGTGCGACACGGCTCGTTCGAGTGAGCGCCAGGCATGCGGCGGCCAGGAGCGGAATGCCGAGTACGGCGAGCACGACGTGGGCGTCACTCATCCCTGAGTTTCTCGATGTGATGGATGTCCAGGCTGTCGAACTGCTCCCGGATCTGGAACATGAACACGCCCAGAATCAGGATGCCGACCAGCACGTCCAGCCCGATGCCGAGCTCAACGATCATCGGCATGCCGTTGGTCGCGGCCGTTGCCGCGAAGAACAGGCCGTTCTCCATCGACAGGAAGCCGATCACCTGGGGAATCGCCTTCGCGCGCGTGATCATCGCCATGAACGACAGCAGCACGCACGCGAGTGCGATCCCGAGTGTGCCGTGCGCGACCGAGGTCGCGAGCTGGCTGATTGGCGAGGCGACGGTGAACGCGATGATGACGAGCACGATACCAATGAGCATCGTCGTCGGAATGTTGATGAGCGGCTCGACGTCGGCCCGCACGTCGAGCATTCGCACAAGCCGGTACAGGATCCACGGAATCACACCGACCTTCAGCACGAGCGTGAGGCCCGCGGACACGTACAGGTTTGCATCGCCCGTCACGAATCCGAGGATCAGGTTTGCCAGCACGAGTACGACGCCCTGCAGCGTATAGAGGTGAATCAGCGAGAGGATCCGGCGCTGGCTCAGCATCGCGAACGACAGTGCGAGCAGCACGGCCGCGAGGAAGTTGATGAGTTGCGTCGCGTAACCGTGCATTCACGCCCCCAGCAGGATATGCACGAGCATGCCGATGACCGCGAGCAGGAAAGCGGTGGCGAGAAACTCGGGAACGCGGAAAATGCGCATTTTCGCGTTTGCGGTTTCGACCGCGGCAAGTGCAGCACCGCCCGCCATGAGCTTGATGAAAAGCACCGGCAGCGCGAGCAGCAGCGCAAACGGGCTGCCTGCCCCGGCGATGCCCCAAGGTACGAACAGCGCCAGTCCAATGCATGAGTACGCGAACAGCTTCAGGCTCGCCGCCCATTCCATCAGCGCGAGGTGTCGTCCTGAATATTCGAGGATCAGCGCCTCGTGGATCATCGTCAGCTCGAGGTGAGTGGTGGGATTGTCGACCGGAAGGCGCGCGTTCTCGGCGAGCGACACCAGCGTGAACGCAATACCCGCGAAGGCCAGGCTCGGATAGATCGTGAGTTCACTCCGGCCCAGCGTTGCGACGATGTTCGTGAGCTGTGTCGACTGCGTGATCAGCGAGGCAGAGAACAGCACCATCAGCAGAGCCGGCTCTGCGAGGAAGCCGATCAGCATCTCGCGGCGGGCGCCGAGCGTGCCGAACGCGGTGCCGATGTCCATCGCAGCGAGCGACAACGCGACTCGCGCGAGCGCAAACAGGCCGACGAGCGCGATTGCGTCCGCAGCAGGTGACAGCGGCAGTTCAGTCGACAGCGTGGGCACGATCGCACACGCGAGCGTCATCGCGGCCCAGACGACGTAGGGGGCCCCACGGAACACCGGACTTGCACTGTGCGCGACGACCGATTCCTTGTTGAAGAGCTTGTGGAGCGTCCGGTACGGCTGCCAGATGGATGGCGCGCGCCGGTTTTGCAGCCATGCGCGGCACTGGTTGATCCAGCCCGTGAGCAGCGGGGCGCCGGCAAGCGCCACGAGAATCTCGAGGGCCTGCGAGATCACGCCGGACAGGCTCACCATTGCCTCACCAGCATCAGGAGCAGGATCAGGACGGCGAAGCTGTAGGTCAGGTACACGGCAATCCTGCCGGTCTGCAGCCGGCCAGCCCATTGTGCCGTGCGCTGCGTGAGTGCCGCGATTCGATCATAGAGCAGGGACCATGTGCGGTCGGTGACTGACACGCGGTAGACCGGTTGCGTATCGTATGGCGATGGCAATTGCCGCTCGACGCGTAGCAGCGGCGCGAAGATCTCCCGGATCGGTTGCCCGAAGCCTTCGGCGGTGTCCTGCATCCGTGCTGTCGTGAACGGAAAGCCGCAGCTCCAGGGCGCCGCGCGACGCAGCCGGCCGTGGTAGAAGCGCCGCACCAGGATCCAGGCAAGCGCGCAGCAGGCAATGAAGAAAAGCACGAACACGCCGGGCATGTAACTCGCCCGTGCAGTGGACACCGGCGCGAACAGCAGCCAGCCCTGGTTGTTCGCAGCGACGCCCCTCCCAACCAGCGCACGCGTGACCGGGTCCAGCACCTTGACGAACTGAACGGGCATCAGCCCGAGCAGCACGCCGGCCGCGGCGAACCAGCAGAACGCGAGCCGCTCCCATACATTCGCGTCGCGTGCACGGGCCAGTTTCGCTTCCCTCGGCTGCCCGAGGAACACGATGCCGAAGAACTTGACCATCGTGTAGCCGGCGAGCGCCGCCGACATCGCGACCAGCGCGGCCACGATCGGCACCGTCATGGCGAGCAGGGAATTGGGCAAGCCCGGCGCGAACAGGAAACTCTGCAGCAGAAGCCACTCCGCGACGAAGCCACTCAGCGGCGGCAGGCCTGCGCTGGCCGCGACGCCCGCAAGCACGGCCCACGCGGTCCACGGCATGAACCGGATCAGGCCGCCCAGCCTGCCAAGGTTACGCTCTCCGGTGGCGTGCAGCACAGCGCCCGTACCCAGGAACAGAAGGCTCTTGAAACACGCGTGTGCGGCAATCTGGTAGAGCATCGCGGTCAGCGCCAGGGCTGACAGAAGCGGCATGCCGCAAGCACGAAACAGCACCGCGAGTCCGAGTGCTGCGATCATCAGGCCAACGTTGTCGATCGACGAATACGCGAGCAGGCGCTTCATGTCGACCTGGATCGTGCTGAACACCACGCCAAGCAGCGTGGTGCCAACGCCGAGCACGAGCAGCAGCACGCCCCACCACGCGATCTGCACGTGCAGGAGGTCGAACACGGTACGCAGCATGCCGTACAGGCCGGCTTTCAGCACGAATCCGCTCAGGAGCGCCGACACGGGCGACGGCGCTGCCGGATGCGCCTCCGGCAGCCAGACATGCAGCGGGAACACGCCGGCCTTGGCGCCGAATCCGATGATCGCGAACAGGAACGCGAGCGACGCCCAGAATGGGGCGGGCGACTGAGCCCGCATGTTGGCGAAGGTGTAGTCGCCGGTGCGCGCCTGGAGAATGCCGAAGCACAGGAGCAGCGCGAGCGCGCCGATGTGCGAAATCAGGAAGTACAGGTAGGCGGCGCGGCGGATCTCGCCGATCCGGTGGTTGGTCATGACGAGGAACGTGGCGGACAGCGTCAGCGTTTCCCAGGCAACCATGAACGCGTAGGCGTCGTCTGCGATGAGCACGAGCGCGATGCTCGCGATACACACGTGGTATTCGAAACAGATGAGTCCGGGCGCGGTCCCTTCGCCCTTGCGGAAATAGCCGGCGGAAAAGGCGCCGATCCCCGCGCTGACGACGCCGAGCACGAACAGGAAATAGCCCGACAGCCGGTCGAGGCGCAGATGGAACGGAAGGCCGGGCAGGCCGACCGGCAGCAGCATGGCGGACGGTTCGGCGAAGACACCAACCACACCTGCCGCGCCCAGCAGCAAGCCAGCCAGCGCGCCGAGCGGAAACAGGCTGTGCGCGACCAGCCTCGTGCGATGCAGAACCCCAAGGCCCAGCGCGCCGAGCGCGAGCCAGACAACCACGACCAGCAGGACGAAATGGACGCCAGGCACGCTTGCCATCCGGATTGTCTCCAGTGCGCTCGGATTGAACGAGGGGCATGGACCGAGCCCGGCACACCGGACCAGTCCTGCGCATAATATTACATCGAAAGATGCATACGGCTAGCAGACCATGATAATAACGTTATCATGTGAGCTACATGAAGCCGAAAAGGCCAATGCACCAGGTGTGCTGGCGCACGCCTCGCACAGCGCCCGAAGGGCTCGCTGTGGGCGCAGTGCAAGCGCAAACCGTCGGCCCGGGTTGTCGCTCACCTTTGTCGCCGACGACGTGTTCGCCTGTTTCCGCAGGCAGCAACCGGGCACGCTGGTCTGCGTAAGGAGCGTGAAGCGGGGGAGTGGCTGTAGTGCGTGGGCCCCGGCAGTGTTACCGGAACTGCTTTGTGCAGGGAATCAATGTCCAGGGCGTCGTGACTATCGGGACGGCCTCGCGCGCTTGCGCGGGCATTGGCATTGAACGTGAGTGTATTATAATTCGATTATCATACTTGCCTTTCCTGCCTCTCCCAATGGAAACGAAAACCGCGCGTCTGACCATCCTGATCGATCCCGCCAAGAAGGAGGCATTCGAGAAGCTCTGTGCTGCGCAGGATCTGACGTCTTCGCAGGTTGTCCGGCAGTTGATCCGCGAATATCTCGAACGTCACGGCGTGACCTACAAGACGAAGAGCGCGCTAGGCAAGCGGGTCGGGCGCAGCGCTGACTGAAGCTCACCGGGCCAGCACGTTCACGCACCATGCTCCCAGTGTGCGTGGCCGTTCTCACGCCAGATCAACCGTTTCGGGTCGAGGCTCACGCCGCCCTTCAGTCGTCTGGCGGTAACCGGTAGCCTCAGGTCATCCGCCCACGCATACGAGAAGGCGCGATCGAGCAGGACGCGCGAAGACGGCAGACGGCTTCTGCCTTTCCAGGCGAAAGCGATGAAATTGCTGTCGTCCCCGCATCGGACCAATGCGTATGAGGCGCCGAACACGGATTTCAGCCGTTCAACGTAAAGGTCCAGCGCGGGTTCGTCATCGGTGAAATTCATCGCAAGTACGCCCGTCTCTGTCAACCGTTCGCGACAGGCAGAGAAGAACGCGATATCCGTGCACTGGCTCGCGACCCCGCCCGACACGTAGGCATCAACCAGGATGACATCGGCTGCGGCGCCCTCATTCCGGATGTGGTCTGCTCCATCGGCGCACACCACCCTGAAGCGCGCGTCGTCTGCCGGAATTCTGAACACGTCGCGCAGCGCAATCACCTCAGGGTCGATCTCGACCGCAGTGATCACCACTTCAGGCAGATGCAGATAGCAGTACTTCGCCAGTGAGCCCCCGCCCAGCCCGATCATGCAGATGTGCCTGGGAGCGGGCTGCAGCAGCAGGAACCCCATCATCGTGCGCGTATAGCCGAGCGTGAGCCTGTCCGGCGCACGAAGCGACATGCAGCTCTGGGTGGCAAAGTGATCGAAGTGCAGGGACACGGCGTGCTGCGTTTCCAGCACGAAGGGTCGCCTGTCATTCAGTGGCGTCGAGAGGAACTCGACGAATGCGTCACAGGATGTCTGGTCGCCGTCCATTCTCGATATAACCCGTAGTCAGGCAAGTGCGTAAAAAACCGCAGCGCTTCGCGCGCGGCTGCAGGCCTCCCGGTCAGGACTTCTTCAGGAAGCAGGCCTTGAGCATGAAGTTGCCAGTATCGGTCCTGCAGTCAATCTCGTGATCGCCGCCGACGATCCGGATATTTTTCACCCTGGTGCCCATCTTCAGCGTGATCGAGGAGCCCTTGACGCGCAGATCCTTGATCAGCACCACCGTGTCGCCGTCTGAGAGGACGTTTCCGTTTGCGTCCCTCACCACGCCTCTTTCCGGCTCACCCACGGTTTCCACACCCCCGCTCTCTGACCATTCATGGCCGCAGTCCGCGCACACATACAACGCGGCGTCCGGGTAGGTGTTTTCCATTGAGCATTGCGGGCATGCGGGGGCGGCGTTCATTGCGGATTCCGGTGAAAACAGTTTCGGGTCAGTCAGGAAGAAGATGCGTGCTTCGCCGGAGGCGATCATCTTTTCGCGCACACAACATTATAATGTAAGGCACATAATATTGTTGTTGTATTATAATGACGATCGCCGCCCTTCAGCGAACTTGAGGGCGGATTCGCTGAGGATGTCGTCATGTTCGATCTGGATGGAGCGCTGCTGTCGCCTGACCGTCGCCTGGTTCGCGTGCAGGAAATCGTGGGAAGCCGCGGTCTGGTCCTGGTAGGTGTTGGGCGCGGTGGCGAACGCGGGTTCCAGATGATCCACCGCTTCCATGACGTTGGTGAGCAACTCGCGGCGGCCGGCATTCACCTGGCCTTCGTCTATCCGCGCGAATCGGCCCGGCACGTGCTGGACGCGATCTCAGTCGCCAGCGCGCGGTTCCGGCACCATCCACGGCTCCTTCTGGACGTAGAGCGCCGGTGTTTTGCGCAGGCCGTATGGCCGCGATCGCTTGAAGCGGTTCACCTGAACCTCGAAATGACGCGCCTTGCCGGCGTCAGCATCGATCTGCAGGACACAACGTGGGAAGGCGAACTCAGGGCGTTTCTCACGGACTGCCAGATCGATATTTCGCACTGAATCCAGGGAGCTGTCCCGAGATTTTGGAAAAGAACATGGCAACCGTTGTGGATGTTGAAGCCGGTTCCGGGTGGAACCGGAATGGGTCGGACGCTGCCCGGAAGGTATTCGTCAATGTGGCGCGCCGTTTCGAAAGCGACATCCTGCTGGTCGCGAATGGACGCCGCGGCAACGCGAAGGATGGCATGGCAATCGACGCACTACGGGTGCGCGGCGGGACCACTGCTCAGGTGCTGGTCGCGGGCCCGGACGAAGAGGCAGCACTTCACGCGCTTTTACCGCTGCTACAGCAGGGGTGAACCGCATGCCCCGGTTCAACTGGCCACTCCCGAATATCCGTGCCCGTGGCCCAGGCGCTGCTCCGGATATCCCGGTCGTTATGGAATCCGAACATCTCGTCTCGCTGTACTTTGACGGCCGCGGCATGCAAAGCACCATGCTGCGCGCGGCGCCGGATGCGCTTGCGCGTGGAAGAACGGTGTCCCGTTACCGTCACTCGAGGCTTTGATTAAGCAGGTAGATCAACACGCCGGGCAACATGGCGCTGACCTCGCGGAAACAGCCGTACGCATCGGGATGGGTGCGCGCTACGACTGGACGCGACAGGGAATGTCGGCTTTCCACTGATGGCGTAGCGCCCCGCAATGCGCAACAAGTACCCGTGAATTCTTTGGAGAAGCAATGATCGACAATGACACGCCAGACGAGCAAACCCTATCCGCTTCCTCAATCTGGGCACTGGAACGCCTCGCCGAAGTTCGCTATGGGAGAGACGCCCCGGCGCTCGGCTGGTCGGTCACGCGGGAATTGATCAGCGCGGGCTTCGTTAGCTACCCATCCGGTGCACGCTCCAGTATTGCGATTACGGCTGCCGGACGGGCATTCCTGAAAAGCCGGAAGTAGGTCCCCCCATCACGGAAGTGATTGCCTGGTACATCCTGTACGAGAGGTTCGATTGCGTATTCGGCCTGGTGCAGAGAGCATCGTCGTTCTCAGGTGACGCGGCCTGCCGCAAAGCAGTGCGCGGGCGCGGGGCTATTCCCGGTTGAAATCGCCGTCGGCGGACACGACAGCCGCCGCGTCGCCCATGACGTGGCGTATACAACGGATGCGCGAAAGCTGAGCTCGCCTGCGAACGGCGTACTCCCCGTATGATTGCAGTCATGGATTGAGCAGGATGTTGACGCCAGGCGCCTTGCGCACTTTCGACTGGAGTACCCGATGAAACGCCCTTCAGCCATTGTAATCGTGGCATGGACTGCCGTTCTGCTCGGCGCCGCCGCTCTTTCCGCGGCCGCCATCGCCGAAGTCACGGCACGCCAGCGAGATGTTGCACAACAGGGCGCAAAGGTGATGCCATTCTCGCTTGCCGCTACCACTCACATCTTTACGAAGACTGCAGACGGCGGGATCCAGCAGGTCGTCACGAAGCATCATGATCCGAAGCAGGTCGCCATGATCCGCGGGCATCTGGCCGGGATCGCGCATCAATTCGCCGCCGGTGACTTTGAAGCACCGGAGCAGATCCATGGCAACGATATGCCGGGCCTCGCTGTCCTGCGTACAGCCCAGCCGGGCGAACTGAAGATCGACTATCGTGACTTGCCCAATGGCGGCGAAATCGTGTATCGCACGGACGAGCCTCGCCTCGTCGCCGCACTGCACGTATGGTTTGATGCGCAGTTGTCCGATCACGGCCACGACGCGATGGAGGGGCACGATTCCGGCATGATGCATCATCATTCGATGGACGCTTCGACCGCAGAATAGGCCGCGCAGGCGAACAGGATGCCACTGATGTGGATGAATACCGCTGCGACGGTCGTCCAGTTGCGGCTCTATCTGCTTCTCATTTCGCTTCCGCTCACCGCGGTCGCTGCCGCGTCGCTTGAGGGATACCCTCTGACTTGCTTCGACGCCGACCGATAACACTCGCTGGACATATCCGGCAACGCAGTTTTTTCGCCGTCCCTGTTAAATAAGCATTCCGAATAAAATAACGTTGCGAGAGAAGCGCGATAACTGGGTCAGCTCATGCCGTCCAGCCCGCTGATGGAAGTCTGGCGCCACGCTTCTGCAAGCGCATACATGCTTGACCGTTGTTCTGCAATCCTCATACCACGCCAACAGACACGGGGGCGCCACGTGGTGAACTGGCATCCGTAATGAATTTTTCACACAAATGCGGCTATCGCGACCTAGTGTGTTTCCGTAGATGCATCGCCATGTGTCGCAGAGGACGGTAACAAGCGTTGGTTTTGCGGTAGGGCAAGTCGTTTTCACATGTATCGGAAGATCAAGGTGCGGAAGTCATGGCGCCGGTGATGGACAGCCGGCAGTGCACGGGCGTTTTCCCTTTTTCGCGAGGCTCAGAATGAAAATCAATATCAGACGCTTATCCCGGTTTGCTTTTCAGACCATGACAGGCGGTGGCGTCATTGCGCTCGCGTGCTCGGTCGGACCAGGCGTGCACGCGCAAACGCTGGGGGCGCTTGTCCAGGTCGCCGCGGGCGACCCGTTTAGTGGTTGCACTGCCGACCAGGTGCACGCGCAGGAGTCGGCATTCGGCAGCGTCCTGTATCCCGCCACCTCGATCGAGCCCTGGGTTGCGGTTGATCCAACCGATCCTTCCCGCCTTCTCGCCGGCCACCAGCAGGACCGCTGGGACGACGGCGGTTCACGCGGGCTGGTAGGCGTCGTCTCCACTGATGCAGGCAGCACCTGGTCCAATTCAGTGCCATCCGGCGTAACCGCCTGCACCGGAGGAAAATTTCGGCGCGCTTCCGATCCCTGGGTAGATTTCGCGCAAGACGGAACGGCATTTTTCTTCTCTCTGGTACTGGACCCTGCGCAGCCGACGACTCCATTCGGAGCCCGAAATAGTGGGATGCTGGTCAGCCGCTCCAGTGACCACGGCGCGACGTGGCAGACACCCGTTACTCTGATCCGCACCAACTCGCCGCATGTGCTCAACGACAAGAACTCGCTCACTGCGGATCCGACCGCGAACAAATACGTCTACGCAGTCTGGGATCAGTTGAGCGTCTTCCCACCAACGAAGGAAGGTGCCCGTCTGCTCGCGCAAAACGATGGTGTCGCGATTGCCCGCCAGTTGCGTAACGCTGCAGCAGGTGGCGCCCCCGTCTTCAAGTTTAACTTTACCGGCCCGAGTTTCTTCTCGCGGTCCACCGACAATGGCGTGACATGGAGCGCAGCAGCACCGATCTACCAGCCGGGGACGAACGCACAGACAATCGATAACATGGTGCGCGTGTTACCTGATGGGACCCTGCTCGATTTCTTCAGTGCGATCAACGTTACGCCGTCGGGCCTGAGCATCGGTTATATCAAGTCCTCGGATAAAGGTGGGAGCTGGTCGGGGCCGACGTTCGCCAACGATATTCAGTCCGTCGGCGTGGTCGCCCCCGACAGCGCGCAGCCGATACGCGATGCCGCCATTCTCTACAGTGCCGCTGTGAACCCGGTCTCGGGCGCAATCTATCTCGCCTGGCAGGACGACCGCTTTTCGTCCGGGAAGTGCACTACGCCCACTGGGTCGATCCCGATCGACGGAATCGCATTCAGCGAGTCGGATGACGGCGGGGCGACCTGGTCACAACCGGTGATGGTCAACAAGACGCCGCCAAACGCGACGAACCCCTGTCGTCAACAGGCCTTCATTCCGGCGGTAGTGCCGTCTGGCGACGGCAGCACGATTGTGGTGACCTACTACGATTTTCGAAATGACACGAACACGCCTGCCGGGTTCGAGGGCACCGATTATTTCGCGGTGGTCTGTTCGACCGCTACTTCGTGCACGAACTCTGCGAACTGGGGTAACGAACGGAAGCTGACCGATTCTTCGTTCAACATCCTTAATGCTCCCTTGGCGGGTGGCGGCCATTTCCTCGGCGACTACATGGGCCTGAGCGCGAGCGGAGCCAAGACTATTTACCCCTTGTTCGGCGTCGCCACGAGTCCAAACGTGACGTCCGAATTCACCCGCAAGATCACATTGCCGTGAGCGCAAGCGGCGGCGACTGGACGAGAAGTCGCCGCCCGAGCATCAAGGGCAAACAAGGTATCGGCATTGACGCATGGGCAGAGCGGACGCGATACGATGAGAGCATCTACCTGAACGCACTGAGGAAGCGAGGCTCGCCCCTTCTTGCAAACCTCACGGTTCCCCCTCCAAAAGCTTGACTGAGTGACTCAGGGCGTGAAGCGGAGAGCTACGCTTCTTCGAGGACAACAGTCGATCGTTCCACCATGCATCTTGACGGCTTTCGGCGCTGGACAGGAATCGCGCGCAAGAGCGCGCTGTCCGGTCACGCCGCTCGTCGTTCGACGGGGCTCTGATCGAAGAAAAGTAAACTTGTAGATTCCGCTACAAGGAAGTAGCATAATCTACATGAAATCATTATCGGCCTGGTCGGTCCTTGTACTGACGCTGCCCACCGAGAATGCGACGGCGCGCATGCGCTTCTGGCGGGCACTCAAGGCGCGGGGCTGCGCCGTTCTGCGCGACGGCATCTACCTGCTGCCTTACACGGAAGAGCGTGAGGGCGTGCTGCGCGAACTTTCGGTCGCGATTAGCGAAAGCGGCGGTACGGCCCATCTGTTGCGCGCGCCCAGTCTGGACGCGTCGCAGGACACGGAATTTCGCGCGCTGTTTGATCGTACCGACGAGTACGAGGGTCTCATCCGGACACTCGCCGACGCCCGAAAAGCGGTTTCGGGCCAGTCCGCCGCCGAATTAACAAAGGGGATGCGGCGCCTGCGCAAGGACTACGAGACCATCGTCGCCATCGACTTCTTCCCAGGTGAGGCGGCCACGCGTGCCGAGGCGGCCTGGCAGGATTTTGTGGCGCACGTCGATACGGTGCTCTCGCCTGGCGAGCCACACGCAGCAGACCGCGCAATCCGTTCGCTAGCCGTCGAGGATTATCAGGGGCGGACCTGGGCGACTCGCAGGCGCATGTGGGTCGACCGGGTGGCGACCGCATGGCTGATCCGCCGTTTTATCGACCGCGACGCGCGCTTTGTCTGGTTGCCGTCGCCAGACGCCTGCCCAGCCAACGCGCTCGGCTTCGATTTCGATGGTGCAGCCTTTACCCATGTTGGAGACCGCGTCACGTTCGAAGTGCTGCTGGCGAGCTTCGGCCTGGACAGGGACCCGGCGCTAGTGCGGCTGGGCGCAATGGTCCACGCGCTCGACGTAGGTGGTGCGAGCGTGCCAGAAGCCATCGGGTTTGAAGCGGTCATGGCCGGGACACGCGAGCGTGCGGCTGACGACGACCAACTGCTCGCCGCGATGAGCCCGGTGCTCGACTCGATGTACACGCATTTCGTGGCCAGCGAAAGATTCAGCGAGACGGAAAAACGCCAATGAGCACGACCACCGCGCACGTGCCCAGTTACACGCTTGGCCAAATGGCACTTTACATGCTGAAGCTTGGCACTGTGGGCTTTGGCGGACCGGTTGCGCTCGTCGGCTACATGCGTCGCGATCTGGTCGAGCAGCGAGGCTGGATTGCCGAAGCGGACTACCGTGAAGGGCTGGCACTGGCGCAGATGATGCCCGGCCCGCTTGCCGCGCAACTTGGCATCTATCTCGGCTTCGTGCACTACCGCCTTCTGGGCGCCACGGTCGCAGGACTTGCATTCGTGCTGCCCTCGTTCCTGATGGTCGTCGCATTGGGCTGGGCCTATTTGCATTTCGGCGGACTGTCGTGGATGCAGGCGGTCTTCTACGGTGTCGGTGCGACAGTCGTCGGCATCATTGCCATGAGCGCGTACAGGCTGACGACAAAGACGCTCGGCGCGGACCGGCTGCTCTGGATCATCTATCTGACCCTTGCGGCGGTAACAGTCGTCACAGAATCCGAAATCGCGTGGCTCTTCATCGCGGGCGGTATCGTCAACTGGCTGCGCCGTTCTCCGCCTCGATGGCTGGGTAAAGGCGGCGTCAACGCATTAGCCGTGACACAGGCGCCCGCACTTGCTGACATCTTCAGCGGACTGGATCTCCCGTTGCTCGGCCAGATTGGTCTTTTCTTCACGAAGGCCGGTGCGTTCGTGTTCGGCTCGGGCCTGGCGATCGTGCCGTTTCTCTACGGCGGCGTCGTGACCGAGCACCACTGGCTCAACGACAAACAGTTCGTCGATACGGTGGCCGTTGCGATGATCACGCCGGGGCCGGTCGTCATCACAGTCGGTTTTATCGGCTATCTGGTTGCAGGGCTGGCCGGTGCCTGCGTCGCCGCGCTCGGCACGTTTCTGCCGTGCTACCTGTTCACTGTGTTGCCCGCACCGTACTTCAAGAAGTACGGGCGGCTGCCTGCCGTGAAGGCGTTTGTCGATGGCATTACCGCTGCTGCCGTCGGGGCGATTTCGGGTTCGGTCGTCGTCATAGCCAGGCGTTCGGTCATCGACTGGCCAACCGCGCTGATCGCACTTGCAACCGTGCTGCTGCTGTGGCGCTTCAGGAAACTTCCAGAGCCCGTGATCGTCGTCGCAGCCGCCCTGATCGGCCTCGTGCTCTATCCGGTTCTCCATCTGCACGCCTGGTAACCCGCGTGCGGGATTACCGCGAGGAATGCCTATGAAATCGCGACGTACCTTTCTGCACGATACCGTCGCAGTCGGTGCAGCAATGATGCTGTCCCATATTCATACCAGGGAACTGGCCTATCAGTGACTACGTCAACCAGCTTTTCAGCATCATCAATTGGGATAGTGCTGCAATGAGACTTCAAGCCGCGATGCCGTCACGCGCGACGGCGTGATGCACGCGCCAGGCGCGACGTCGATGCGGATACCCGGGTACTGAAATGACTGCTGCCAGGGCGCCACGCTCAATCCTGCTTCCTCCAGCGGGCGTGGACCGGAGCGCGAGGCTGCTGCTCGTTGCACGGAGCCTGCGCGGGATCTGCGACGGCTTCATTGCCGTACTGCTGCCAGCGTATCTGCTGTCGTTGGGTTTCGGGAAGCTCACGGTTGGCCTGATCGGCACCGCCACACTGCTGGGCTCTGCCGTCGCGACGATCGCTGTCGGCTTGATGGGTGGCCGTTACCCGCAGCGCGCGCTGCTGCTCTTCGCTGCCGCGCTGATGGCGGCAACCGGCCTGGCATTTGGATTCCTGTCGTCACTCTGGCCGCTGCTCGTGGTGGCGTTTGTCGGCACGCTCAACCCGAGTTCGGGTGACGTCAGCCTGTTTCTGCCGCTTGAGCACACATGTCTCGCCGAATCCGCCAACGGCGACGTCCGAACCGCGCTCTTCGCCCGTTACAGCCTCGTGGGTGGGCTCTCGGCTGCACTAGGCGCGCTGCTCGCCGGATTACCGGACTGGGCTGTAGCCCATTCCGACCTTTCCGCACTCGTCGTCATACGCGCGATGTTCATCGTCTATGCAATCACGGGCTTCGTCGTCTTCCTGCTGTATCTCCGGCTGCCAAGGCGTAAGGCGCACGCGGCAACTGCCCGGGCGCCGCTCGGCCCGTCGCGCGCGATCGTCACGCGGCTCGCGCTACTGTTCAGTGTCGATGCGTTTGCGGGAGGTTTGCTCGTGAACTCGCTGCTCACGCTGTGGCTGATCCAGCGCTTTGGCCTTTCGCTCGCGTCAGCAGGGCAGTTCTTTTTCTGGTCGGGGCTGCTCAGCGCAGGCTCACAACTGGCCGCCGCACCGATCGCGCGAAGGATCGGCCTGCTCAACACGATGGTGTTCACACACATTCCGTCGAGTGTGAGCCTGATCGCTGCCGCCTTCGCGCCGACGCTACCACTGACCCTGGGCTTGTTGCTTGTGCGCAGCGCACTGTCGCAGCTCGATGTGCCGACCCGGAGCGCCTATGTAATGGCGGTGGTGACACCATCCGAACGACCGGCCGCTGCGAGCTTTACGGCGGTACCGCGTAGTCTCGCGGCGGCGGTCGCGCCGACGATCGCTGGAGGGCTGCTGGGAGCCGGATGGCTCGGCGCGCCACTGATAGCGTGCGGCGTGCTCAAGATCGCCTACGATCTCTCGGTGCTCGCCGCTTTCCGTCATATCAGGCTAGATAGAGAGTCGTCGTGAATCGCGCCAGCGCATCCCGTCGCTTCGTTGCGCAGCTCTTCGGCATGCTTTTCGCAATCGTGACTGTGGCCGGTAGCGTTGCTGGTTGCGTCGCACATGGAGCGGATGACGCAGCAACCGGCAATCTGCCACTGAAGCACGTCGAGGACGTTCCACTGCCTGGGCGAGCGTCACGATTCGACTACGAAAGCTATGATCCTCGCACGCATCTGCTGTTCATCGCGCATCTCGGGGACAGTGAAATTGTGGTGTTCGATACACTCGTGTTCCGTGTTGTCGCGCGCATACCCGGCATCTCGTCTGTGCATGGCGTGCTCGTAGTGCCCGAACTGTCCCGTGTGTATGCATCGGCGACCGGCACAAACGAGATTGTCGCAATCGACGAGCGCACCCTGATGGTCATTGCCAGGACACCCGGCGGCGTCTATCCCGACGGCATGGCATATGCGCCTGACATCCGCAGACTCTATATTTCAGATGAGACCGGGGAAACGGAGACCGTGATCGATGTTCCGGGTAACCGCCGTGTTGCAACAATTCCGCTCGACGGGGAAGTTGGCAATTCGCAGTTTGATCCGGTGTCGCGGCACATCTTCGTCAATGTGCAGACGCGACGCCAGCTTGTTGAAATCGACCCAGGCACCAACGCGATCGTTTCCCGTACCGATTTGCCGGGCGCGAAAGGCAATCACGGGCTGCTCATCGTCCCGGAATCTCGCCTCGCATTGATTGCCTGCGAGGGCAACGATCGCCTGCTGGTGCTCGACATGCGTTCGATGAAGGTTGTCTCGGCGTTCGATGTCGGTGACGCCCCGGATGTCCTGGCGTTCGACCCACCATTACGCACAGTCTATGTGGCCGGCGAGGCAGGCGTCGTCTCGATGTTCAGCGTGAACGCGTCACGCCTGTCGAAGATTGGCGACGGGCACGTGGGACCCAATGCGCACGTTGTCGATGTCGATGCAGCGACACACCGGTCGTACTTTCCGCTGAAGGACGTCGACGGGCATCCGGTGTTGCGAATCATGGCGCCGCGATAGCGTGTGAGCCCGTTCAGTCGTGCTTCGACGCCTGTGTCGCTCCACGTCCCAGCTTTTCCTGCCGTCGTGGCCTTTCATTGAGGATCTGATGGCGCCGGTGGTCGGTCATCTTTTTCCAGTCGCGGGCTTCTCCCCGCGTTCGATAACAGCCCGTGCAGAACCCCGTTTTGCCGTCAAACGCGCACAGATCAATACAAGGAGACTTGACGGCCCGCGGTACGGGGCGGATTCACTTCGACTGTCAGATGCGACAGATCCTTGAAACGCCTGAGTGCCTCGTGGTAGTAGCCTGGGCTGCGTTGTGCCTCCCGGGTGGCTACCGACAGGATCGCGCTCATGTGCCCGGGGCCGACGCGCCAGACATGGAGGTCAAGCACGGTGTCCCCGTTGTCCTCGATGACATGGCGGACGTTTTCGGCGATGCGCCGGTCCGGGTTCATGTCGAGCAGGATGCGTCCGGTATCGCGCATCAGGCCCCACGACCAGTTTGCAATGACGAGGGCGCCGATGATGCCCGCAAGCGGGTCCATCCAGACCCAGCCGAACGCACGGGCCAGCAGGAGGCCGATGATCGCGAGCACGGAAACGGCCGCGTCTGCGATGACGTGAATGTAGGCCGAGCGAATGTTGTGATCGCGATTCGCCGCTGCATGCGCTTCGTCGTGACTGTGATCGTGTTCTTCGAACTCGATTGAGTGTTCTCCATCGGGCAAGCTGACAATGGCCTTGAATGCATGTGGCTCGGGAATGTCTTCTTTCGACTCCAGATAGCTCCCACGGTCTGCAAACGTGAAGGTCTGGCGGGAACCGTCGGGGCGAACCGTCGTGATTGATACCGCGTCAGTGGTCAGCCTCGAAGAAGCCGTTTCAGGCGTAATGCGGAAAACGGGCGGCACACCATCTTCGAAGACAGACACAGCGAATACGCCCGCGCTACCGAGGAGGCGATGCGCCTCCTCCTCATGACCGTGTTCGTCTTCATGTTCATGCCCGTGACCATGACTGTGGCCATGTCCATGACTGTGGCCGTGATGGCTGCCGCTGAGCAGCCAGACGCTGGCGAGATTCACCAGCAGGCCGAGAACCGCGATGGGGATCGCCTGGCCGAAGTGGATAGGCACGGGAGAGAGAAAGCGCGAAACGGCCTCGTACCCGATCAGCAGCGCAATCATGGCGAGCACGATGGCGCTGGTAAAGCCGGCCAGGTCGCCCAGCTTGCCGGTGCCAAACACGAAGCGGCTGTCGCTCGCGTGTCTGCGCGCGTAGGTGTATGCCAAAGCGGCGATCAGCATCGCGCCGGCGTGTGTCGACATGTGCAGACCATCGGCGACGAGCGCCAGCGAGCCGAAAAGGCTTCCGCCAACAATTTCAGCCACCATCATCGCACTGCACAGTGCGATGACCATCCACGTCCTGCGCTCGTTGTCTTCATGGGCCGCGCCCAGAAAGATGTGGTCGTGCCCCGCTCCGAAAGCAGCATTTTCGAATTGACTCATGGTTCCCTCTTACTTGAAGTAGCTGTGGACTACTTCAATCAGCTGCTCGGTGCCGCTGCCGTGCTCGTCGTCCGGCTCCGCGTCGACGAGATGCGTCCGGATGTGATCCTCGAGTACCACAGCAAGCAACCCGTTCATCGCGCCACGGCTGCTGGTGATGAGCTGGAGCACGTCCATGCAGCCGCGCTCTTCTTCAAGTGCACGCTCGATGGCTTCAACCTGTCCCTTGATGCGGCGAACCCGGTTGAGTAGCTTCTGTTTTTCGCGAATCGTATGGCTCACGGCTAGCCCCCTGAATACGGTAGGGGGCTATATTACCATGGATAGGGTACGGGGGTATACATTCAGGTTGCGCAGAATATGTGTGGAATGTTGCCAGAGCAGCTTTGGGGCCAGAGGACCGCATTCTGCCAGGTACGGTGCGTCCGAACTCGATGACTACGCGTCCATGGAGACATTGCGATGCCTGCGCCGCATTGTTCGAGAACGACTCGAACTGGTCCGACTCGGGCCGTCTTTGCCGTGCTTCGTGATAATCCGCCATGAATCAAAAAAATGCCCGCACTGGGCGGGCACAATTCCTTTGGAGACCGAGGGATACCGGGATACCCTCTATGATTACTCTAGCCTGTGCCGCGTCGGCGCATAACTATCCGAATGAATAGGCCCACGCGAACCGTCGTTGCGTCGGGGCGCTGAAGCGGTGCGACCCGGCGACGGCGAGTGTCTGGCGGAAACCAGCTCGCTGTAGCTGCGTTTCACGGGCGTCCTTCACAACGATCTCGAGCGATGGATGCTAGAAGCGCTCAACACGCACGTCGACCGAATCCCTCTGCACGGTCAACCGCGTGCGGTCGAGCAGGGCATCTGCCGGCGTGGTGCCGTCCAGGTTCAACGGCTTCACCTTGTTGAACACAACGGAAAAGCTCTCTGGCGTGACGGTCGCTGACGCGTAGCCGTGCGCGTCGTGGTCGGCGTGGCGCAGATCGGGGTTGTTTGTCATCAGGAAGGCGTCGAGTCTCGCCGGGGTGGCCGTGAGCGACGCGAGAGGCGTGCCGCGCCATGCGGCTTTCAGGTCGGCGTAGAAGGATGTGCTGCTGATACCGGCGCAGACGAAATCGACGATCACCGGGGTACCCATAGCGGGGTCCGGATCGTCCCGCACGATGCCGCACTGAAACGCATGCAGGTCTCCGGTGATCGCGATGACGTTATGGATTGCCCATTCCTTCAGGTACGAGAGCAGATCGTGCTTGTGAGCCGGATAGCCGTCCCAGGCGTCGCAATCGACCACGAGGCGTGCTGCAGGGGTCATTGGCGCACCTGGCATCACCGCCCAGAGGCGGTTCAGCATCACCTCGTTGCCCCAAACCTTCCAGGTGGCGGGCGAGCCCTTCATCGTGGCCTTCCACCATAGTGTTTGCTGCGGGCCGAGCATCGACGGGGCGCGGCCAGTCTGCGCGGCATCCCGGGCCTCGAAGCGCTGCAGCACGTCCTGCTTGACGAAGTAGCGCGAGCCGACTGCGTCGTTGCCATGCACCGGGTCGTGGCCGTGCGCGCGGGCGACGGCCGCCTCGCTCACCACATGGTCGTCGCGATACAGTCGCTCGTCCGACATCACAAGATGCATCAGCATGCCGAAGCGAAAATCGCGGTAGATGCGAATGTTGTTGTACGACGGATTTTCCGGTTCGAAGCGTACGTCGCTCCAGTCCACGGGCATGTACTCCGCCCACGCACGGCTGGCGTCGCGCCGGCGCTGCGTCTCCTGCCTTTCCGCATTGGTGTAGACCTCATGATCCTGCCAGCAGTCGTCGGAAAATTCATGGTCGTCCCATATTGCGATCATCGGCAGGCGCTGATGCAGCATCTGCAAGCGCGGGTCCGTACGATAGGTGCGATAGAGCGTCCTGTAGTCTTCGAGCGTATTGGCACAAACGCGTCCGCCGGGAAGCGACATTCCATCCGGAAATCGTAACGCCAGGTGCCTCGTTTCGACAGCGTCGTGCCTCGCCCCGCCAATCGTTTCATAGATGTAGTCGCCCACATGCACCACGAAATCGAGATCGCTTTCGGCTACCAGCAGGCTCATGGCCTCCCAGTGGTTGACGCTCCAGTCCTGACAGTTGAGCCACGCGAAGCGAACCCGGGCGTTGGCTTCGTCTGGATCCGGAGCCGTGCGCGCGACTCCCGTGGCACTGCTGTCGTCGCCTGCGACGAACCGGTAGTAGTACGGGGTCTTCGGTGAGAGCCCCGTCACCTTAGCGCGAACGGTGAAATCATAGGTAGCCAGCGCACTGAGCGGTACGCTAGCGACGAGGGCCGGGAAGTCCGGTCGAGTGGATACCTCGAGTCGTAGCGGGATCGTGCTCGCATCGCCTCCCGCGCGATTGCTTGCGTCGTCAGGCACCGCCACGCACCGCGTCCAGAACACGACGGAGCGCTCGCGCGGATCACCGCTGGCGAGGCCCTGTGGAAACCGGTAGCGACCTCTCGGTGCTGCGCTGGCTGGCCTGACCTGCGGTGGAGCGCCGCCCGTGCCGACTGCAGCAATCGTGAAAAAGGCCGATGACTTGAGGAAACAGCGGCGATCCATCGATCCTCCTGATCGACATGCAAGGGATGCAGGCAGAAAATAGCGGCGCCGCGGCAGCGCGCGGCAAGCCCCTACGGTTGCGCCTGTTGGCGCCGGCATTCCTCCTGTTTCATCTCCATGTACTGCTGCCGGTCAATTTCGTGCAGTTGCCGCGGGTATTGCTCGCTGGCGCTGAACCAGTTGCTCAGACGCTGGTCGACGCGATTGTCCGGTAGGCTCGACGGTTCACCGAGATAGGCATCGATGGCCAGGTAGTAGCGCATGGTATTGCGCTCCACCAGACCGCGCACTCCGTCGACGAATTTCGGCTCTGCCGCGGAGGAATCGGCGAGGTTGGTAAAGCCGACCTTGCCGCGACCGAAAGTTGCGAGATAGCCTTTCATGGCAAGACGCCCGATTACCCCGTAGCTGTACGCATACGTCAGGTGCAGGAACGTGCGACCGCTCCCGAGCGACGCTGCTTCCAGAACGATCTGATAATCGCGGGTGTTCAGCGGCCCGCTATCGGAGTGAAGTTTTAGCTGGAAGTATCCCGGGCTGGTGGTCGCCGGTTCGTAATCGAATTGCAGGCGGTAGGTGGCTGCGAGTTCTGCAGCGACTTCCTCCTGGCTGACATATACGGTCAGCGTGTCGCCACTGCTGCTGGCAGAGGCGTGACAGTACTTGACATTGGGATGCAGGATCAACACATCGCACCAGTTCTTCGGGCTCTGTATCGGGTCATTGAGGACATCGCTGACGGTCCCGAATGGGTAGTCCATCACAGCGTAGATTTCGCCTGTGACTGTGGAGGGGGACTCGCGGGAATCCAGATACAGCCTGCGATGAAACGCGGCATGGTCGAGTTGTGGTTTCAGGCTCTCGTAGGTGGCGCGCAAGCTGGTGGCATTGTCAGTTGGAGTTGGCTGAGCAGACAGCTCCGCGCACGGCGAACAGCTTGCCGCAAGTATGGCCAGCGTTCGCACCAGCGCTGCGGCGTGGCATCTGCGAGACCGATGAATTTCCGATTGGATAAAACCGGACATAAGCGTCCTGAAAATTAGGATGGCCACCATCCACGAATCAATGCCTGTTCTTCTGGTTCCGCGCAAGGGTCATGCCTTGCGGGCAGTTGATAAAGACTTGCATTCAGGTTTTGGCGCCGGGTGGATCCCACGCAGTTCCATGTCCGTCGTGGCAGTCGGGTCGCCTTTCCCGTAGCCGTGCAGCTGCGACATGCGGTCTACGCGGACGGGCAGCGGTGCCTTCGGTGACCCTGGCATCGTGGTGTTGCGCCGGTTGCAGAAAAAAAACGGCCCATCGGGCAGGATGGGTCGACGTGATCCGGGGACCGTCTGATCCTGGAGGCGAATGTTAGCCAGGCGACAGATTGCGGGAGGATCGACGGGCGCCCGGCTCGTTACCGGACCTGCTGCGCTCTGGATGGCGTTGCGCGATCAAGCGGCCTTTCTTGCGCGCTGGCGACACCGCCCTCCCGTTCGTCGATCCACGCAATTGCCCACTGGTATGCACACTGGACTGCCAGGTCCTTACTCTCAAAACAGGCGATATTACGCTCAATATGCAACTCCGGTTCCTCGCCGTCATCCGGCGACACCCGGGTCAGACGTGCATGCGCAAGGTATTTTCCGGGGAAAAATTCCGGCGTTGCGTCAATGATCCAGCCGCCGTACTCGTACTGCATGATGATCTCCGGGACCCAGGTTCAAACGGATCGAAGCTATCCCTTGACTGAGTCGATATGCCAGGTCAGGCGCCCCAGGCGAGCGGGCGAAACGCGGGAACTGTCTCGCCATTTCCATTTGTAGCAAGCGCGATGTTCATCAGCAAGGACAGCCGTGAGCCACGCGAGGAAAGCGGAGAATACGCTGGCGGACAACCGCAGTGACCGTAGCGCCCAACAAAGTAAACGTTTCCGTGTTTCGGCGTAGAGCTTATTTTCGTCGTACATATCAAGCGCGTCGCTTCCCGCGTACGCCGTGCGACACGTTCCCTGCAGGTAGGCCGGCAGCACGCAAGCACCGGTCAAGACGGATCCGGCGTTTCCTTGAAGCGCGCGACGGGGCTCAGGATGTCCTCCGCCGGCACGGGCTTGACAAAATGGTGATCGAAGCCTGCCTCGCGCGTTCGCTCTCTGTCCTCTGGCTGGCCGTAGCCTGTGAGGGCCACGAGAACCGGGCGGCCGGATTTCGGCCGGGCCGAGAGCTGCGTCGCGACATCCAGGCCCGACATGTGGTGCAGACGGAGGTCGAGGAAGACCATGTCCGGCTGGAACTGTCCCGCAACCTCAAGCGCTTCCCTGCCGGTACCGGGAGCCCGGATCTATTGACGACCTCGCACGCTTGTCAACGACTCTTCAGCATGAGAGCGAGGGGCTCATATTTCTGGCCAGGATCATCCATCAGTTGCGGATCCTTCAGGACACGGTGACTGCGGGGGATGCCCGCGAAACTGTGTTTGTGTGTCCAGAGCAGATTGCATCGACTGGCCGCTCGCGTGCGACGTTCGTGTGTGTTGCTGGCCTCGTCCTGTTTTCCCAGACCCTGGATATCCTGACGGCTCTACAGAAGGGGGCGCACGTATTCGCCGCCATTCAGCCGCTACATCACGGCCCTGGAAAGATGATTCAGGGGTAGTCGCCTTTGCGCGAATGCATTTGTTTATCGACGGAATATCCGCAACTATAGTTGCTCTGCGTTGAGAGCTACGGGAGGCTGACTGGTTCGGTAGGGGAGGGGACCGATAACGGGTTGCAGTGTGTTTTTATATAGTAAAGTTTGACGAAAAAATAAACACATCATGATAATTAAAGTTATCCTAATATCGCCATAGTGTCTTCATTTCTGGCGAAAACTTCCGCCGCTCACACAATAATCCATATTATTTCAGTTCGCCGTGAGCGAGACCCTTGTGCGAGCCGTGACAGGCCTCGCCGGTGACCTTCTCTTCCGTAGCGGGCGCGACACGTTCCCACCAGCACTCATCTGGACAGCTTTGCCCGCTTGCGCGCAACGCCGATTATGCGCGTGGCGAGCGATCTGTCAGGCGGCGTCTCCTGCAAGGGCGCCTCTCGGAGGAACGTGACGAGCACCTTGATCTTCTCGATCGGCATCTGCGGTGCGATGGAATTGCCAATACTGTCCGAGCCCAGCAGGAGGCCCTTACCCGGAAAGAGCTCTCCCGGGTAGAACTTCCGAATGGCCCAGAAACGCCGCTCCGCAATGGGCGTGAGGAGCCTTTCGCTGTCGACGTAGATCGCGTCCCCGTTGGGTAGCAGCACGGCATCGAACAGCGTGCATTCTATGAGTCGGGATATTTGCTCGTAGTCGCCGTTGCACCTGATCTTTCTGATCGTTGTTGCATATGGGTCGATAAGGATGGCCATCACCCTCTGTCTCCTTTGTCCCAAGGTAGCTGGATAGCTGGAGCTTCGCCGGCCAAAAAAGACAAAAAAAACAAATGTGCCGAGGCTATCTGTGTAGCCTAAAAAACGCCCGCGGGAGGCCGAGACAGACCTCAACACGGGCGGTCATGCGAAACGGCGCGTGGTTCCGATGAGCATTCCCTTACATCCGACCTGGTCATTCGCACCGTCAATGAGTGCCTCGTCAGGCGGGATGTCGCTTCCGTAGTCGCCAAACGCCTGGCGGCAGGCGAGCGCTTCAGCAGCGCCCGATCCCACGCCATCTACGGCCGACTTTCGCCCGTCGGTTCATCAGCTAGCACGCGTCTCGCGGGCAGCAGCGGATAAATCACTACACTGACCGGCGGCCGCGTTGCGGTGCCGCCGCCGGCTTGGCCAATTACGCTGTGGCTGAAGCGCGTAGGCGATTGACGATCTGGTTATCCTTGCCCTGGACCAGCGGGGTCAGAGAAATGTTGAATTCGATGTCCTTGTACGTGTCGGTCTTCAGGCCCAACGCCGTACCGCCGGTCTTTTCTACGACGTGAGGAATCAGGTCTTCACGCGTGGCGTAGGCGAAATCGTCCCAGATCAACGGATCGCCTTCGATGTTGAATTGCGTCGTCAGCTCGCGCTGGCTCTCGCCGGTTCGTACCGCGCCGCGCAGGTTGAAGTCCGTCCGTATCGCCTGAGATCGAAAACACAGGGGCCATGTTGTCTCTATGCCCGATTAACGGAACAACGCCGCATGGCAGACACAAATCGTCGTGCGATTTTCCATCGCGTTCGACGCGACCAGCGATTACTTCGAATATGCGCACTTCTTGCAGTGGTACTCACGCGACGTGACGGGCCGCTTCGCGATAAGAGACGGATGCTCCGTGTTTGGCGCACAGATACGTGACTTCGGGCGTCCGGTGCGCCGGCGGAAGTGGCTCCACGGAACATTCAGAGAATCGTAGGTCGGTGGAGTCATCGTTGTCGTCCAACGGCTCGGGTGTGCACAAGCAGGAAATCACTCTCGGCACTTTCACCCTTACTTTGCCGAGGCCGGTCGCGAAAGTCCGGATACGCCAATCCTTGATCCGCCGTTACCTGCCGCAATGCCTACATGTTCGGCGGAGCACGTCATAAGCGCGGATCTGATCTTGTGCAACGAGCTGTTGCAGGGCCGCCAGGGATAAGCCGAAATCCACAGTCGTTGCGCCTTCAACCGGTCGTCGCACAGCGCCGACAGTGCCCCTTTCTTCCGTTCCTTGCCGCTCCAGATAGATTTTTCGCGGTCGACTCCCCCCGATCTCGTCCGCTCCCGTGGACGCCGCTAGCGGAAATTGCGAGCGACAACATCTGCACACTTTCACGAAACGCTCGCATGTGCCGCCATCAGAGCCGCCTGAATTAACGCTGTAAACGTGAAATCATTAAATAATGATTTTGTAATTAATGAATATTTGCACCGTTACGATGATCGACAGAAAGCGCTTGAACCACATTGGTGCCGGAATTCGCAATTAGAGAGCAAATACCTAAACATGATATTGCTCCATCAAAAAAAGTTTTCTCACCGGCATTTTTTTTTGCTATCTTCGATCCGCTTCAACAAAACTGACACATAGATCTGGCGGTCCGAGACCCCTGATGGCGTTCAGGCGGAAGGCAAATGACGGATAGTCGGCCGCGTTGGTGCCGAAGCGAAATGTATTGGGTTAGTACAACTATCGATTATCGATAAGCAAAGAAGCATTGCGGGCTCATGAGCGGCCAGGAAATTGGCGCATGGGCTACCTTTTCTAATTCGTAGTGCGAATGTAATTTCGCATCAAGTTGGTTTCTGTCACGCGCGACTTGTGATCATGGCGTGACGAGGGTTTTCTGCGGCAGGATTGGGCGTACTGCGCCGAGGGAGCGAAGGTGGTGATGAAAGTGCAAGTGGGAGCGTCAGTTCAAGGCGCGCGGTCGGGCGGTCCGGGCCGCCCGCGCGAATTCGGGCGTACGCAGCAGAATCCTGTGCGCCGCTACGGCGGAATTGGCGCAGTAATCGTTTTGCACATCGTGCTCATCTACGCGTTGGTCAATGGTCTTGCCAACAAGGTCGTGCAGATCATCCAGCGTCCGATCGAAACGAAGATCATCCAGCCCGTCGCACCGCCGCCGCCGCCCCCGCTGCCTACCGTACAACTGCCGCCGCCGAAATTCGCGCCGCCGCCGCCGCCTTTCGTGCCGCCTCCCGAAGTGCCGGTGCAGGCGCCGCCGCAGCAAGCGATCGCGCATACGGCCGCGCCCGTGGTCAGCGCGCCTGTCACCGCGCCGCCCGCACCGCCTGCGCCGCCCGCACCCGCGCAGAAGCCGGTGAGCCACGAAGTGGGCGTCGTGTGTCCCAACTCGGATGAGATCCGTTCGTCGATCCGCTATCCGAAGGAGGCACAGGACAACGGCGTGACCGGCGACGTGCTCATTGAATTCGTGGTGGATCCGCAAGGTCACGTTGCGAACGAGCGAGTGGCGCAGTCGGCCAACGACGACAGCCTGGATGCCGCTGCATTCAACGCGGTCAAGAAGTTCGACTGTATTTCGCAGGGCCAGCCGGTACGCGTTCAGGTTCCGTTCTCGTTCAGTCTCAACTGACGCGCGGACTGCAGTCATCGGGTGGCGAGTCAATACCCGGATTTTTAGTTGTTCAACGGATGATTTGGAGCAGGCATGAAAAAGCGTTCCTACGCCGCACTCGCGGCAAGCATGTTGATCGCCGTCGCCACGGTCGATACCTTTGTCGCCCCCCAGCTTGCCAACGCGCAGGCTAGCGCCCCCATGGCCGTCGCGTCGGCGCCCGCCACTGCGGCGGTCGCCGCGCCGGCACCGGCCGCGAGCGCGGACCAGCCGGCGCCGCCCCCCGCACCGGCCACCTCGGAGACGGTAACGAACCCGTACGGTCTCGGCGCGCTCTGGAAGAACGGCGACTTCGTCGCGCGCTTCGTGCTGTTGCTGCTCGTGGTGATGTCGATGGGCAGCTGGTACATCATGATCACCAAGTTCTTCGAGCAGTTCCGCGCCAATCGTCGCGCGAAGAGCGCCGACGAGCAGCTCTGGAGCGCACCGTCGCTCGCAGAAGGCGCAAAGCAGCTCGAGGAGTCGTCGCCGTTCCGGTTCATCGCGGAGACCGCAATCGAGGCCGGCGAGCATCACGACGAAGCGCTGCTCGAAGCCGTCGACCGCAACACGTGGATCGACGTTTCGGTCGAGCGCGCGATCACCAACGTGTCGAACCGCCTGCAGGACGGCTTGGCGTTCCTCGGCACCGTGGGTTCTACCGCGCCGTTCGTCGGCCTGTTCGGGACGGTGTGGGGCATCTATCACGCGCTGACCGCCATCGGCATTGCAGGTCAGGCTTCGATCGACAAGGTCGCGGGCCCGGTCGGTGAGGCGCTCATCATGACCGCAATCGGGCTGGGCGTGGCTGTGCCGGCGGTGCTCGGCTACAACTTCCTCGTGCGACGCAACAAGGCGGTGATGGAGCGTGTCCGCGGCTTCGGCGCGCAACTGCATACGGTGCTGCTGGCTGGCGGCAAGCGGGCCGCGCGCAGCGCGCCGCGCGCGGCCGTCATGGCCGACTGAGGAGCACGCCATGGCCATGAGCGTGGGAGGCGAGGGCGACGACGAGGTCATCTCGGCAATCAACACGACGCCGCTCGTCGATGTGATGCTGGTGTTGCTGATCATCTTTCTGATCACGATTCCGGTAGTGACGCATACGGTGCAGCTCCAGCTGCCGAAGCAGACGGTCACGCCGCTGCAGACGCAGCCGAAGAGCATCGAAATCGCGGTGAATCGCGATGGTGACTTCTTCTGGTACGAGCAACACGTCGATGCGCCGACGCTGCTGGCACGTCTGAAGACAGCATCCGTCCAGACGCCGCAGCCAGAAGTGCATATCCGCGGCGATCAGGCGACGCGCTATGAAGCCATCGGGCGCGTGATCACTTCGTGCGAGCGGGCGGGAATCGCGAAAGTGTCATTCATTACGGAGCCGCCGGCGCGCGGCGGTTAAGGGGCGGTTATGGGCATGAACGTATCGTCGGGCGGCGGCAGCAGCGAACCGGAAGTGATGGTGGACATCAACACCACGCCGCTGATCGACGTGATGCTGGTGTTGCTGATCATGCTGATCATCACCATTCCGATCCAGATGCACGCGGTGAAGATGAACCTGCCAGTGGGCAATCCGCCGCCGGCCGTGCAGCCGGAGGTGGTGCAGATCGACATCGATTTCGACGGGACCCTGACCTGGAACGGCACCCCGGTGCCCGACCAGGCGACGCTGGAGCGTAAGTTTGCCCAGGTCGCGGCGGAGCCGGAGCAGGCGGAGATTCACCTGCGTCCGAACCGGCTGGCGCCGTACAAGGACGTGGCGGAAGTGATGGCGGCAGCGCAGCGAGAAGGTGCGACAAAGATCGGCTTGATCGGCAACGAACAGTACATGCAGTGAGGCATTCGAAAGCCATGAACATTCCTTATCGATTCAGGCAGGCAGCGCTCGCGCTCGCAGTGAGCGGCTTGTCGACGCTCAGCATGGTGCCGACAGCGGCGCGGGCAGCTGACACGCTGCGTCCCGATGTGGCGAAGCCGCTGAACGACGCGCAGTCCCTGTACCGCGCGCACCACTACGAGGACGCGCTCAACAAGATTGCGCAGGCTGCGGCTGTTCCGAACAAGTCGCCGTACGAAACGTACATGGTCGAAGAGATGCGCGGCGCCGCGGCGATGGCGGCGGGCCAGAACGGCGTGGCTGCGCAGGCGTACGAATCGCTGCTCGCGAACGGACAGCTCAAGGGGGAGGACGCGCAGCGCACCGCGGCAGCGCTCGCGGGCATCTACTTCCAGCAGAAGAACTATGCCCAGGCGATCAAGGTCGGGCAGCGCTACCAGAAGGCGGGCGGCGGCGACCCGCAGATGGCCACGCTGCTGATCGAGTCGTACTATCTCTCGGGCGACTACGCCAGCGCGACGCGCCTGCTCAATGCGAGCGTCGAAGCCCAGGTACGCAGCGGCCATGCGCCGGACGAGGCGCAGCTGCAACTGCTCGGCACCTGCGCTCAGCATGCGAACGACCAGGAAGCTTATCGCGGTGCGCTCGAAAAGCTCGTGGCTTATCACCCGAAGCAGTCGTACTGGGATGACCTGCTGCACGCGATTCGCAGCAAGCCCGGCTATCTCGGCGCACTCGATCTGGACACGTATCGCCTGCGTCGCGCAACGGATTCGCTCGCGAGCGCCGACGACTACATGGAGATGACGCAACTGGCGATCGTTGCGGGCTCCACGGCCGAAGGCAAGCAGGTCATCGATCAGGGTTTCGCCTCCGGCGTGCTCGGCCACGATGCCGGGGCCGAGCGCGAACGTCGCCTGCAGGCACTGGCCGCGAAGCGCGCCAGTACCGCGCCCGACCCGGCCAATCCCGTCGCGCCGTTCGATGCGGCGTTCAATCAGGTGTATGCGGGGCAGGCGAAGCAAGGTCTCGCGACCATGGAATCGCTCATAGCGAAGGGCGGCCTTGATCACCAGGATTTAGCGCGACTGCGCCTAGGTGAGGCTTATCTTGCCTCGGGGCAGAAAGCGCGAGCCGTGCAGACTTTCAAGGCGGTACAGGGCAACGATGGCAGCGCTGATCTGGCGCAGCTCTGGGTGGTGGTGGCGTCGAAGCCGTGAGCGCGTAAGTGAATCTCGAAAACGCCTACAAGCTCGACGGGTGCTTAGGTATGCGTATTAAAAAGTGGCGCGGCCTGGCTCGACAGGGGTGGATGTAACGGAAGTGAAGCAGCATGAAGTTGTGGGGGCAAGTGGTCGGCTGTAAATGGAAGAGCCCTGGGGAGGGCGAATCCAGGTAAAAAAAGTGGCGCGATGCGACAGCGTCGTCAAATCTAATGCGGGGGTTCACGAGACCTTGCTTCGCATAACGAAGTAGACGTGACCGACGAGAGAGAAGGGGAAACTGTGAAACAAAGAGCATTGGCTGTTGCCATTCGAAGAATAATCTGGGCGGAATTGGCGTTTTCAGCGGCGTTTGCGGTACCGGCGTTCGCGCAGAGCCAGCCCGTGACCAACGGCGGCGCGGCGATCGCGGCGGATAATGCAACCGCGCCAGCGTCCGCGCAGCAGTCGGGCGCGAGCGCGCAGACGGGTGCGGACAGCACGGGCGGCGCAGCCGCCACGACTGGTGACAAAGCCACCGTCAAGCAGCTGAAGAAGTTCGAAGTGACCGGTTCGCTGATCCGGCAATCGGACAAGACGGGCTTCCAGCAGGTGCAAACGATCACCACGAAGGACATTCAGAATAGCGGCGCGACGACCGTGTCCGACTATCTGCGCTCGGTTTCGGCCAACTCGGCCAATAGCTGGAGCGAAGGCCAGGCGGGCAACTTCGCAGCCGGCGCGGCGGGTATCGCGCTGCGCGGCTTGAGCGAGAAGTACACCCTCGTGCTCGTCGACGGCCAGCGCGTTGCGCCGTTCGCCTTCTATTCGAACAGCACCGACAGTTTCTTCGACCTCAATACCATCCCGCTCAACGCGATCGATCGCATCGAGATCGTGAAAACCGGCGCTGTGTCGCAGTACGGCTCGGACGCCATTGCGGGCGTGGTCAACATCATCACGAAGCACGATTTCCGCGGCCTTCAACTCGACGGCAGCTACGGCAGTTCGGTGAGCGACGGTGGCGGCAACGGCACGACGAAGTTCGGCGTGCTGGCGGGCTTCGGCGACCTCAATGCGGACCGCTTCAACGTCACCGCATCGGCGAGCGTCTATCACTCGGCGGGCTCGACGCTGGCCGACCGCGATTCCACAGCGGCGCAGGACTTCACGAACAAGCCGGGCGGCCTCTCGCTGCTCGCGCCGTCCTATTGGCAAACGGGGCCCAACACCGCACAGGCGTTGAGCGGGTGCCCATACGGCGGCTCCGTCCATCCTGCCGGCAGCAATTTCCTGGGCGCGGCTGCTGGGCTGGGCGGCACGGTGTGCGCGTTCAACACCGCCAACGGCATGTCGATCGCGCCGGAGACGACTCGCGCGAGCGCAAAGGTCCACGCCGACTTCAAGGTCGACGACACGACCACCGCCTTTGCCGATCTGTGGGAAAGCTACACCCAGACGACCACGAACGACGGTCTCTGGAACAACATCGTCGGCAGCCCGCAAACCCCGACGCTCACCTATACTCCGGGCGTCGGTCTGACGCCGTTCAACAACGTCGTTCCCGCAAGCAACCCGTACAACCCGTATGGCGTGGACACGCCGCTCACCTATTCGTTCCCGCGTACCGTGGCAGAAGAGACGTACGCGAACTTCTGGCGTGCGTCCACGGGCATTCGCGGTTCGTTCACGGTGCCGAAGTATGGGGACTGGGACTGGTCGACTGCTTATAGCCACTCGCAGAGCAACGTTTCGAATACCTACACGAACCAGCTCAACGCTGCGACGCTCAATAACATCTACCAGAACGGCACATTCAACTTCGCCAATCCGTCGTCGACGCCGAACGGCCTGAACGGCCTGTACATGGATGCGAACAACCAGGGCATCTCGAAGCTCGATACGGTTGACGCAACGCTCGCCACGCCGAATCTGTACCATCTGCCAACGGGCGATATCGGTGTCGGCTTCGGCGCCCAGTTCCTGCACCAGAGCGAAGTCATTAACCCGGGTGCGGAGTTTTCCCAGGGCCTCGTGGCGAACCCGATGCTGCAGACCGTCAACGGCCAGCGCAACGTCGCGGCGGTGTACTACCAGATCGACGTGCCCATCATCCACAACCTGACGTTCAGTCAGTCGGGCCGCTACGACCACTACAGCGACTTCGGGGGTGCGTTCTCGCCGCGCTTCGCCCTGCGCTATCAGCCCGTGAAGGAGCTGACGATGTACGGCTCCTATAACCGCGGCTTCCGCGCGCCGACATTCGTCGAGAACAGCACTTCGCAGACGCTCGGTATCCAGCAGTCGGCCACCGGCACGGTCACCACGATCACCGAGGGCAATCCGAACCTGCAGCCTGAACGCACGCGCAACATCAACCTCGGCTTCCAGACTTCGCCGACGCGCACGACCGATTTCGGCTTCGACTGGTACAAGATCCGTGTCGATCACGTCATCGGCGAGGCGGCTTCGCCGTCGCAGGTCGTGACGAATGCGCAGGGCCAGGTGGTTTATGAAGTGTTCCCGTACGAGAACCTCGGCTACCTCGACACAAACGGCTTCGAAGGCACCTTCCGCCAGGCGTTGCCGACGAAGGTGGGCACGTTCACGCTGACGGCCGACTGGGCGTACGTGAAGGACTTCACGCTCGGGCAGTCCACGGGTCCCATCAACGGTGCGGGCAACAACTTCACGATCACGCAGCCGTTCGGCGGCAGCTTCCCGCGCTGGAAGGGCAATACGACGCTCGACTGGGCCTATCACGGCTGGAATGCGGCGCTTACGTGGATGTTCACGGGCCCGTACGCGCAGACGCTTTCGGTGGCCGCGCCCACGCCGGTCGCCGACAAGGTGGGTTCGTATAGCCAGTTCAACCTGATGGTCACCTACACGGGCATCAAGCACTGGACGATCTACGGCGGCATCAACAACATCTTCAACCGCACGCCTCCGTTCGATCCGATCTTTGCCAGCAGCGCGCTCGACCAGACCGGCTACGACACGTCGCTGTACAACTATATCGGCCGTTTCGCGCAGATCGGAGCGACGTACAAGTTCTGAGCGATCGGTGCAACGTAGTGGGTAGTTGATGAGGCAGGCGGCCAAGGCCGCCTGCCTCGAATATTTCCTGTAGTGGCGAGCGACGGCGGCAAACCCCTGCCACGTCGGACAGACGAACCGTGCATCGGCCACGCGCCGGTGTAAGTCCTCATGCAGACAGACGATGAGATTGAAGAAGTTGAGCTTGTCACGATTGTCGCCGCATTGGTCAGGTGCGGCTTGCGCACTGGTCATGGCAGTGGGTGCGCTTGCCGGGGGGCCGGCACGAGCGGCTACGGCGCTCGCGCAGTACGACCAGCCGAAGTATCCCGCCGGCTTCACCCATTTCGACTACGCGGACCCCGATGCGCCCTCGAACGGTGTCCTGAGTTTCGAAAACTACAATGAGTTCCAAAGTTACGATTCGCTGAATCCTTTCCTCGTGCGAGGCGCACCCGCGCCGGACATCCAGAATCTGATGTTCGACACGCTAATGCAGCGCAGCTGGGACGAGCTGGCGTCCGAATATCCGCTGATCGCCGATCGCGTTGACGTCGCGGCCGACCTGGCTTCGGCGACGTTCCATATCAACCCGGCTGCGCGCTTCTCGAACGGCGATCCGATAACGGCCGCCGACGTCAAATATTCGTTCGATACGCTCACGAGCCCTCAGGCTTCGCCGCTCTTCAATGCGCAGTTTTCGGTGATCAAGAACGTGATCGTGGTGAACGCCTCGACAATCCGTTTCGAGTTCCGTCGCGCGGAGCGTGACGCGCCGCTCATTGCAGGCGACCTGCCCATCTTCTCGCCGAAGTGGGGGATGAAACCCGACGGCACGCGCGTTCCGTTCGACCAGCTCTCGAACGAGCCGCCCATAGCGAGCGGCGCGTATCTGATCGCCGAACGCAAGAACGACAAGCAGATTGCGTATCGGCGCAATCCCGCGTACTGGGCGGTCAATCTGCCCACGCGCCGCGGCATGTACCACTTCGAGCGCATCACGTTCAAGCTCTACCTCGACCTGTACACACAACTCGAGGCGTTCAAGGCCGGCGATGCGGACGTGCACGTGGAAGACAGCGCGACCCAATGGGCGCGCAAGTATGTGGGCAAGAACTTCCGTAACGGCATGCTCAAACAGACCAATTTCCCGGACGGACCGGCACAGATGCAGGGCATGCTCTTCAATCTGCGCAAGCCGATGTTCCAGGACGTGCGCGTGCGCCACGCGCTTTCCCTCGCATTCGATTACGACTGGATGAACCGCATGATGTTCTACGGTCAGTACCTGCGCCTGCACAGCTATTTCGAAGCAAGTCCCTTCGGCGCGACCGGCGTGCCGGGCGAGAAGGAGTTGAAGCTGCTCGAACCGTGGCGTGCGAGCCTGCCGCCGGAAGTGTTCGGGCCGATGATCAGGCAGCCCACGACGCTGCCGCCCGATTCGCTGCGCGGCAATCTGCGCGAGGCGCGCGATCTGCTTGCGCAGGCTAGTTGGCATTATCGTGACGGCGCGCTGCGCAATGCCGCTGGCGAGCCCATGAACATCGAGATCCTCGACGACCAGCCGGGCATGGACCGCGTGATCCTCCCTTATACGCAGGCCCTCGCGACACTGGGCATCAATGCGCATCTGCGTGAAATCGACAGTGCGCTGTACCAGAAGCGCCTGGACAACTTCGACTACGACATGACCACCTGGCTCTACAGCCCGGTGACGATTCCCGGCGCGGAGCTTGAACGCCGCTTTGGCAGCGCGGCTGCCTCGCAGGTGGGCTCGGAAAACTATCCGGGCGTGCGCTCGCCGGCCGTCGACGCGCTCGTGAAGGCGGTGCAGGCCGCGAACACGCTCGACGATCTCGAAGCGGCAACGCGTGCTCTCGATCGTGTGCTGCTGAACGAGTACTACCTCGTGACGGAGTACTACCCACCTAACGCACGCATCGCATACAAGACGTCGCTCGGTTATCCGTCAGTCGTGCCCGTATCGTTCGGGGCCCAGGACTGGATCATCGACTACTGGTATCGCAAGCCGCAAAACGCACAGGTCGCCCGGACCGCGCAAGCGGCTGTCCACTGAGGATCACCATGTTCGCCTACATTTTTCGACGTCTATTGCTGATGGTGCCGACGCTGATCGGCGTCGTCACGCTCACGTTCGTCGTCACGCAGTTCGTGCCCGGCGGCCCAGTGGAGCAGATCATGGCGCAACTGCGCCATGGTAATGCGACGCGCGGCGGCGAGACCGGCGCAGGAGGCGGCGGCTATCACGGCAGCCAGGGCGTGGATCCGCAACAGATCGAGCAGATCAAGAAGGAATTCGGCTTCGACAAGCCGCCGCTCACGCGCTATTTCCTCATGCTCAGGAACTACGCAACGTTCGATCTTGGGCAGTCGTACTACCAGCACGACAGCGTCTGGAACGTAATCCGCTCGAAGCTGCCGGTTTCCACCACGCTCGGCTTGTGGACAGTGCTGCTAACTTACGTGATATCCGTGCCGCTCGGCATCGCCAAGGCGGTGCGCAACGGGTCGCGATTCGACACGGTGACGAGCATACTCGTGCTCTCCGGCTACGCGGTGCCGGGCTTCGTGCTCGGCGTGCTTCTGCTGATGCTGTTCGGTGGCGGCTCGTTCTGGCAGGTGTTCCCCATGCGGGGCCTCACGTCCGATGACTTCGCGGACCTGAGCCTCGCGGGTAAGGTGCTCGACTACTTGTGGCACATCGTCCTGCCGGTGACGGCCTCGGTGGTCGGCAACTTCGCGATCGTCACGATCCTCACGAAGAACACTTTCCTCGAAGAGATCGGCCGCCAGTACGTGTTGACCGCGCGGGCCAAAGGCGCGCCCGAGCGGGATGTGTTGTGGAAACACGTCTTGCGCAACGCAGCCATTCCGCTCGTCACGGGCCTGCCCGCCGCGTTCATTGGCGCCTTTCTGAACGGTAACCTGCTCATCGAAACGCTGTTCTCACTGGACGGCATGGGGCAGCTTTCATACGACTCGGTTATCCGCCGCGATTACCCCGTCGTGCTGGGCTCGCTGTTTCTGTTCACGCTGATTGGCCTCGTAACCAAACTCATTGCTGACGTCTGCTATGTCCTCGTCGACCCCCGTATCCAGTTCCACCGCCTGGACCGCTGAAACCGCCGCCGTTGCGCACGCGCCGTCGGTCTCGCCCTGGCGCCGCACGTGGCATCGCTTTCGCGCGCAGCCGCTCGGCTATTGGAGCCTTGTCATCTTCGTCTCGCTGTTTGCGATCAGCATGCTCGGCGAGGTGCTTGCCAATGACCGGCCGCTCGTCGTGCGTTACGACGGTCAATACTATTTCCCGATCGTGAAGGATTATCCGGAGACGATCTTCGGTGGTGACTTCCCGGCGAGGACCAACTATCTCGACCCGTATATCCGGCAACGTCTGGAATCGAACGGCAATTTTGCGATCTATCCGCCCAATCATTTTCATTACGACACGATCGACTACTTCGCGGCGCGACCGTATCCGTCCGCGCCCTCTGCCACGAACTGGCTCGGTACCGATCAGTTCGGCCGCGACGTGCTTTCGCGGTTGCTTTACGGTTTCCGGCTTTCGGTGCTGATGGCCCTGGCGCTGACCGTGTCGGGCGTCGCGTTGGGCGTGTTGACGGGCGCGGTGCAGGGTTTCTATGGAGGACGCACCGATCTCATTGGGCAGCGGCTCATCGAAATCTGGAGTTCGATGCCCGATCTCTACCTGCTCATCATCTTCGCCTCGATCTTCGAGCCTACGCTTTGGCTGCTTTTTATCCTGCTTTCAATGTTTGGATGGCTTGTACTTTCCGACTACGTGCGCGCGGAGTTCCTGCGCAACCGTTCGCTCGACTACGTGAAGGCGGCGCGCACGATGGGCCTCTCGAACTGGCAGATCATGTGGCGCCACGTGCTGCCCAACAGTCTTACGCCGGTCATCACGTTCCTGCCTTTTCGCATGAGTGCGGCCATTCTCTCGCTCACGAGTCTGGACTTCCTCGGGCTCGGTGTGCCGGCACCCACGCCAAGCCTTGGGGAACTGCTGCAAGAGGGCAAGAACAATCTCGAGGCATGGTGGATCTCGCTCTCGGCTTTCGCGGCGCTCGTCATTACGCTGCTGCTGCTCACGTTCATGGGCGATGCTCTGCGTAACGCACTCGACACGCGCAGGCGTGGCTCGGCGTTCGGCGGAGGTAAATAATGAATCGTCCTTTGCTGGAAATCGAGCGGTTCAGCGTACGCTTCGGCGAGAAACAGGCAGTGCGCGAACTGGATCTCTCGATTGCACGCGGCGAACGCGTGGCGCTAGTCGGCGAATCAGGCTCGGGCAAGAGCGTGACGGCGCTGTCGATCCTCGGCCTCGTCGAGCATGCAAGTTTCACTGGGCGCATGCTGTTCGACGGCGAGGATCTGCTGCAGAAAACCGAGCAGGAGATGCGCGGCATTCGTGGAGCCGATATCGCCATGGTCTTTCAGGAGCCGATGACCGCCCTGAATCCGCTGTACACGATCGGCAACCAAATTGCCGAAAGCCTGCGTCTGCACGAGGGGCTCAGCGCCGGCGCGGCGCGTGAGCGCGGTATCGAGTTGCTGCGGCGGACCGGCATTCCCGAACCGGAGCGCCGCATCGACAGCTTTCCGCATCAGCTGTCCGGCGGACAGCGCCAGCGTGCGATGATCGCGATGGCGCTCGCGTGCCGCCCACGCCTCTTGCTCGCCGACGAGCCCACGACTGCGCTGGACGTGACCGTCCGCCAGCAGATCGTCGATCTGCTGATCGACCTGCAGGAGCAGGAGGCGCCAGCGCGTGGCATGGCCATATTGCTCATCACGCATGACCTGAACCTCGTGCGGCGCTTTGCGCAGCGCGTCGCGGTAATGGAAAAGGGCGTCCTCGTCGAGACGAACACGAGCGCAGAGCTCTTTTCGAGCCCACAGCATCCCTACACGCAGCGCCTGCTCGATAGCGAACCGCGTCGCGAGGTGGCTCCGGTCGCGGTGGATGCGCCGCCCATTCTCGAAGTGAAACGCCTTGCCGTGGACTACCGTACCGCCGCGAAGGGCTGGCGCTCGCTGTTCGGCAACTCGACGTTCCGTGCCTTGCACGAAGCGGATCTGTGTCTGCGGCGCGGCGAAACCCTCGGCATCGTCGGCGAGTCGGGCTCCGGAAAATCGACGCTCGCGGCCACCGTGCTCGGGCTGAAGGGCGCGGCGGCGGGCGAGATCCGCATCGACGGCATCGCGCTTTCGGAGCAACGCAAGACGAGCGCGCGCCGCGCGCTGTACTCGCGTATGCAGGTGGTATTTCAGGATCCGTTCGGCTCGCTTTCTCCGCGCATGACGATCGAACAGATCGTCGGGGAGGGGCTGGCCGTGCACAGGCCGGAGATCGACGGCGCGGCTCGGCGCATGCGTATTGCATCACTGCTCGAGGAAGTGGGACTGCCCGCCGATTCGATGCAGCGCTACCCCCACGAATTTTCGGGCGGCCAGCGCCAGCGTATCGCCATTGCGCGTGCATTGGCGGTCGAGCCGGAGCTGATCGTGCTCGACGAGCCGACCAGCGCGCTCGACGTCTCGATTCAAAAACAGGTGCTCGCGCTGCTGACGAACTTGCAGAAGAAGTACAAGCTGAGTTATTTGTTCATCACGCATGATCTGGCCGTCATGCGCGCAATGGCGCATCGCGTGATCGTGATGAAAGCGGGCCGTATCGTCGAGCAGGGTGACACGCTCGACGTGCTGCACGCGCCGTCTCATCCTTACACGCAATCGCTGCTGGCTTCGTCGATGCTGGACGAGCCGGCGGCGCTACAGGAGAAGTTCACATGATCGAAGAGCGTTGGGTGCAGGGCGCGCGCACGCTGAAGAGCAGCGCCGATTTCTGGTCGATGCGCATGGTGGACGAAGTCATCGAGGACCACGTGGTGCGCAACGACATCGCGCAGCCGCTGCGTGCGCTGCGCGAGCGCGGCGCCATGCTGACGGCCTGGGCCGGTGCGGGCGCCGGCTATGCGGCGACGGCCGACCTCAGTGCAGAGGGGCTCCAGCGTGCGCTCGACATCGCCACGGCGCGGGCGTTCGCCTGTGCGCAAGTTTCGTTGATCGATCATCGCCGCCTTGCGCGGCCCGTGGCGAGCGGCAGCTACGCTTCGCCGAACGTCGACGCGCCGCTTCCCACCCGCCGCGAGTGGCTCGGCCAGCTCGCGCACGAATGCGCGTCGGCGAACCTCGACGCGCGCATCGTCGAGCGCGTGGCGAGCATGCACGTTGCGCACGCGGATCAGCTCTATCTCACGAGCGACGGCGTGCGTATCGAGCAGCGCTTTCGCTACCTCATGCCAGGACTGAGCGTGGCCGCGCATGCCAACGGCGACACCCAGGTGCGAACGCTGGCCGGCGACCACGGCGCGCTCGGGCAGGGAGGCATCGAGATACTCGCACGGCACGGCTTCAGTGGCGCGGGCGCCCGTGTGGCCGACGAGGCGCTGCAACTGGTCGCGGCGCCGAATTGCCCCTCGGGCACGCGCGACCTGCTGCTGATGCCGGACCAGATGATGCTGCAGATTCACGAATCGATCGGTCATCCACTCGAACTGGACCGGATTCTCGGCGATGAGCGCAACTTCGCTGGCTGGAGCTTCGTGAAGCCGGAGATGTTCGGCAGCTATCAGTACGGTTCCCCGTTGCTGAACGTGACGTTCGACCCGGAGCTGCACGAAGAAGCCGCTAGCTATGCCTTCGACGACGAAGGAAGTTCGGCCAGCAAACAATACCTGATCCGAAACGGCGTGCTGGAGCGGCCGCTCGGCGGCGCGCTCTCGCAGCAGCGTGCCGGGCTGCCAGGGGTCTCGAACTCGCGCGCGGCCAACTGGAATCGCCCGCCTATCGACCGCATGGCGAACCTGAACATCGAGCCCGGCGCAGAGACACTCGCCGAGATGATCGCAAACATCGAAAACGGCATTCTGATGACTTCGAATACGTCATGGTCGATCGACGACCATCGCAACAAGTTCCAGTTCGGTTGCGAATACGGCCGGCTCATCGAGAACGGCAAGCTCACGCAGGTCGTCAAGCATCCTAATTATCGCGGGATCTCGGCGAGCTTCTGGCGCAGTCTCGTTGCCGTAGGCGACGCGAGCACCCACGAGGTCTACGGCACGCCGTATTGCGGCAAGGGAGAGCCCGCGCAGGTGATTCGTGTGGGGCACGCGTCACCCGCGTGCGTCTTCAGGAACGTAGACGTATTCGGAGGCGCCTGATGAACGACACACTCTTTGCAAGCGAGCGTGTGGCGGTGGATTGGCACTCGCATTTCATGATGCTCGCCGATGCGATCGACGGGTTGTTGCTGGCTGGTGAAACGGCGCTCACTTCCTTTGCCGGAGAGCAATCGGATTTTATTCGTTTCAACCGCGGCAAAGTCCGGCAGATGGGCCTCGTCTCGCAGGGCAGGCTCACGCTCCGGCTGATCGATGGCGCTCGCCAGGCGTATTCCACGCTCGACATCTGCGGCAACGCCGATCAGGATCTGCGCGATGTGGGTGCCACGTTGCAGACCCTTCGCTCGGGCCTGCGCGACGCCCCTGATGATCCGCATCTGCTCTACGACACGACAGCGTGGCAGCGTTCGACGCGGCGCACGGGACGGCTGCGCGATCCGCATGCGCTCATCCATGTGGTGGCTGAATGCGCGCGAGGCCTCGATTTCGTGGGCTTCTATGCGGGCGGCATGCTCGCGCGCGGTTTCGCCTCCAGTTGCGGCAGCCGTGGCTGGCACGAAGTCGAGAACTTCTGCTTCAGCTGGTCTCTCTATCATCCGGGCGGCCGCGCCGTCAAAACGACTTATGCGGGCGAGAACTGGGACGACGCGAAGTTCGCCAGCAAGGTGCAGGAGGCGGCGGCACGCTTGTCCGTGCTGGCGCTCGCACCGCGAGCGCTCGGGCCGGGCCGGTACCGTGCCTGGCTCGCGCCGGCGGCGCTCGAAGAACTGCTGGGCGTTACCGCGTGGGGCGGCTTTTCGGCGCGCGCGCAGGCGACATCGCAGAGCCCGCTTTACCGGCTGCATGGCGGCGAGCTTTCACTCGACGCACGCGTCTCGATCACTGAAGACCTCGGCCTCGGTATTACTCCTGCCTTCAACGACGACGGCTATTTGCGCGAAAGCGTGCCGCTCGTACGTGAGGGGAGGAGCGTCGCGCAATTGGCGAACGCACGGACGGCGCGAGAGTATGGCCTCGTACCCAACGGTGCGCTGGCGAGCGAGGCGCCGTCGTCGCTTTCGATGCCGGGCGGCGACCTCGCCGATGCGGACGTACTCGCGGCGCTGGGCACGGGGCTCTACGTGGGCAACCTGTGGTACGTGAACTTCTCGGACCGCATGAGCTGCCGCCTGACCGGCATGACGCGTTTTGCGACGTTCTGGGTGGAGGAGGGGCGTGTCGTTGCACCGGTAGATGCCATGCGTTTCGACGACAGTCTGTACGGCCTGCTGGGCGAGCGCCTCGAACGTCTCGGTGCGCAGCCCGAACTGCGCTTGTCCGAAGACACCTGGGGCCAACGCGCGACGGGCGGCATGCAGCTCCCCGGGGTGCTGGTGAAGTCGTTTGAACTGACGCTGTAGCGTGCCTGTTGACGACTCGAACACGAAGGAAACAAGAATGCAGTCGAGCTTACCCGAGGGGATCGTCGTGCGCGCGTTACGCCCCGGCGATGCCGAAGCGTTGCATGCGCTGCGGCACAGTCCGTCAATCGTGCGGGGCAATGCGGACGCACCGTATGATTCAGTCGCACACGCGCGCGAGTGGATCGCGAGCGTGGTATCGCCAGCTGTCATCATTGGCGCGTGGGTGGGCGAGACCATCGTGGGCGAGGCTGGACTGCATCCGCAGAAGCTGCGCCGCGCGCACGTCGGCGAGATCGGCATCAGCGTCCACGACGACTGGCAGCGCCGTGGCGTCGGAACGTTCCTCATGGGGCAGATCCTGGACTTCGCCGATAACTGGCTCGGCCTGCGGCGGCTCGAACTTCACGCTTATACCGACAATGCGGCCGCGTTAGCGCTCTACCGAAAATGCGGCTTCGAAATCGAGGCACGTTTGCGCGGCGCCGTATTGCGCGACGGAGTGCTCGCCGACTTCTTCTTGATGGCGCGCCTGCACGATCCGCTGCCTCTCGCCCCGGAGTAATGCCCATGCATGTCCCGACACCATCGCCCGCGTTCCCATCACCCGGTGCGATTCGCGTGCGTACCTGTGAGCCCGCCGATTTCGACGCGATCGCCGACTTGATGAATCAGCCAGGTGTGCGCCACGGCACGCTATTGAGCGGCTGGCGCACTCCCGAATCTCTGCGTGCGTGGTATGAGAGCCGGCCAGCCGGCTGCATCACGATTTGTGCCGAAATCGACGGACGCGTGGTCGGGCAATCGCATCTCGAAGTTGCGAAGCCGCGCCGCTCACACTGCGCTTCGGTGGGTTTCGGCGTGCACGATGCCTGGCAGCGCCGCGGCGTAGGCAGCGCGCTGATGGTGGCGATCATCGCCTGCGCCGACCAGTCGCTGGGCCTGCGCAGGCTCGAACTCGAAGTGTTCGCAGACAACGAGGCCGCAATCGCGCTCTATCGCAAGTCCGGCTTCGTCGTAGAGGGCCGCTCGCGCGGCGCCGCGATGCGCGACGGCGTGCTTGCCGATACGCTTCACATGGCGCGCTACGCCGAAGCACCATCGTTCGCTTCCCCCTTGACCTCGTAACCGAATCTACCCGCGCGTGCCCTTCTTCTTCATCGACAGGCCGGTCTTCGCATGGGTCATCGCGCTCGCGGTCACGGTGGCAGGTGTGCTCGCGATTCCCATGCTGCCGGTCGCGCAGTATCCGCAGCTCTCGCCGCCGCGCATCGTCATCAGCGCCGAGTATCCGGGCGCATCGGCGGAGGAGGTGGCAAACAACGTCGCGAGCGTGATCGAGGAGAGCCTCGATGGCGCCGAGGGACTGCAGTACTACGAAACAACCAGCGATGCACTGGGAGACCTGGAAATCGACGTGACCTTCACGCCGGACACCAATCCCGACATCGCCCTCGTGGACGTGCAGAACCGGCTGAAGCAGGTCGAGGCGCGCCTGCCTCAGCAGGTGGTGCAGCAGGGCATCGACGTGGAGAAGTCGTCGAATACGTTCCTGATGCTCGTCGCGCTCACGTCCACCGACGGCACGCGCGATTCAGCGCAGTTGAGCGACTACCTGAACCGCTTCATCCTGCGCGACCTCAAGCGCGCGCCGGGCGTCGGCGCGGCGGAGCTCTGGGACGCCGACGAGGCCATGCGCATCTGGCTCGATCCGGTGAAGCTGCGCGAATACGGACTCACGGCCGCCGAGGTCAACGCGGCCATTGCCGCGCAGAACTCGCCGGTGACGGCGGGCACGCTCGGCAACGCACCGTTCGTGAATGGGCAGCAAATCACCGAGTCGGTAAGCGTGAAGGGACAACTCGAAACGCCCGACGAGTTCGGACAGATCGTGCTGAAGGCGAAGACGGATGGCTCGCTCGTGCGCCTGCGCGACATCGCGCGCGTGGAACTCGGCCGCGCCGACTACTCGTTCTACTCGCGGCTGAACGGCAAACCCGCCGCAACCGTGGGTATCCATCTCGGGCCCCGCGGCAACGCGCTGGAGACCTCGCATGCGATCCGCGCGCGCCTGGCCGATGTGTCGAAGCGTTTGCCGCCGGGCGTGGCGATCGAGATTCCGTTCGATAGTGCTTACTTCGTGCGCGTCGCGATCCACGAAGTAGTGATCACGCTCATCGAAGCCGTGGTGCTGGTTTTTGCGGTGATGTGGCTGTTCCTGCGCGACCTGCGCTCCACGCTCGTGCCCACGGTGGTGATCCCAGTTACGCTCATGGGTGCATTCGTGGCGCTGTATTGGGCCGGGATGTCGATCAACGTGTTCACCATGTTCGGGCTGGTGCTCGCAATCGGCATACTGGTGGACGATGCCATCGTCGTGGTGGAGAGCGTGCACCGCGTGATGCACGAGCGTGCGCTCGCACCGCGCGAGGCCACGTTCGCCGCGATGAAGCATATTGGCGGGGCGATCGTCGGCGTGACGGCGGTGCTCACCGCCGTGTTCGTGCCGATGCTGTTCTTTAGCGGCAACGTGGGCGGCATCTACCGGCAGTTCGCGGTGGCGATGATCGCGTCGATGCTGTGTTCGTCGTTCATGGCGCTCACGCTCACGCCGGCCCTTTGCGCGAGTTTGCTAAGGATGCCAAAGCGAGTGCCGTATCCCCAACGCTGTTTGACGGCACAAGCGGAACGAGCCTCCCGCGGCTATCGTGCGCTCGTGGCTGCGCTGCTGCGGCGCGGCCCGCGCGTGCTCGCGATCTACGCCTTGCTCTGCGCGCTAGGGGCGCTGCTGTACTGGAGGCTGCCGCAGGGTTTCCTGCCGAGCGAGGACGAAGGGCAGTTGCAGGTGATGATTCAGTTACCCGCGGGCGCCACGCAGGCCCGCACGCTCGACGTGGTAAAGCGCGTGGAATCGATCCTCGGCAAGCAGCAGGCCGTAGGCAACGTAACGAGCGTGGTGGGCTGGAGCTTCGCAGGCAGCGGGCAGAACGTGGCGATGGCGTTCGTCGAACTCAAGCCGTGGGGTCAGCGCGGCAAGGACGAGATAGACGCGCAGGCTGTGCGCGACGCGCTCAACGCGCAATTCGGCACCCTCCTCGAAGGCGACGTGCAGGCCATGTTGCCTTCGGCGGTGCCGGGCATCGGCCACTCCGAGGGCTTTACGTACCGGCTGGAGGATCGCGGCGGCATCGGCATGGGCGGGTTGAAGGCCGCGCGCGACCAACTGATCGAGGCGGCCGGCAACAGCCGTGTGGTGGCGCAGATCCACTCGGAGGACCTGCCCGATGCGCCGCGCGTGGAACTCGACGTCGACCGCGACAAGGCCTACGCGTATGGCGTATCGTTCGACCGCATCTCCGACGTGCTGGGCAGCACCTTCGGCTCCAGCTACGTCGACGACTTTCCGGCGGGCGGGCGCATGCGCCGCGTGATCGTCGCAGCCGACGCACCCACGCGCATGAACGACAGCCAGTTGCTCGACCTCCCTGTGCAGAACACGTTCGGCGCAACCGTGACAATGTCGTCGATTGCGGCGACGCACTGGACGCTCGGCCCCGTGATGCTGAGCCGCTACAACGGTTATCCGTCGCTCGACGTGACGGGGCGCGCGGCGCCGGGCCATAGCTCGGGCGAAGCGATGGCCGAAATGGCGCGGCTCGCGCTCGCTCTGCCCGAAGGCGTGTATGGCGAATGGACCGACGCCGCATTCGAAGAAGTCCAGGCGGCTCGCCAGACTCCGCTCCTCATCGGCCTCTCGCTGCTAGCGGTGTTCATGGTGCTGGCGGCGCTCTACGAGAGCTGGATCACGCCGCTTTCCGTGCTGCTGGTCGTTCCGCTCGGTGCGCTCGGCGCAGTGAGCGCGATGCTTGTGCGCGGGCTGCCCAACGACATTTACTTCAAGGTCGGAATGGTGACCGTAATCGGCCTTGCGGCGAAGAACGCCATCCTGATCGTGCAGGCCGCGAGCGTGCGCCGCACGGGCGGGTTGCCGTTGCGCGCCGCGGTTGTGGGCGCGAGCGTCGAACGGCTGCGGCCTATCGTGATGACTTCTGCGGCGTTCGTGCTCGGCGTGCTGCCGCTCGCGTTCTCGCAGGGCGGCGGCGCGCAAGGCCGGCACGCCATCGGTACGGGAGTCCTGGGCGGCGTGATTGCGGCGACGCTGCTTGGAATCGTGTTCACACCGGTGCTCTACTACGTGGTGGTATCGCGCGTGGCGGCGAAACCTGTGCATCGGGTACCGCCGCGCCGAAGCGAGCACACAGCGCAGCAGACGAAAGAGGCCGAAACCGAGGCGCCCTGACCTCCCCATGCGCCTATGGCTGACTGGCCGCCGCGCAGCAGGCGGATGGTCCAATGCGCGGGTGGGCGGAAATCAGAACAGACGCGGCGTGCCCACCCAGAGCAGTACGGTTTCCTGATCAGACGTATTGCTCCAGGCGTGTGGCACTGTCGATTCGTAGTGCGCGCTGTCGCCCGCGCGGACCACGAATGTCTGTCCTTCCAGCGTGAGGGTCATTTCACCGGAGAGCACATGCAGGAATTCTTCACCCGCGTGCGTGGTGACTTCGCTGGAGCGCTCGCCGGGCGGCATGCGCACGAGAATGGCTTCGAGCTGGCGACCGCCGGACGGGTTGGTCAGGCGTGCGTAAAGGTCGGCAGAATTGGCAAAGCCGAAAAATTTCAGATCCTGCCCACGGCACACGCAGCCCGCTTCGGTGGGTGCATCGACGAAATAGCTTACCGGCACGCCCAGCGCCTTCGCGATGCTCACGAGCGAGGTGATCGAGGGGGTGGCGCGATCGCGTTCAACCTGCGAGAGAAACGGCTTTGAGAGCTGCGCAGCGCTGGCGATGTCATCGAGCGTACGGCCCTGTCTCTGGCGCAGTCCGCGAATCTTGCTGCCTACGGAAACGACGTTCAGTGATTCAATGGGTTTCGAAACCATGACGGAATATTGTTGTCTGTTGAATATGTTTTAATCCGAAACCCGGACTGGGCGAAAGCCCGATCTTGTCGTGCACTTTGGGTCTCCATTCATTTCCATTGCTCCGGTACGGTCTATATCCTGCGATTTCAGAGACAAACCGGCCGACAAGTAATGGAATATGCCGATTACCGCCGGGATTGCAATTCGAATTCCCCCTGCGTACGTCGGCGATCATGCCTTGACGCCAGTTGACGGAAGCGCCGTTGTCGTGGCGCGCCGTCTGCGGCTCATAAACGATAGCATGAAAGCCGCAGCGTACCACTGTTCTGCAACGTGCTAAAAAGAATCCGTCATTTCAAGCATCCTTTCGAGTCTCGTTTCCGATTATGGAGGAATACTGAGAGAGTGGCGACATGGAAAAGCGCTTTGTTCGCTTGCGGTTAATCGCAAGCCATGAAATGGTGGATCACGAGCACCGGGTCGGCGATGCGTGGGATCAGTTGCGGTGAAGGCATGCGCATGTGCGGGCTCAGCGTCCGTTGATCGACGCTGCGATGCGGTCGGAGAGCTCCCCAGTACGCGGCTGAGCGCGGCGGCCTGCGCCGCCGCGTCATGCCCCGTGACTTCTGCATTGAGCGTTGCTTGTTGCGTGAGGCTGCTCAGGGGTCGTGGCAGATGGGAAACAAGGGAGTCCAGACGGTGATCGGCGTCATCGAACACAAACCCGTCGCGAAGCTGGTCGATACCGGTGTAGTCATGGTCGACAAACCGAACCTCGACTCCCAGGAAGCGAAGAACGTCCTCTACTGATGGTGGCCGATCTGCGACGAAGCCATTTGGCTCGTCGCCTACGGGCATGGTTGAGGGACGTGCGGGTGGGCGTGCAGATCGTGGCGGGGCACTTCCGCGAGGACCTGTGCCTGCTGGCAGGCGAGGCTATCGAGGCGCGCGGCGCGCCGCCGTCTCCTCCCATCGACCCGGCCATGTGAGCCGGGTTGGGCGCGGTCCTGGGGCGGGCCGCGCTGTTTCTCCTCTTTCACAAGGCTTGGGCGCGCCTTTCAATCGAATAAAGGCAGAGCCCGGCCCTCGATATGCCACGACGCTTTCGCGGTTCGGGCAAGGCAAATTCGTTGCGTGAGCAACGAATCGATGTATCCTGCATCTAGTCATCCCATCTGCTTGCGTGGCCGGTCCCGTCGACGGCCACTTCGACGGCCCCGCCGCCGCAATCGCATTGGCCCGCGGGCATTCGCGCCCGACGCGACTCGTCCCGTGTCCAGCGGGCACATTGATTAGACGAGTTCCCCTAAGTGAAAACGATGATGACTTTGGCGCGAGTTATTCTTGCGCGCCCAAAAGTTATGCTAGAGAATCCATAAAAAATCCCACAGACGCTTTGTGGCATACAAGCGGCGAGCGACCTGCTACCTGAAGCTCACCTCGGAGACACCACAAATGAAGGAACTGACCGCCCAGAACGTGGGAGCCAGGTCTGAAGCCGGCTGGTATCGCAGCTGGTTCCTGCTGCTTCTCGTTTTGATCTACGCATCGAGTTTCGTCGACCGCATCATCATCGCCGTCGTGGGTCAGGCGATGAAGATCGATCTGAACCTGAGCGATCTGCAGCTGGGTCTGCTCAACGGGCTTGCGTTCTCCATCTTCTATTCGCTGCTCGGCCTGCCGATCGCGCGCATAGCGGAGCGGTTCAATCGCGTCGCGCTGATCGCGCTTTCGATTGGCGCGTGGTCGATCATGACGGCGCTGTGCGGCACGGCCGGCGCCTATTGGCAGTTGCTTCTGTACCGCCTTGGCGTCGGCATTGGCGAAGCGGGCAGCACGCCTACCGCGCACTCGCTGATTTCCGATCAGTTCGGCCCGCGCCGCCGCGCGAGCGCACTCTCCATCTATGCGCTCGGTCCGCCCATCGGCGTGCTCGCCGGTGCGCTCGGCGGTGGCGTGATGGTCCAGCACATGGGCTGGCGCCCGGTGTTCTTCGTGGTCGGCCTGCCGGGGCTCATCTTCGGCCTGCTCGCCTGGGTCACGCTGCGCGAACCGAAGCGCGGCGGGGCGGAGGAGGGTGGCATGCACGCCGCGGCTGCGGTACCGCCGCTGAGCGAGGTGCTCAAGGTCCTGTTCAGCAGCCGCGCGTTCGTGCAGATGCTGCTCGGTACCGTCGTCGGAGGATTCGCGCAGTACGGCATCAACCTGTTCATGCCGATCTACCTCAACCGCGTCTATGGCCTCAGCTTCGCGCAGGCCGGCCTGCTCTTCGGCCTCGTGATCGGCGTGGGCGGCATTGTGGGCAACATGCTCGGCGGCCTGCTCGCCGACTCGTTGGGCGCGGGAAACCGCCGCTGGTATGCCTGGGTGCCGGCGCTCGGCACGGCGATCGGCTTCCCGCTCGTCGCGTTCGCCTTCACTCTGGGGGAATGGCCCGCCGCCGTGACACTGATCTTCACCGCCACCGTCATGCTGAGCATGTGGAACGGCCCGACCTTCGCCGTCGTGCACGGCATCGTCGAACCGCGCATGCGCGCCACGGCATCCGCCTGCGTGTTTCTGCTCATGAATCTCGTGGGCCAGGGCCTCGGCCCCACAACCGTAGGATTCCTGAGCGACCGGCTTGCCTCGCGCTTCTTCACGCAGGGCCAGTTCAAGCTGGTTTGCGCGGCGGGCGGCCCGCACGGTCCGCATGGCGCAGCAGCGGCGGTGCAGGGGCCGTTCGCGGCGGCGTGCCACGACGCCTCGGCCTACGGCATTCGCTACGCCATGCTGGCCGTGAGCGTGGTGCTGCTGTGGTCGGCCGCGCATTACTTCCTCGCCTCACGTCATCTTTCTCGCAGCAAGTAGTTCAAAGCCGTCGGCAGCCGACGGAAATAGACCGGCAATAAAAAACGGGCGCCAACGCCTGTACACACGGAGATCGTCAAGTGAAGAAGAAGGTATTGGCGGGCGCGATAGCGGCCGCAATCGCGGGAGGCGCGCACGCGCAAAGCAGTGTGACGCTGTACGGGATCGTCAGCGATGGCCTCACCTATGTGAACAACGCGGGCGGCCACTCGCTAGTCAAGCTCGATGACGGCATCAACCAGGCATCGCGCTGGGGCCTGCGCGGCGTCGAGGATCTCGGCGGCGGCCTGAAGACGATCTTCACCCTGGAGAACGGCTTTTCGCTGAACACGGGCACCGCGAGCCACGGCGGCGCGCTCTTCGGGCGCCGCGCTTTCGTGGGGCTGCAGAGCACGACGTTCGGTACGCTGATCGCCGGCTACGATTACGATTTCATCTACGACTACGTCTCTTACTACACCAACGTCTCCCAGTTCGCTCCGTCCTACGCGTTCCACGGGGCGTACGACATCGATCGTCTCGCGGGCGAGCCGGTGAGCAACATGGTGCGCTACGAAACGCCGACCTGGCACGGCGTCACGGCGGGCGTGATGTACGGCTTCAGCAACATTCCAGGCGCCTTCGCGGGCACGCCGACGGGCAACCCGCGCGTGATCAGCGCGGGCGTGAAGTTCAGCCCGACCGGCACGTTCAACGCGCCTTACTCGGGGTCGCTCACGTACACGAAGACGCAGGGCGGCAACGCGGCGCGCGGCGTGGGCACGATGGCGCAGGTCGCGCTCAATGCGCAATCGATCTATACGATCGCGGCGGGCGGCATGTATAGCCTGACCGATGCGTGGTCGATCAACGGCGTATACACCTACACCAATGCTTCGCAAAGCCCGCGCGGCGTAGTGACCGTGAGCGCCTACGAACTGGGGACGAGCTACCGGTTCGGACCGGCGCTGACGCTGGGCGGCGGCTTCACGTACGTGGACCAGCACAAGCTCGGCAAGTACGACCTCTACACGGCGGGCGTGGACTATCGGCTCTCGAAGCGCACCGACGTCTATGTGTTCGGTGTCTTGCAGCACGCCTTCGCGGGCCAGAAGTTCGCGGACAACTTCCTTGTCTCGACCCCGTACTCGGTGCCGGGCCCGGGCGGCTCGCTGTTCGGCAACAACGCTTCGACCACGGCCAACCAGCTGGCTGTGCAGGTCGGTATCCGCCACCTCTTCTAACGTTTTCGCGGCGCGCCGGTGAAGGGAATGAGAGCCTGGAATCCGGCGCATTTTTTTAGGTATCCTATCTGGCAAATGAGGTAGCTCAGGCTGGCTTGTTTGTATGCCCGCCATTGACGCCTGGAGGCGACGCGTTCATGGAAAACGTCGGAAAAGCACTGCCCGCTGTTGGGGTCAAGAGCGGATCGAGGTATCGTGCATGGCTCTTGTTGATGTTGAGCCTTATCTACGCATCGAGTTTCATCGATCGCATTTTCATCGCTGTGGTAGGGCAGTCGATCAAGGTCGACATGAACCTGAGTGACCTGCAGATTGGAGTCCTGGGCGGCCTCGCTTTCTCGCTGTTCTACGCGACGCTGGGCATCCCGATGGCCCGGCTCGCCGACCGGATGAGCCGGGTTACGCTGATATCCCTGTCGATTGCGGCATGGTCGGTGATGACCGTGCTGTGCGGCATGGCGGGCAATTTCGCGCAGTTGCTGCTGTACCGGCTTGGTGTCGGTATCGGTGAAGCTGGTAGCACGCCCACGGCGCATTCGCTGATCTCGGACGAGTTCCCCGAGGGACGCCGCGCCACCGCCATGGCAATCTATGCCCTCGGTCCTCCCCTTGGCGCGATCGGCGGCGCGATCGGCGGCGGCATGATTGCACAGCATTTCGGCTGGCGTCCGGCCTTCTGGGTCGTCGGCGTGCCGGGCCTGATCCTCGCCATCATTGCGTACCTCAGCCTGCGCGAACCCGAACGCGGTGCCATGGACCGAATTTCCACCGTCGATGCGCAGCGCAATGCCTCGTTGGGCACCATCGCTGCGATCCTCTTGCGTAGCCCGTTGTTCGTGCAACTGCTGCTGGGAACGGTAATCGGTGCGTTTGCCCAGTATGGCATCAACCTGTTCATTCCGGCGTATCTGACGCGTGAATTCGGCCTGAATGCAGCGCAGGCCGGCATGACGTTTGGTCTCACAATTGGCGTTGGGGGCGCGATCGGCACGACCCTCGGCGGATGGATTGCCGACAGGGCCGGAGCCAGCGACAAGCGCTGGTACGCCTGGGTGCCGGCCTGGGGCACGCTGCTTGGGCTCGTCCCAGTCTCCCTCGCGTTCATGCAGTCCGACTGGCATATCGCGGCGGGGCTGCTGTTTCTCGCCACGATCCTGCTGAGTTCCTGGAACGGCCCGACATTCGCTGCGATCCACGGTCTCGTCGCGCCGCGCATGCGCGCCACGACATCGGCGTTCGTGTTTCTGATGATGAACTTCATCGGTCAGGGCGGAGGTCCGACTTTCATTGGATTCCTTAGCGATCGCATTGCCACACATCTCTTCACGGACGGTGATTATTCGAAGGTTTGCCGGATCCCGCATGGCGCTCATGGTGCGTTCGGGGCGGTGGCGAACTCGCCGCTCGCGCATGCCTGTGCGGATGCCTCGTCGAGAGGTCTGCGCTACGCGATGCTCGCTATGAGCTTGCTCCTCTTATGGGCGGCGTTCCACTACTTTCGCGCCGTGCGCCACGTCGACAAATCGCGTTGATCCAGACGTCGTCCATTCACCAATACGAGCGAAATCATCATGCTTACCGAAGAACAGAATCGACAGCTCACTCAGGTTGGGCCAGGCACGCCGATGGGCGAGTTGATGCGCCGGCACTGGCACCCGATCGCCGGCATTGACGAACTCGAGCGCGAGACGATCAAGCCCGTGCGCCTGCTTGGCGAGGATCTCGTGCTCTACAGGGACCTGGGCGGACACTACGGCCTGATGGAGCGCTACTGCGCGCATCGCGGTGCGGACCTGGCGTACGGCTTTGTCGAGGAACGCGGTCTGCGCTGTAACTATCACGGCTGGCAATACGATCATGGTGGCCGGTGTGTCGCGCAGCCTTACCAGGATCTGGTGGCGCCGCAGGGCACCATGCGTGAGCGGATCAGGCTGAAGGCCTATGACGTCCGCGCGTGCGCCGGCTTGCTGTGGGCCTATCTCGGTCCTCAACCGGCGCCGCAGCTTCCGGATTGGGAACCGTTCCACTGGCGCAATGGCTTCGTGCAGGTGGCATTCGCGAACGTGCCCTGCAACTGGCTGCAGACCCAGGAAAATTCCATCGATCCGCTGCATTTCGAGTGGATGCACGCCAACTGGGGACGTCGCCTGCGCGGTGAGCGCGACTATGCGCCGGCGCATCTCAAGGTGGCGTTCGAGGAATTCGAGCACGGCTTCATCTACCGCCGTGTGACCGAGGATACCGACGAATCTCATCCGCTCTGGACGGCTGGTCGTGTCTGTCTCTGGCCCAACGGATTCTTCCTCGGGGATCACTTCGAGTGGCGGGTGCCCATCGACGACGAAAATACGCTCAATGTGACCTGGTCGTATATACGCGTGCCCCGCGAATCCGAGCCCTATGTCCAGGAGAGCATCCCGACCTGGCACGCGCCGGTCACGGATCCTCGGACCGGCCAATGGATTAGTTCGCACGTGATCAACCAGGACATCATCGCCTGGTGCGGACAGGGGCGCATCGCAGACCGTACCCGTGAAAACCTGGCCGCCAGCGACGCGGGCATCTTGATGATTCGCCGACAGTACTTCCGGGACATGGAAGCCGTAGCGCAGGGGCGTGATCCGAAGGGCGTGCTGCGGGAGCCTGCCGGCGCGCAGGGCATTGCGTTGCCCTGCGGTGACTGGCGGGATTTCTTCGCGAACAGCCTGCCTCGCAGCGAGTATGAGCGTCATCCCAAGTGGAGCAAGCTACTGCATCACTTCCTGTTCCATCCGGGGCAGCCCCAGGCAGTCCGCCGCGCGTGCGAAGCGGCCACTGGAGTGATGATGAAAGATGTCGAGAGCGCAGCCGTGGCGGTATGACGTTGTTCGATGGGCTCGACGGAGGCGCCTACGTAATCTATGGAAGATACCCACATTCGCGCCGTAGCACGTGCGTTTAGCGTGCTTCGATTGATGAATACGGCACAACGTTGGACGCTGCATGAATTGCACCAAAAAATGGCGCTGCCCAAAACCACTCTATTCCGGATTCTGTCGACTCTCCAGGCAGAGGGGTATGTTCAAGTCGATGTTGCCAGGGGGCAATATGCGTTGACCAGGAAGGTCCGAGAGTTAAGCGATGGTTATACAGAGAAGGCTGAGATTATCGCTGTCGCTGCGCCTATCGCGATCAGAGTCACCCGGGAAATAAAATGGCCGCTCGCAATTGGCGTCAGGGAGCACGATGGACTTGTCGTCGGATTCAGCACAATGCCTTACAGTCCGGTCGCCGTACATACGACGACCGTTGGACACCGGTTGAGCCTGGACAATTCGGCAATGGGTTTGGCGTACCTTGCCTGGTGCAGTCCGCAGGAGCGGAGCATTGTGATGGATCTAGTGCACGCCAGCGCGACCAATCCAGACGTAGCGCGAGCGTTACTCGAATCGAAAATCGCCAAAGTGGTCGCTCAGGGATGGGCAGTGCGCCAACCGAGCATGGCAAGCGATTCTGCGACGCTGGCCGTACCCATCTGTCTGGGCAACGCGGCAATAGCCGCCGTAGGCATAACCACCTACGGCAAACTGATGACGCGCAGCACGATCGAACGCTTGCTTCCCAGCCTTCTTGAAACGGCCGACGAGATTTCCGCAAGCTTCTATCACCGCGATGGCGACGCTATTTCCAGGGCGAAATGAAGACGCTTCGTTGTGACTGGGAAATTTTCGGAATATGGCTATCGCGCACCATCCATCCCGGGTCGGCCGCACCAGCGCATCTTGTTCAGGAAATATCCGGGATTGGCACTCGGTAAAAATCTAGCGAAAACGCGACCATCGTGTAGAGCCCGATAAGACCAACGAGATCGGAAACGCCACCGTGCCCGAGCACGCGTATAGCCCGTTGGTATAGCGCGTAATCCACGTTCCGTTTCTCCAACAGCCCGATCGCAAGTTCATAGGCAGTCTGCTCGATTTCGTCATCGAAATACGTGTATTTGCGCGCCCGCAAATTCTCCAATTGTTCGCGCGTCAGCCCCAAGTTGCTTCCCAACCGTTCGTGCCAGAACTGCTCGAACGCCGAACTCCAGTAGGCCGCAACCACGAGGATGGTTATTTCCTTGACGCGTCGTGTCATGGGTGCCAGATGCCCGACATATTCGGCAAACTGGTTGGCAACTTCAGCGAATTGGGGGTTGTGCAACCAGATTTCCATGTTGACGGGTAAGTCCTTACGTGGGCCTGAGCGTATGCGGCTCACCAGATCCGCCTGGGCCTGCGTCATGTCAGTGGGGGCCAGCCGGTAGGGCCGGCCGGGTGTTTCACCGATTTGGATCGACATTAGTTGCCTCACGAATGAACGAGTGAATCCGCAGTGTGAATGTGCCGGGACGCGCGGGGCAAGTGCTTTGCGCCAGGATTCTGTAGAGCGGAATGAGGGCGGAAGGGACTGAATTCCACGTGCCGGAAAGCGGACTCGTGCCAATTGATGTTCCCGTCCGCCTCCCGAAAAATACGCAAAGCCGGACTAAAACGGAGGAGAGAGGAAAATGGCCATTTCAAGGGAAGACAACGAACTCCTGACGCGTACCGATCATGGTGCGCCGCTCGGCGAGATGCTGCGCCAGCATTACTGGATCCCGGTCGTCCCATCGGCGGCACTGGAACCGGGCGGTGCACCGATACTGACCAGGCTGACGGGAATTGAGTACGTCGTCTATCGCGCCGGCAATGGCAAAATCGGCATTGTCGACAAGATGTGCCCCCATCGCGGCGCATCCATGGCACTGGCGATGAACGAGCACGATGGGCTGCGATGCATTTTTCATGGTTGGAAGTTTAGCGTCGATGACGATAGCCGACTGATCGAAGCGCCAAATCATGGTGGCAACGAAGAGCAATTTTGCAAATCGATCAGGTCGCCGCGCTACCGGGCGCATGAAGCAGGCGGCATAGTCTGGGCCTGGTTCGGGCAGGGTGAGCCGCCGGTCTTCCCAGATCTCCCCTTTACCTATCTGCCCGAGGCGCATCGCTTCGTGACATCCACGCTGGTGCAGTGCAACTGGCTGCAAGGAGTGGAAGCCACCATGGATACCACTCATGCCGGCGCACTGCATCAGAGTTTCACGGCCCTCGTGAGCGGAAACAATGAACGGGCCAATCTCAGCAAGAGTTCAAAGCCAAAATTCGAATTTGAAGACACGCCCTACGGCTTTCGCTACGCTGCAGTGCGAACGCTGCCTGGCGGCAACCAGTACGCCCGCGTCAACAACTTCGTGATGCCGTGGTACGGAATCATCACCGCGCCAGAGCCGGATGGTCCGTCGACAGTGTTTTTTTCGGTTCCGGTGGACGACAACACCCATCGTGCGTGGTTCGTGCATTTCAATCTCCATGCACCGCTCGGTGTCACGCAGTTCACGATTTCTCCCGATGTCATGAACTTCCCGCCGCTGCCGCCTGGTGATGAAAGGAGCAACTGGGGCCAAAACCGCAGCCTCATGAAACGCGGCTATTTCTCGGGTTTCCCTCAGCATTTCGCCACCGAAGACTTTGCGATCTTCCTGAGTCAGGGGCCGCAACTGGATCGGAGCAAGGAAAACCTGTGTTCGTCCGATATGGCCGTGATACGAGTGCGCCAACTCATCCTCAAGTCGGTCAGGGAATTCATGGCGGGGGAGGCGCCTACGATGGCGCGGGGGGCAACACTGCAATACAAAAACATCGTCTCTTTCGGCGGTCTGTTCTCAGCGGACAAGAGCTGGCAGTCGCTACTGGAACACCGCGATCTATCAGGTATTCTCGCAACGCAAAAATGAGTGAATTCTGCGTGTCGCCAGCCAATCCGACGCGCGTCATCCACACGTTTTCGTCGGCCGCCGCAGCGAAGGCGGGGGGCGGCGTTGAACGTCCCTTTCGGTCAACCTGATTTCAATTGTGTCCATGAACAAGCAAATTCCAAGTGCCAGTATTTGTACTCCTTATGACACCCCAGCCTGCGTCACGAGTCCGGATGGTAGCGCGACCTGGCTGTCACGGGGACGCACGTTCGTAGTTGCCATATCGCGCGCCATGGCGCACTCGAGTCTGGAGCGCAGCGACAACCCGGATGAATACATGTTGCTTGTCCCCAATGGAATCCGGGCTATCGTCCAGGCCGGTGCAGATCATGTGGCGATCGATGGTGAAGGGGATTCGCTGGTCATCGTACCGCCGGGAAGCAGCGGTGTAACGCTGCAGGATGACGGCTATGTCACGCGCATCTTCTCGCATCGAGCGGTGGATTTGATGGCAGCCGCGAGCAATGCGGCGGACCATCCTGCGCAGGAGGCCGACGAAGCGCCGGCTGCGCCGCCTGGTGGCTTCCGGTTGCGCCACTACCGGCTGGATGAACATAAGAAATCGGACAGCCCGGCGCGTCCGTTCCGCTCGACGAACATGCTGATCAATGCCTTTGTGCCTCGCGATTTTCGGCGTGACACGCGCAAGATGACGCCACATGCGCATGGTGACTTCGACCAGGCATCATTGGCGCTGCAGGGGAATTTTGTTCATCACCTGCGCTATCCCTGGACATCCGATATGTCGACATGGCGTGACGATGGTCACCATGGGGTGGGCAGCCCGTCACTGATCGTCATTCCGGCGCAGGCAGTGCATACAACCCAGGACGTCGGTGAGGGGTGGGCGCAGTTGATCGATATTTTCTCGCCGCCGCGCGCCGATTTTGTCGAGAAGCCTGGCTGGGTGTGCAACGAGGCCGACTACCCGATCTGAACAGGCGACAGGTAATGGAAATTCAACGCGATAACGAAATTCTCCAGCTCGGTTATGTCCGGCTCGGTGTAAACGACCTCGATTGGTGGCAGCGGTTTGCCAATCTCGTCGGTTTCGACACAGTTGTCGATGCTCCCCCCGGTGAGTTGCAACTGCGCACGGATGCGGAGCGCGAGTATCGATTCGCGCTGGTCGCAACGGGCGAACCCGGGGTCCAGGTTATTGGGTGGGAGGTGGCTACCGCATCTGACATGGAGGCGGTCAGAAAGCGTCTCGTAGCTCATAACACGCCCCTGATAGAGGTGTCTCGCGACGAGAAGGACGCACGCAAGGTCGAAGATATGTTCGCCGTACGCGATCCCGACGGCGTGCGCAACGAAGTTTATTGGGGGCCCAGTTCTGCGTTGCGCAAGCGGTTCCATTCGCCGGTGGGCACGCGCTTTGAGTCTGGGCCCTGCGGCAATGGCCATGTGACCATGAACGTGTCCGACGCATCGGACACACTGAAGTTTTACCTGGGTGCCATGGGGCTTCGGCTGAGCGACGCCGCCTGGATGGACGGGCACTCGCGCGTATATTTTCTCCGATGCAATCCGCGTCACCACAGTTTTGCCTTTGCCGAGATGCCGCGACATCCCGTTGGCACGGTGCATGTGATGGCCGATCTCGCAGGACTCGATCATCTCGGTGTTGTGCGCGACCGTCTGCTCAACGCGGGCGTTGCGCTGAACCGGGATCTCGGTTCGCATCCCCTGGATGGCGTGGTGTCGATCTACGTTGCGACGCCGGAGGGCTTCGATTTCGAACTCGCCTGCGGCACGCGCTTCATCAATGAATCGACTTGGGAAACCGACAAGTTCAAGCGCGATGGCCTGGCCTGGGGCCATCGCAAGCCCACCCCGACGAAGGATCGCTCATGAGTCGAGAAAGTTTTGTGCGTCGTTTGCAGCGTGCCGGGCGCTGTCTGTTCGGCACGTGGGTCAAGTTGCCGACCCTGGAGACACTGGAACTGCTGGCGGTTGCCGGCTTCGACTTTGTCGCCATCGATTCCGAGCATGCCCCGCTGAGTCTTGAATCCGTCTACCGGCTGATCGCCCACGCGCAGGGGCTAGGCATGTCGGCCCTGGTGCGCATTTCAGACCAGGATTCCAATGATTATCAGCGGCTTCTCGACAGCGGTGCGGATGGCATATTGGTTCCGCGGGTGCGCACTCCCGCGGAGGCTCGGACTGCGATGAGTCGCATGATATTCAATCCGGCAGGCCAGCGCGGCCTTGGCGTTACGTCGCGTGCAGGCCGCTGGGGCATGATGCCGCTGAGCGAGTATTTGCGCATCGGCGGTGAGGAGCTGCTGCGCTGTGCGCAACTCGAAGACCGGCAGGTGCTCGAGGATGTCGAAGTCGTGCTGGATGTGCCTGGTCTCAATGCCGTTTTCCTGGGCATGGGAGATCTTCAGTTGTCCACGGGGCTGCCGGCCAGCGATCCGCAATTGCAGTCGCTGGTCGACCGATTGCTGGCCGCATGTGCGCCGCGCAACCTGCCCTGTGGCGCGGCGGCCCAAGACGCCACAACTGCGCTCAAGGCGGCTGAACGCGGCTTCAGGTTCGTGATGGTCAGCAACGATGCGTTGATGTTCGGCAAAGCCGCCGCGGCGCTCGGTCAGCAGCTCAACGGAGCCGCTCCTGTATGAAACTGGTGACTTTCGACGGCGAGGCGGGGCGCCGCATTGGTGTAGTGAGCCTCGATGGCGGCCACGTCATTGATCTTGATAAAGCCTATGCTTTCTTGCATGGCACGTCGTACGCCGGGTTTGCCGACATGCTGGCGCTGATGCACGCGGGTGAGCGTGGTCTCGACCACGCGCGCAGGATGCTCGAGCACCCGGTGGACGAAGCGATTCATCCCGCTTCTGCGGTTCGTTTGCAGGCGCCCGTACCGGTGCCCACGCAATTGCGGGATTTCTCCGTTTTTGAAAAACATCTGCTGCAATGCGGGGAGGCGATATCCCGGCTCGGTCTGAGCGGCAATGGCGGCGGCCCCAAAGCCGGCCCTCTGCCTAGGGTATGGTACGAACAGCCCTTGTATTACAAGGGCAATCGCTTCTCGGTGATCGGTACGGATACTGACGTTCAGTGGCCTGCTTATTCGAGGCTGATAGATTACGAACTCGAATTCGGGGTGTTTATCGGCACCGCGGGTCGCGACATCCCTCGCAGTGGCGCGTCTCGACATGTTTTTGGCTACTGCATTTACAACGACTTCAGCGCCCGCGATGCCCAGTTCCTGGAGATGCCGGGTCTGCTCGGGCCGGCAAAAGGCAAAGATTTCGATACGGGCAATGCCATGGGGCCATGGATTGTCACGCCCGATGAACTCACGGATCCGTATTCGTTGACGATGGTGGTGCGTGTCAATGGCGAAGAGCAGGGGCGTGGATATTCCGGCGAGATGCAACACCGCTTTGACGCAATGATCGCGCATGTGTCGGCATCGGAAACATTGCATGTTGGCGAATTCCTGGGCAGCGGCACGGTAGGCAATGGCTGCGGTTTGGAGTTCGGCCGATTTCTGCAGGAGGACGACGTCGTCGAACTCGAAGTGCAGGGACTTGGTGTGTTGCGCAATCGGGTGACGAGGAGAACGTGCTGATGCTGTAGGACAGCACCTTTCTACTGTGCCAGCGGCCGGAAAACCCAATTTTCAGAACTTGGGATAACTACATAAATCGGAAGATTATTGGAGACGATGCAATGAACGAGATAGCAGCAAGTCGCACCGGATCGGGGGTAGGAGGCAATTTGTATCGCGGTTGGTTCCTGCTGCTTCTCACGCTAATTTATGCATCGAATTTCGTGGATCGGATCATCATCGCAGTGGTCGGGCAGGCAATGAAAATCGATCTGGGTCTGACTGACCTGCAGCTTGGCCTGCTCGGGGGGCTGGCATTCTCACTTTTCTATGCCGTGCTCGGGTTGCCGATTGCGCGGCTGGCCGATCGATTCAATCGTGTCACCTTGATTGCCGTTTGCGTTGCGATATGGTCGGCCATGACAGCGCTGTGCGGTACGGCCGGCGCGTATGGGCAGTTGCTGCTCTACCGCCTCGGCGTGGGGATCGGCGAGGGGGGCAGTTTGCCGACCGCGCACTCGCTGATTTCTGATCAGTTCGGGCCGCGTCGTCGGGCCATTGCGATGGCGATCTTCGGCCTTGGCGCGCCACTCGGGGTGCTGGCCGGCGCGCTCGGCGGCGGCTGGATGGTGGAGCACATGGGCTGGCGGCCGGTGTTCGTCGTTGTGGGTTTGCCCGGGTTGGTGTTCGGCCTGCTGGCCTGGATCACGCTTCGCGAACCGAAGCGTGGCGCGGCGGAGGACGATGGCGAACTAACGGGGGCTCAGGTGCCCCCGTTGCGCCGGGTGGTTTCCGTACTGATGAATAGCCGGCCTTTCGTACACATGCTGCTCGGCACGGTGATCGGCGGGTTCGCGCAATTTGGCATCAACATGTTTATTCCGATTTATCTGGTGCGCGTTTTTGGCATGAGCTTTGCCCAAGCCGGTCTGGCTTTCGGCCTCGTGATCGGTATCGGCGGCATCCTCGGTAATTTGCTCGGCGGCATATCGGCAGATTTGGCGGGTGCGACGGACCGGCGCTGGTATGCCTGGGTGCCGGCCCTTGGTACGGCGACCGGCTTTGTACTGATCGTCGCTGCGTTCACGATGAACGCGTGGCCGGCTGCCGTCGCACTGCTCTTCGTGGCCACGATCGCGCTCAGCACGTGGACGGGACCGACGTTCGCGATTGCACATAGCGTGGTCGAGCCGCGCATGCGTGCCACTGCCTCGGCGTTCGTGTTCCTCCTTATGAATCTGGTTGGACAGGGGCTGGGACCGACCGCGATTGGCTTTCTGAGCGACCGTTTTGCCGGTCGCCTGTTTGCGCAAGGTAACTACCATTTGATGTGTGCAGCGCACGATACGCATGGCGCACATGGTGCGGCCGAGATCCTGCAGGGGTCGCTCGGAGCGGTTTGCCGCAGTGCGTCGGCTTATGGCGTCCGCTACGCGATGCTTGCTGTGAGCCTCGTGCTGGCATGGTCGGCTGCGCACTATTTCCTTGCCTCGCGTCACATGTCTCGCAACAAGTGATGCCCAATCGGGGGGGCGTGCATTCCGTCAGCGCCAGAGCGAGCATGCACTTCTACCCAGGCCACTGAGCCAGGGTGATGCGACGGTGCACAGTCGAACGACCCCTCGAATTCCGCACATTGTTTTAGGGTCGCTGATTGAATGCCGACACAGGAAGCCCGCCAGGAGCGGGCTTTTTGGCGTCTTGCGTCGCTTGTGCTGGCCCACACCGAACTCGAGATGCGGTTCGACGACATTGGCCGCCTGTCCCCGATTGCCGCGTGCGAAGCGCGGGACCCGATGAGCGCCTTCAGCGCAGGCGCCGCATTGGGGTAACACACAGTTGGGCGTTTGGTATACCTGCGAGGTATGATACGGATTTTGAACGCCGCTGGCCGTACCGAGCCGCCAGCGCGGCCCTTCGAACCCAACAGTCAGCCATTCAATGAGTCAGCCACCCAAACTGAGCCGTTCGGCCGAAATCAAGGCGCTCCTGGAATCGGAAATCGAGCGAGGCGAACTCGTGCCCGGCGCAGCGCTCGACGAGCGCGCGCTCGCGGCGCGCTTCAACGTCTCGCGAACGCCCATCCGCGAGGCGCTCCAGCAGCTCGCCGCGCAGCAGTACGTGCAGATCGTGCCGCGCCAGGGCGTGTTCGTGACCAAGATGACGGTCCCGCAGCTGCGCGACATGCTCGAACTCCTGCACGAGCTGGAAGCCGTTTCGGCGCGCCTTGCCGCTCGCCGCATGAACGACGCGCAGCGCGTCGAGCTGCAGCGCACGATCGACGAAGGCGTGGAAGCGCTGAACCAGAGCGATGCCCGCCGTTTCGCGCGCAGCAACGCCGAATTCCACGAAGTGATCTGCCAGGCATGCCACAACGATTACCTGGCCGAGCAGATCCGCGCGATCCGGCGCCTGATCTCGCGCTACCGTCCGAAGCTCTTTCTTGCGCCGAGCCGGCGCGAGAAGGTGATCGCCGATCACCAGCGCCTCGCGCAGGCGCTGCTCTCGGGCGACGAGGCAACCGCCGAGGAAGTCATGGCCCAGCATTCGCCGGGCGGCGACGCGGGCTTTTCGGAATTCCTCGCCACACTGCCCGCGGAGTTTTTCAACGACGCGCCGATGGTTCATTCGCGCGAGGCGGCCGCGGTGGAGACGGATCCGCTCAACGGCGAGCACGACGAAGAATGATCGAGCGAGGCGGGTGGTCCGCCTCGCTCGATGCAGAGAAACGCGCCCTCCAAACGGGCGCGGTAGGGGACGTGATCAAAGATCTGCGAAGCGGCCGTTCCGGGCCGCGAGCTTTTCGAGCAGCGCCGCCGGCTTCCACCAGTAGCCATACGCTTCGTAAAGTCGCTTGACGTCCTCGTAGACGTTCGCGAGGCCGATCTGGTCCGCGTAGTACATGGGGCCGCCGCGATGCGCGGGAAACCCGTAGCCCGTCACGTACACCACGTCGATGTCGCTGGCGCGCAGGGCAACGCCCTGTTCCAGCAGTTTCGCGCCTTCGTTGATCATGCCGTACACGCAGCGCTTGACGATCTCTTCGGCGGAAATCGGACGGCGCGCGATGCCTAGGCGTGCCGACTCTTCCACGATGAAGCGTTCGAGTTCCTCGTCGCGCTGCGGTTCGCGGCTGCCCGGCTCATAGCGATACCAGCCCTTGCCGCTCTTCTGGCCGAGGCGCCCCATCTCCACGAGCTTCATGATGAGATCGTTCCAGCGGCGGTCGGTGGGGCGCGTCGCCATCTGCGCCTTGCGCGTCTGGTAGCCCACATCGTTGCCGGCCATGTCGTGCACCGCGAAAATGCCCATCGCGTAGCCGAAGTCCTTGAGCGCCGCATCGACCTCGTGCGGCAGCGCGCCGTCTTCGACAAGAAAGTGCGCTTCGCGGTTGTAATTGCGAAAGAGCGCATTGCCGATGAAGCCCGGATAAATGCGCGCGAGCACCGATACCTTGCCCATGCGGCGGCCGAGATCCATGAGCGTGGCGATCACGTCGTCGGCGGTTTGCGCGGCGCGCACGACTTCGAGCAGGCGCATGACGTGGGCGGGGCTGAAGAAGTGCGCGCCGACCACATCTGCGGGGCGCCTGGTCACGGCGGCGATTTCGTCGATGTCGAGACCCGACGTGTTGGTGGCGAGCACGGCGCCCGGTTTTGCGTGGACGTCCAGCTCGCGGAAGATGCCTTGCTTGAGCGCGAGGTCTTCGAACACCGCTTCGATCACGATGTCGGCGTCTTTCACGTCGGCAATCGCGAGGGAGCCCGTGATGCGCGCGAGGCGCTCGTCGCGCAAGGCGGCGTCGAGCTTGCCGCGCTTCACGCTGCTCTCGTAGTTGTCGCGGATGCGGGCGAGGCCGCGCGCGAGGCCATCCGCGGTCGCGTCGATGAGCGTGACGGGAATGCCCGCGGCGGCCAGCGCCATGGCAATGCCGCCGCCCATGGTGCCCGCGCCGATCACGGCGGCCTGTGCGATGGGGCGCGGCATGGCATTGCCGACGGGAATCTGCGCGGCCGCTTTCTCGGCCGCCTTCACATGCGCGAGCGCCGCTTCACGCGCCGCTGCCTCCTGCGGATCCAGTTCGTTCGCTGCATTCATGGTTTCGTGCACCTCATGCGTTGGTCTTGTGAGCGTCAGGACGTTCGAGCGGCTTCGCCTTGCCATCCACGAATTCCTGGAGGCGCTTTGCGGTCTCCGGCGAGCGCGCCATGTTCGAGCTCATGTATTCTAGGAAGAGGCCGTCCTCGTGCGAGAGGTCGTTCACGCGCGGCAGCAGGTTGGTGATGCGCCAGTTCGTGTCGGGTGCGTTTTGCGCGATCTTCGCGGCGAGTTCCTTCGCCTTGGCGAGCGCTTCGCCCGCGGGAGTGACATAGGTGACGATGTGCTCGCGCAAGCCCTCTTCGGCCGAGAGCAGGCGGCCCGTGAGCATCAGATCCGCCATGACGGTGTAGCCGATCACGCGCTGGATGCGCACCGTGCCCCCGCCGCCCACGAAAATGCCGCGCTGGCCTTCGGGCAGGCCGAAGAACGCGGTCGTGTCGCCCACGCGCACGTGTGCGGCGGTGGCGAGTTCGAGGCCGCCGCCCACCACGGCGCCGTGCAGGGCCGCGACGAATGGAATGGGCCCCCGCGCGATGATGTCGAACACTTCGTGCCACGAATGGCGCCGGCGCTTGCGCGGCGGCGCGCTCTGGCCGCTCGCGCGCGCGAGCGCTTCGCGCAGATCGAGGCCCGCGCTGAAGTTGCCGCCGTGCCCGAACAGCACGCCAACGTCGGCCTCTTCGCCCGCGCGCAGCACGGTGGCGCGCAACTGCGCGATCACGTCTTCGTTGATGGCGTTGCGCTTGTCGGGGCGATTCAGCCCGATCAGCGCGACCGGGCCATCGAGTTCATAGGTAACCAGCATTTCGCTCATTCTGGATTCCGCTTCAATTTCGTTAGAAGTATTAAAGGTCGAGCACGAGGCGCCCGCTCTTGCAGCGCGAAACGCAGACCTGCATGACCTTTCCGCCCGCCTTCTCCGCTCCGGAGAGGTAGGTGTCGCGGTGCTCGATCTCGCCGCTGCACACGTTGGTCGTGCACAGGCCGCAGTAGCCCGAGCGGCAGTCGTACATCACGTCCGTGCCGCTTTCGATGAGCGCGTCGAGCAGCGATTTGTCGGCGGGCACGGTGAGCCGCTTGCCTGACGACTTGAGTTCGACTTCGAAGGCGGTGTCGCCTTCCTGAGGCGCGGCCTCGGTGAACAGTTCGTAGTGCAGATCGCATTCGTGCCAGCCGCGCTTGCGCGCCGCCGCGAGCATGGCGTCGATCATGCCTGCCGGACCGCAAACATAGATCGGCTGGTTCACTTGCGCGCCGTCGAGCAATGCGTCGATCGAGAGGCGCGTGGCGGGATCGTCGTCGGCGTGCAGCGTGAGCTTGTCGCCCGCGAGCGCGCGCAGTTCATCCAGGAAGGGCAGCGCCTCGCGCGTGCGGCCGCTGAAATGGAGCGCGTAGTCGCGCTGCTGCGCGGCCAGCGCGCTCGCCATCGAGATGATCGGCGTAATGCCGATTCCGCCCGCGACGAGCAGCACGCGCGGTGGCGCGGCAAGTGGGAAGTGGTTGACGGGCGCGCGCACGCAGAGCGTCGCGCCGACCGCCAGCGCGTGCATGTGGCGCGAGCCGCCGCGGCCCTCGTCCTCGCGGCGAATGCCGAGCCGGTACACCCGCACGCCGTCGCGCGGATCGACGGCGGGGTCCACATGGATCAGCGAATACGAGCGCCACTGCGGCGCGCCGCCCGCCGTCGCGGACGGGATCTCGACCTGGAGGTGCGCGCCCGGCTCGAAGCCGGGCAGCAGCGCGCCGTCGTGGGCTTCGAGCGTGATCGACTTGATGAGCGAAGTCGGGGCATCGATCGCGGCGACGCGCAGCGTGAGAAGCAGAGGAGCAAGCATCGAAGTCATTCCGGCAACCTGGGTTCAGGCGGTCTCGACCAGCGAGCGCCAGTCGGTGCCCGCGGGCAGCACGCCGCCAATGGAGATTGCACGCGAATAGTCCAGCTCGGGGCTGTCCGCGAGCGTGGGCGTTTTGCCGGCCATGAACTCGCGCGCCGATTTGAGCAGTTGCGCGCGCACGCGCAGCACGGCGCCGTCGGCGGAGCAGAGTTGCTCGGTGGTGCGGTCGGCTATCGGGCCTTGACCCAGGAACATCGCGAAGTCTTCGGTGCCCAGATGCTGATGGAAGCCCGTGGCATGGCCGCGCCTCATGAGATCGCGGTTCTGGCCGAAGCCGGTTTCGCGCGTGCCCGGCGGCAGCGGCGGAAAATTCCAGACATCGGGCGTGGCCGACATCACCGTCATGCCGAGCTTGCGCGTGGGGTTGAAATGCACGAACCAGGCACGGTGCGTGACGTCGTCCACGGGCGTCGAGAAGAACACCGTGCTCGGGCTGTTCGCATCCGGTGCGCAGATGATGCCGTACCACGGCATCACGAAGTTGTTCACGCGCGCGTAGACCTTATCGTCGGGCAGGTCGCGCAGCGCCGCGTAGCGATAGCCGTACGGGCGCTCCTCGAATTCGAGGCGGGGCGCGAGCGCCTTCGTCATGTGCATGCGTTCGTTGCCGCCGCCCGCCGTGATCTGCGTGGTCGATTCGTGCAGCACGCCCACGTGCGACGAGTCCATCGAAGCTTCCACGCCCTGCACCCAGTTCGTCGGCACTTCGACGCTCGTGACCGAGCGCTGGTCGACGGGCAGCTGCGTGAACGGGAGGTCGGGAAAGCGCGGCGGCGTGTCGCCCTTGCCGAGCCACACCCACACGATGCCGCCGCGATCTTCCACGCCGTACTGGCTCGTCTTCACGCGCTTGCAGAACTGCGCCTGGTCGCCCACCTGGTTCGGCGCCTCGATCACCTCGCCCTGCACGTTCACTTTCCAGCCGTGGTAGATGCAGCGCAGGCCGTTGTTCTCGTTGCGCGCCATCATCATCGACGTCTTGCGGTGCGGGCAAAGCTCGTCGATCAAGCCCGCCTTGCCGTCGGTCGTGCGAAACGCCACGTAGTTCCTGCCCAGCAGGCGCACCAGCACGGGCGCACCGTCTGCCTCCAGCTTCACCGAGGGCACGGCCGGGATCCAGTAGTGCTGGCGGATCATTTCGCCCATCGGCGCGCCGTTTTCGACGCGCGTGAGCAACTCGTTTTCTTCGGCGGTCATGGCCATGTTCAGGCTTCCTGATAGTGACGGAACGCGCGCGGATAGACGCGCTGGCAGTTGCATTCGAACACGTTGCGGCGCTGTTCTTCGGTGAGCCATTCGATGCTTTCGATCACCGGCTTCATGTCGTCATAATCGCGGCCCGAGATCGGGTCGCGCGAGCTGCCGGTGCCCGGCTTTTCGGTGCCGAACAGCACGTTGTCGGTGCCGGCCACCTTGAGCAGCAGTTCGATCGATTCCTTCGAGTAGTTGCAGGTGTCGAAGTAGAGCTTGCGCAGTTGTTCGTCGAAGCTTTGCGGATGGTTACGGCGCACGGCCCACGAACGAAAGCGGCCCATCTGGTAGGGAATCGCACCGCCGCCGTGGCCGACCACGATCTTCAGGTTCGGGAATTTCTGGAAGACATCCGATTCGAGCAGCGAGATGACCGCGATGTTTTCTTCGTTGATGAACTTCAGCGTGTACGACTCGCGCGGGCTGCAGCTGCCGGCCGAGTGGATCAGCGCGGGCACGTCGAGCACCGTCATCGCCTCATAGAGCGGATACCAGAACGGATCGCCGAGACCCGCTGGCGTCGGGCCTTCGCCTTCGGTCGGGTCCGGGTTCAGCAGGCATCCCACGAAGCCCAGCTCGTTCACGCAGCGCTCGAGTTCGGCCACGACGCGCACTTCCGGCGACTCATTCATGAATTGCGGCAGGCCCGCCACGCCGCGAAAGCGGTCGGGGAACATCGCGACGAAGCGCGCGATCAGGTCGTTGCAGTGGCGCGACCATAGTTCGGCCACGCGCGCGGGCTTGACCGAATGCATCTGCAGATACGGGCGCGGCGAGATGAACTGCACGTCGGTGCCGACCGAGTCCATGCTGCGCACGAGTTCTTCGGCGACCTTGCGCACCGAGGCGTCGGGAATATTGGGCCGGGTGGAGGGGTTGGCGCGCCCGCCGATCAGCTCGGCCATGTAGCGGAAGCTCTCGGGCGGCATCACGACGTGGGCGTGGGAGTCGATGATCACGTTGGGACCTTTTTCAATGAGGGAATGCGTTGCGTTGCGTTGGAGAAATTGGCGGACCGCTCAGGAAGACGCCACGGCCATGACTTCGAGTTGCAGGACCATGCCGTGCTGGAGGTCGTGCACGACGACATGGCGCGCGGGGCGCTGGGCCGGGTCGGGCCAGCGCGCCAGCCAGTGCGTGTTGAGGTGCTCGCGCACGCTGTCGTCTTTCACGGACACGGCGAGCTTGACGACATCCGCGAGCGTGGCGCCGCCCGCGTCGAGAAAGCGTTCGAGGTTGTCGAACGCGAGGCGTGCCTGGTCGGCGGCCGAGGCGGCGAGCTTGCCGGTCGCCGGGTCCTTGCCGGCGATCGCCGACGAGCACAGCACGTTGCCGACGCGTGCGCCCACGGGTATCGGGGCGTTGTGCGCGAGGCCTGGGACGTCGATGGAGCGGGGCATGTTGTCTCCGTGGTAATTGTTCAGGACGACCTGGCTTCTCAGTCGGCGCCGAAGTCGAAAAAATGACGCGGCACGGCCGCGAGGAACTCGGAAAAGCCGGTGGTGCCCGCGGGAACGTGGCGCCGCATCACGTCGGCGGCCTTCGCTTCGTCGCCGGCCTGGATCGCGCGGGCAATCTCGAAGTGCTCCTGCAGCGAGCGGCTGATCTGGCTGCGGTTGCGCAGGTCGGCCACGCGGTAGCGCGCCGACTGGCGGCGCGCCGCGCGGATCTGGTCGGCCAGGCACTCGTTGCGGCTGCCGTCGTAAATGGTCTCGTGAAAGGCCTCGTTGGCGCGGGCGTACTCGCCCGCATCGCCTTCCACCGCGGCCTGCTGGCACGCCATCAGCGCGCGGTCGAGCGCTTCGTGCAGGGTGTCGCTCGCGCGCCGTGCACAAAAGCGCGCGCACAATGCCTCCAGTTCCCCGATGTATTCGAGCATCGAGCGCACTTTCGCGATGGACAGGCGCGCCACGGTGATGCCCTGGCGCGGCGAGATCAGCACGAGGTCGCGCGCCGCAAGATGCTGAAGCGCCTCGCGCACCGGCGTGCGCGATACGTTGAAACGCGCCGCGAGCGCACGCTCGTCGATCGGCATACCCGGCGCGATCTGGCCGGTTTCGATCTCGGCCTGCAGCGTCTCGCGAATGTCGTTTGCGAGACTGGCTCGCATGCGCGGTGCGGCAGCATGCAGGTCGGGCGCGGCGCCCTGGTGCTCGACGGGCAGATCGACTGCAGGTTTCATGGAAGGGCGGGTTGATCGGTGGTCGGGTGGATTAAATATACCAAGGCGCGCCAGTGGTATTCAAGATGGTAATTTTGTCATGCGTCCCATCGTGCTGCGGGATAGCGGCCTTGTTTGGGTAAAAACCACGAAAAATCAATAACATAGGCGGAGTGCGCCGGACTCCGGCAAGTGCGCTAGGGGAAAATACTACCCATCAAAACCCACCTCTGGTGTATTGAGAATGCAGTTCTGGTATGCCAGAATGGCTACCAATCGAACTGATCCTGGTAAGCCAGCGCCGGGATCGCCAATCAAGAAGAGGCATGACCTGATGAGTAAGTCACTCTCCGAAGCCGATGGCGTGTTGTCCGTCGACCGCGTGCTGAAGCCGCGCTCGATTGCGATCGTCGGCGCTTCCGCCGACCCGCGCTCGTTCGGCAATTTCGTGCTGCAAAACCTGGAGCGCTTCGGCTACGCGGGCGAGGTCCATCTCGTCTCGCGCAGCAGCCAGGAGATCAACGGCCGCCCCTGCGTGAGCAGCGTGGATGCGCTGCCCGAAGGCGTCGATCTCGCCGTGCTCTGCATTCCCGAGGCCGGTGTGCTCGACGCCGTGCGCACGCTGGGCGCGCGGCGCACGGGCGCGGCGGTGATCTTCGCGTCGGGCTATGCGGAAGCCGGAGAAGACGGCCGTGCGAAGCAGCACGCGCTGACGGAGGCCGCGAACGCGGCGGGCATCGCGCTCATCGGCCCCAACTGCATGGGCTTCACCAACTTCGAGGCCGGTGTGCCGGTCACTTTCGAGGCGCTCTCGCCGTATCCTTGCGCGGGCCGCAAGGGCGTGGGCGTGGTCGCGCAAAGCGGCGCCATGGCCGCGAATCTGCGCGACGCCTTCATGGGGCGCGGCGTGCCCATCACAGTGGCGGCTTCCACGGGCAATGAAGCCGTGCTGGGCATCGAGGACTATCTCGCCTGGTTCATCGCCGATGCGCAAACGAGCGCGATTGCGGTCTACGCCGAGCAGGTGCGCCGCCCTCAGACCTTCCTCGCGCTGGCGCGCCAAGCGCGCGCGGCGGGCAAGCCGATCGTCATGCTGATGCCGGGCAAGAGCGCGCGGGCGCGCGAAGCGGCACAGTCGCATACGGGGGCGCTGGCGGGCGACCACGCCACGGCGAGCGTGCTGCTTGCCCGCGAGGGCGTGGTGGTGGTCGATTCGCTCGACGAACTGTTCGACACCACGACCATCCTCGCGCGCTTTCCGGTGCCCCCTGCTGCGGGCACCGCCGTGATGACGGCATCGGGCGCGGTGAAGAACATCACGCTCGACTTTGCCGACGACATCGGCCTTACCCTGCCGCCGCTCACCGAGCCGACCCTGAAGAAGCTCACCGGACTGCTGCCCGACTTCGCCGTGGCGGACAACCCGCTCGACTACACGACCATCGGTGTGCGCAATCCGGGGCTGATCGGCGAGCTGATCGACACGGTGCTCGCTGACCCGAACATCGGCAGCCTCGTGCTCTCGATCATGGGCGGCCCGCCCATCGCCCAGCGCGACAAGGCGGACCACCTCGTGCCGGCGCTTGCGCGCGCAACCAAACCCGCTGTGCTTGCAGTGATGGGCGACAACAACGCGCTGCAGCCGTTCTTTGTCGAGGCGATTGCCCAAAGCGGCGTGCCGCTCTTCCGCTCGCCCGACCGCGCGCTGCGCGCGTGCGCTCGCGTGGCGGCCTATGGCGAATCGCTGCAGCGCGCACAACGTGCGCAAACCGCGCCGCCCCCCGCAATCCCGCTGCCAGGAGGCGTGCCGGCCAACGGCATCTATGCCGAATACCGGGGCAAGCAATGGCTCGCCGCCGCCGGACTGCCGGTGCCGCCCGGGCGTCTCGCGAAGACGCTCGACGAAGCACTGACGATTGCAGACGAAATCGGCTATCCGGTTGTGCTGAAGGCGCAGGCGAGCGACCTGCCGCACAAGAGCGACGTGGGCGGCGTGGTGGTCGGCCTCGCGGATGCGACCGCGCTGCGCACCGGCTGGGACAAGCTGCATGCGAGCGTGGCCGCGCATCGTCCTGAACTGGAACTCGACGGCGCGCTCGTCGAGGCGATGGGCCCGCGCGGTCTCGAACTCGTGGTAGGCGCGAAGCGCGACGCCGAGTGGGGCCCGGTCGTGCTCGTGGGCCTTGGCGGCATCTGGATCGAGGCGCTCAAGGACGTGCGCCTGATTCCCGCCGACATGGCCGAAGACGACATCGTGGTGGAACTGCGCCGCCTGAAGGCCGCGGCGCTGCTCGACGGCGTGCGCGGCGCGCAAGGCGTGGACGTGGCCGCCATCGCCAGGGCCGTGGCCGCGATCGGCGCGCAGATGCGCGCGAACGAGGCGATCACCGAAATCGACGTGAACCCGCTCGTTGCGTACCCCGACCGCGTGCTCGCACTCGATGCGCTCGTGGTTTGCGGCTCGCAAGGCGGCCACGGCGGCGCGCACCACTGATAAGGACAATGAAGCAATGAGACTGGAATTCTCCGCAGAAGACGAAGTGTTCCGCGCCGAGGTGCGCGAGTTCGTCAGGACGCACCTGTCGCCGCGACTCAAGCGCAAGGCCGAACTGGGCTTGCGGCTGGAGCGCGCAGACTATGTCGAGTGGTACAGGCACCTTTACGAGCGCGGCTGGATCACGCCGTCGTGGCCGAAGGAAGCGGGCGGCCCGGGCTGGACGCCGCTGCAGCGCTACATTTTCGATGAGGAAACGCTAACAGGCGGCGCGCCGCGCATCATCGCGAGCGGCATCAATATGCTCGGCCCCGTGCTCAACGCGTTCGGCACGCCTGAGCAGAAGGCGCGCTACCTGCCCGGTATCCGCCGCAGCGAAACGTGGTGGGCGCAGGGTTTCACGGAACCGGGCGCGGGCTCGGACCTCGCGAGCGTACGCACGACGGCCGTTCTCGACGGCGACCACTTCGTCGTGAACGGGCACAAGGTGTGGACCTCGTACGCGCATTGGTGCGAGATGATGTTCGCGCTCGTTCGCACGGACCCGCATGCGAAGCCGCAGGAAGGCATCTCGTTCCTGCTCATCGACATGAAATCGCCGGGCGTGGAACTGCGCCCGATCCGCATGCTCGAAGGCGGCACCGATCTCAACGAGGTCTATCTCGACAACGTGCGCGTGCCCGTCGAGAACCTCGTGGGCGAGCTGAACAAGGGCTGGTCGTACGGCAAGTATCTGCTGGGTCACGAGCGCACCGGCATTGCCGGCATCGGCTCGTGCAAGCAGCAGCTTGCACGAGCGAAGGCGCTCGGCAAGCAGCAAGGGCTCGCGAGCGAGCCGCTCTTCGAGGCGAGAGTGAGCCGCTTCGAGATCGAACTGATGGCGCTCGAATTCACGGGCCTGCGCATGCTCAGCGCGAACCAGCAGAGCCGCTTGCCCGCCGTGGAGGCATCGATGCTCAAGGTGCGCGGCACCGAGCTGCGCCAGGCGATCTACGCGCTGCTGGCGGACATCGCCGGTCCCGAAGGCATTGCGTTCGACGAAGCCGCGCTGCTCGACCAGGCGGGCCACGAGCCGCCGAGCCCCGAGGAACTCATTGCCGTCGCGGCCAATTACTTCGACGCGCGAAAGCTGTCGATTTACGGCGGCACGAACGAAGTGCAGCGCAACCTGATCAGCCGCGCGTTCTTCAACGCCTGAAGCGGGACACGATAAAACATGGACTTTTCCTTGACTGAAGATCACGTCGCGCTGCAAGACGCGGTACACCGCTTCTGCGACGGCGAATATCCCGCGCATCAGCGCGGCAACGCCGAAGATGCGGCGCTCGCGGCGCGCCGCCGCGCGGGTCTCGCGGAACTCGGCATCACCGGCCTCATCATCGACCCCGAGCAGGGCGGCAGCGGCTATGGCGCGGTGGAGACGATGCTGGTCGCGCAGCAATTGGGCCGTGCGCTGGGCGGCGCGGGCTGGCTTTCGAGCGGCATGCCTGCCGCTGCTCTGATTGGCGCGGCGGGCAGCGCGCAGCAGCGTTCGCAATGGCTCGAAGCGGCCGCATGCGGCGAAAAGGTGCTCGCGCTCGCCGTGGGCGAAGCCGATGCGCGCTACGACCTCGCACGCATCGCGGTGCGCGCGAAGGAGACCGGCGACGGCTGGCGCATCGACGGCACCAAGACGCTCGTGTTCGACGGCCCGATCGCCGATGCCTTCGTGGTGGCCGTGCGGACCTCGGGCGAGCGAGGGGACACGCAGGGCTTGTCGCTCTTCCTCGTCGATGCCAAAGCGCAAGGCGTCTCGCTGCGCCGCTTCGAAACGATCGACGCGCGCGAGGCGGCGCATGTGGGCTTCGCCAATGTGGCTGTGGGCAAGGCCGATGCGATCGGCGAGATGGGCGAGGCTTACCCGCTCATCGAGGCGGCGCTCGACCGCGCCAATGCTGCGTTGTGCGCGGAATCGGTCGGCGCGCTCGAAACGCTGCTCGAACTGACCGCGGAGCACCTGAAGACGCGCACACAGTTCGGCGCGCCGCTCGCGAAGTTCCAGGCGCTGCAACACCGCGTCGCCGACATGTTGATCGCACTGGAGCAGGGCAAATCGATGGCGTGCGCCGCGGCCATGGCCGTGGACGAGAACGACCCCGCGCGCCGCAGCCGCTTCGTGTCGGCGGCGAAGGCGTTCATCGGCGACGCCTGCAAGAACGCCGGCGAATGGGCGATCCAGCTGCACGGCGCAATGGGCATGACCGAAGAGTGCCGCGCGGGCCACTACGCGAAGCGCATGTTCGTGATCAACCTGACCTACGGCGACGCGATATGGCATCTCAACCGCTTCACGGCGCAGCGTCTTGCGCAGGAGGCCGCATGAGCCTGAACGGACAAGCGTATATCGTCGGCGCCTATGAGCACCCCACGCGCAAGGCCGACGACCTCTCCGTCGCGCGCCTGCACGCCGATGTCGCGAGGGGCGCGCTGGAAGACGCGGGCCTCACGAAGGACGATATCGACGGCTACTTCTGCGCGGGCGACGCGCCGGGCCTCGGCACCACCACGATTGCCGAGTACCTTGGCCTGAAGCTGCGTCACGTCGATTCGACCGAATGCGGCGGGTCCGCGCCGATCCTCCACGTCGCGCATGCGGCGGAAGCCATCGCGGCGGGGCGCTGCAACGTGGCGCTGATTACGCTCGCAGGCCGCCCTCGTGCGGCAGGCGCGGCGCTCGCGCTCAAGTCGCCTGACCCCGACGCACCGGACGTGCAGTTCGAGCTGCCGTTCGGCCCGGCCACGCAAAACCTCTACGGCATGGTCGCGAAACGCCATATGTACGAGTTCGGCACGACGAGCGAACAGCTCGCCTGGATCAAGGTCGCGGCCTCGCATCATGCGCAGCACAACCCGCACGCCATACTGCGCAATGTGGTGACCGTCGAAGACGTCGTGAATTCGCCGATGGTGTCCGACCCGCTTCATCGTCTGGACTGCTGCGTAATGAGCGATGGCGGCGGCGCGCTCATCGTGGCGCGGCCCGAGATCGCGAAGCGGCTCGAGCGTCCGCTCGTGAAGGTGCGCGGTACGGGCGAAGCGCCGAAACATGCGGCAGGCGGCAAGATCGATCTCACGTGGTCGGCGGCAAAGTGGTCGGGCGCGGCGGCTTTCGCAGAGGCCGGCGTGACTCCCGCCGATATCAAATACGCGTCGCTCTACGACAGCTTCACGATCACGGTGCTCATGCAGCTCGAAGACCTCGGCTTCTGCAAGAAAGGCGAAGGCGGCCGATTCGTGCAGGACGGCGGCCTGATTTCGGGCGTGGGCAAGCTCCCCTTCAATACCGATGGCGGCGGCCTGTGCAACAACCATCCCGCGAACCGCGGCGGCGTGACGAAGGTGATCGAGGCCGTGCGCCAGCTGCGCGGCGAAGCCCACCCCGCCGTGCAGGTGCCGAACTGCGACATCGCGCTCGCCAACGGCATCGGCGGCGCGCTCGGGTCACGTCATACGGCCGCAACGCTCATTTTGGAACGGGTTTAACGATGAGTACGACTAATCAGAATCCCGCTGTGGAGAAGGCCGCGGAGAAGGGCGCCAGGCCCGCTGGCCCGCGCCGCATTGCGCCGCCGTGTCTGTTGCCCGAGGCGCTGCCGTTCTGGGAGGCGGCGAAGGAAGGACGCCTGCTCCTGAAGCGATGCGCCGCGTGCGGCGAGACGCACTACTACCCGCGCGATATCTGCCCGCACTGTCTGAGCGCCGACACCGAGTGGGTCGAGTCTGCCGGGCAGGGCACGATTTACTCGCATAGCACGATGGGCAAGGAGGACGCGCGCTACACGCTCGCCTACGTGACGCTCGACGAAGGCGTGACGATGCTCACCAATCTCGTGGACTGCGACCCGGCCGCGCTCGCCATCGGACAACGCGTGCGGGTGACGTTCAAGCCGAGCGACGGCGGCTACCCCGTTGCGATGTTCACGCCGGCCTGAGGGAGAACGTCTATGACCGAAGCATCCAACGATTACCAGGCAAGCCGCCAGGCAAACGCGGCTGCCCGCAAAGGCGCGCTCTCGCGCTTCACGATCATCGACGCCTCGCGCGTGCGCGCAGGCCCGACGGCCATGCGCCTCTTCGCCGACATGGGCGCGCGCGTGATCAAGCTCGAAATTCCGCCCGGTGCGCCCGGCGGCGACGACATGATCGGCGGGCGCGACCACAACCGCGCCGACTATGAGAACCTGCACCGCAACAAGGAGAGCCTCACGCTGAACATGAAGGATCCCGCTGGCCGCGAGATTCTTCACGAACTCGTCAAGCGCGCAGACGTGTTCATCGAGAACTTCCGGCCCGACGTGAAAGACCGCCTCGGCATTGGCCCCGACGCGCTGCGCGCGATCAATCCGCGCCTCGTCTACGCGAGCATCTCGGGCTTCGGCCAGGACGGCCCGTATGCGAACTGGCCGGGCTTTGACTCCATCGCGCAGGGCATGGGCGGCCTCATGAGCGTGACCGGCAAGCCCGGCGAAGGCCCGATGCGCGTGGGCATTCCCATCGCTGATCTCTGCGCGGGCCACTTCTGCGCAATGGCGATTCTCACGGCGCTGCTCGAACGCGAAGCGTCCGGCGAGGGCCAGTGGGTGCAGACCTCGCTGCTCGAAGCGCAACTGGCGATGCTCGACTTCCAGGCGGCGCAATGGCTCGTGGACAAGAAGGTCCCGCAGCAGGTGGGCAACGAGCACCCGCTGACCGTGCCGACCGGCGTGTTCCGGACGAAGGACGGCTACCTGAACCTCGCGGCCATCGGGCAGACGATGTGGACGCGCCTGTGCGAAGCGCTCGGCCTCGAGCATCTCGCGCGCGCCCCGGGCTACGACTCGGACCCGGCACGCGTGGCGAACCGCGACGCCGTAAACCGGGCCGTGGGCGAAGTGTTCAAGACTCGTACCACGAAGGAATGGATGGCAGTCCTCATCAAGGCGGGCGTGCCGTGCGGGCCGATTCACCGCATCGACGAAGTGTTCGAGGACCCTCAGGTCAAGCATCTCGGCATGGCGTGGCCGGTGGAGCTGCCCGGCAAGGGCGCGGTGGCCTTCGTGGGCCAGCCGTTCCGCCTCTCGCGTTATCCGCGTGAAGCGTCGCCCAGGCTCGCGCCCGAGCAGGGCGAGCATACAGAGGCCATCCTGCGCGAACTCGGCTACGCGGACGAGCAGATCGAACAATGGCGCGCGGCGTTCGTGGTTTGAACACGTTCGCGCAGGGCAACAACGTACAGGAGAAGGAGACGAAATGGCACGCCTCGTAGCCGCATTCGGCTCGTCGCACAGCATCATGCTGGTGGCGCAGCGCGAAGACTGGCAACACGGTTTTCGCGCGGTGGACCCGAAGAACCCGCATTACTTCGACAGGGCGGGCAACCACGTCAGCTACGGCGATCTGCTGGAGCGCGCGCCCAGCGAAGCCGAAGCGATGGTCACGCCGGAGAAAATGGGCGAACGCTACGACCAGGCCGAAGCGGCCATGGATGAACTGCGCGATCGCATTCGCGCTGCGAAGCTCGACGTGTTGTTCGTGGTGGGCGACGACCAGACCGAGTTGTTTCGCAGCACGAACAACCCGGCGTTCGCGATCTATTATGGCGAGACGATCCGCAACGCGAAGCGCGAGACGAGCCCCAACGACAGCTGGTACGCCCGCGCCCGCACCATGCGCCAGGAACCCGACGCCGATGTGCACTACCCCGTCAAGGCGGAAATGGCGCGCTGGATGATCCGCGAGCTTTGCGAGCGCGACTTCGACATCGCGGCAATGGACGGTCTGGAGCGCGGCCAGTACGAGGGGCACGCGTTCTCGTTCATTCACCGCCGCTATCTGCAGGGCACCGGTTTGCCGGTGATTCCGGTGATCGTCAACACATTCGACCCGCCCAACCAGCCCACGCCGCGCCGCTGCATCCAGCTTGGCGCCGCGTTGCGCGAACTGATCGAGGCCTATCCCGAAGACCTGCGCGTGGGCGTGCTCGCCTCGGGCGGCCTCTCGCACTTCGTGGTGGACGAGGAACTCGACAACGGCATTATCGAAGCGATTCGCCGCAAGGACAGCGCGTGGCTCGCCGCCCTCGACCCCAAGCAACTGCAGGCGGGCAGTTCGGAAATCCGCAACTGGATCATCGCGGTGGAAGCGGTGAAGTCGCTCGAGCTCGACTGGGTCTCGTACATACCGGGCTACCGCAGTCCCGCGCTGACCGGCACGGGACTGTGTTTCGCGGCGTGGCACACGCTGGATTGACCATCGCGCATTCGAACAGGATTTTCACGGAAAGACAACGACATGGCTGACCAAAACGTACAGCGTCTGCGACGGCTCGACTGCTGCGCCGTCTCCGACGCGCTCGACAAACTCAAACTCCCCGGCGTGGTGAGCGGGCTGCCGCAGCGCTCGGGCCAGGGCCGCATTGCGGGCCGCGCGATCACCGTCAAGCTCGGCACGGGCGAAGCGCCGCCGGGACCGCCTGTGCATCTGGGCTGCACCGCCGTCGAGCAGGCCGGCGCGGACAACGTGATCGTGGTCGAGCAGCGCAGCGGCGTGGAAGCCGGATGCTGGGGCGGCCTGCTCTCGCTCGCCGCCAAGGTGCGCCAGGTAGCGGGCGTGGTGGCGGACGGCCACGTGCGCGATATCGACGAAGCCATCGGCTATGAACTGCCCGTGTTCAGCCGCTGGACCACGGCGCGCACGGCGCGTGGCCGCGTGGTCGAGAAGGGCACCAACGTGCCGGTGCAGATCGGGGAAGTGCAGGTTGAGGCCGGAGACTATGTCGTGGCCGACAACAGCGCCGTGATCTTCATCCGCGCAGCCGACATCGATGCCGTGCTGGAGACCGCCGAGACGATCGTCGCGAAGGAAGCCGCGATGGCGAAGGCGATTCTCGCGGGCACGCCGGCCGGCAAGGTGATGGGCGGCAACTACGAACACATGCTCGCCTGAGCGCATCTCCCATTTCCAGCTCACTGCAGAGATTCCCCAACCATGACGACGAACGACAATCCCGCCACGCGCAGCGACCGCAACGTGGAGCGCGCCGGCAAGCTCGACACGGCCACGCTCTCGGACGCGCTCGACAAACTCGGCATCAACGGCCAGTGCTACAAGGTCAAGGCGCGCAGCACGGACTTCCGCCTCGCGGGGCGCGCATGGACACTCAAGTACGGTCCCGCGGCCAATCCGCCCGGCACGGTGGGCGACTATATCGACGACGTGCCAGAAGGCGCGGTCATCGTCCTCGATAACGGCGGCCGCGAAGACGCGACCGTGTGGGGCGACATTCTCACCGAGATCGCGCACCGCCGCGGCATTGCAGGCACGGTCATCAACGGCATCTGCCGCGACGTCGCGTTGTGCCTGAAGCTCGGCTATCCGATCTTCAGCCGCGATCACTGGATGCGCACGGGCAAAGACCGCGTGCAGGTGGAAGCGACCAACATTCCTGTGAATATCGGCGAGGCGCGCGTGCAGCCCGGCGACATTCTGCGCGGCGACGCCGATGGCGTGATCGTGATTCCGCATGAGCACGAAGACGCCGTGCTCGAAGCAGCGGAGACGATCCATCACGCGGAAGAAGCGATTCGCGAAGCGTGCCGTGGTGGCATGCGTCTTGACGAAGCGCGCAAGCAGTTCAAGTATCACCAGTTGCAGACGCGGGGGAAATGAACATGAAAGAGCACGATTCGAGCACGACGATTCGCAGTGCGATAGAACGCGTCGACAAGAGCGTGGTAGAGGACGCGCGCTGCGTGCCCGCAGCCACGCTGCATGAAGCCGGCGGCAAGATCGGCGCATTGCCCGCCGCCATCAAGCCGGTGGCGCCGGGCTTCCGGATTTGCGGCACGGCCGTTACCGTGCACTCGCCCGGCGGCGACAATCTCTGGCTGCACCGCGCGATTCTGCTCGCGCAGCCGGGCGACGTGCTGGTGGTCTACACGAACGGCGTGTACGAGCACGGTTACTGGGGCGAGGTGATGACGACGGCCGCGAAAGTGCGCGGGCTCGCGGGCCTCGTGATCGACGGCGCGGTGCGCGACGCCGACCTGCTGGAGTCGATCGGGTTTCCGGTCTTTTCGCGCGGGTTTGCCATTCGCGGAACCGGCAAGGACTATGGAGCCATCGGCTGGATCAACGAGCCGGTGATGATCGGCAACGTGACGGTGAGCGCGGGCGATCTGATCGTCGGCGATCGCGATGGCGTGGTGGTGATTCCGCGAGCGCGCGCGGCCGAGGTCGTAGCGAAGGGTGCGCAACGCGAGGCCGACGAAGCGGCGATCTGCAAGCGCATCGAGGCCGGGGAGACGACAATGCAGATCTACAACTTCCATTGAGCCCGGACATGACCTCGAAACCCGCCCACTCGCCGGGCCTTGCGCCCGAACTCATCATCGCGGGCACGATTGCGACGATTACGCTGCGCCGGCCGGATAGGGCGAACCGTCTCGAACCGGAGGACCTCGCCACGCTGCGCGGTTTCATCCGCGACGTGAACACGAAGCGCGACGTGCTGGTGCTGCGCCTGTGCGCCGAGGGCCGCCACTTTTGCGCGGGCTTCAATATCGGCAGCCTGGCGGACGACAATGCGGCGGCGAGTTTCGAGGCGCTTGCCGATGAGCTCGAGCAGGCGCGCCCCGTGACGATCGCCGCGATCAACGGGGGTGTTTATGGTGGTGCGACCGATCTTGCGCTTGCGTGCGATTTTCGCATCGGCGTGGAGAGCAGTGAGATGTTCGTGCCGGCTGCGCGGCTCGGGCTGCTGTTCTACCGCGGCGGTTTGCAGCGTTACGTCTCGCGCCTTGGCTTGAACGTGGCGAAGCAACTGCTGCTGCGCGCAGCCACGCTCGACGCCGCGCAAATGCTGGCCTGCGGCTTTCTCGACAGGGTCGTTACGCATGCAACGTTATCCGATGAAGTTGAACGGCTGAGCGGCGAACTCACTGACATGGCGCCGCTTGCCCTGCTCGGTATGAAGAAGCATCTGAACCGTATTGCGAACGGCACGCTCGACGCGGCTGAATTCGAGCGCGACGTAGCGCGGGTGGATGCTTCCCACGACCTTCGCGAAGGATCCCTCGCGTGGAAGGAAAAGCGCAGGCCGGTCTTTCGTGGCGAATGATCCGTGAAGCGCCAATAGGGAAACCATCCATGGAAATCGACGAAAAGCGGGTGGTTGCCCGTGTCTACGGCGAGCATGGCTCACTGCCGGCCATTACCACGACGCTAGGCGGCACCTTTGTTTCGTTCACCGACGATGCACTCGAAGCGGAGTACGTCGGTGCGCCCGCATTCCTGAACCCGGCTGGACAGGTACAAGGCGGCATGCTGTGCGCCATGCTCGACGACGTAACGGCGACGCTCGTCGTTTCCACGCTGGCCGAGGGCGAGCACTGCGCGACGCTGAACCTGAACACCTCGTTTCTGCGGCCCGCGAAGCCAGGTAAGCTGATCGGCCGCGCGACGCTCGTGCGCAGGGGGCGCGGCGTGTGTAACGTGAACGGGGAACTCTGGCAGGACGATAAGCTCGTCGCCACGGCGACGGCGGTGTGCATGGTCGTCGCGCGCTGAGGCCCGACCCAGCGACAGTCCGAGGCGGCGCGACGATTCAACGCAGCAACGCGAGACTCAGGGGAATCCCGGCCGCATATTTGCCGAGCGCACCGAGAAATCTCGCGGGATTGGGCTTGGCCATCGTACGAAAGGCGAGCAGTCCGATCACCTCGAGGCAGCGGCACACGGTTGCGGCGACCATCAGCGCCAGCGTGGCAGGCAAAGGCGAGCGCGTGCCCAGGTAGAGAAAAAGCACCGCAAGGGAGGGGACGTACGCGATTTCCTGAGACGTACAGCGCACACGGCCGGGTCAGTGTCTATTTCGAAGCTGCGGCACGCATCATTTCGCTGACGCTTCTCGGGCTTGCGCCAAAGAACGCCCGACGCATCAACCCGGACGGCTTCCGAAGAGGATGTCCCGTTGTCCCATGTGCACCCAGGAAACCCCGAACTGGATCAGGCGGTCAGCCGGTCATGATTGATTTCTACGCCGACTGGTGTATCAGCTGCAAGGCGAGCGTCGCGTCGGACGGCGCCGTGTGATACCACGCCGAGCCAAACGCCGTCATCAGCGTGGCCGGCTGCAGTCTGATGCACAACTTGCGGCGCGGCACTGATTCTGGTCGCGAACGCGGCGCCGCGTGGCGTCGCGGGAATCGGCCCATCATGGGCAAGGGGCGGCGATCGTTCCGGCGCGCAGTGCTGACACGCTGGCACTGGTTGCATCTCCTCGAGTGCAAGTCCAGCGTTGGTTCTCCCGGTAGCATCTGTCATAGACCGCTGGATGTCATCTCGTTCATTGCCCATTGCGCGTTCCCCGCGACGAGCGGCGGTAGCGGGCAGTCGAGCGTATCGCAAATGGCGCGGAGCAATTCTGATTCACGGACGGTGACCCGTTGGTCCGCCACAATGCAGGCCGCACAGCCGACGACCATCCGGCGCTTGATGGCCGGGATGGATTGATTGAGCGCTTGCAGCGCTGCGTCAAACCCGGCGAGGGAGCATTCCTCGCGGAGCGGCAAGCGGTGGGTGTGGTCGCCGCCAATGAAGCCGCGCATGCCCGCATCGAACGCCCGGGCGGCCCGGTCGGGTTCCGCCTGGCCTTCCCAGGCCAATAGCGCCAACACAGTCGCAACCGGGTGCGCCAGTTTTTGCGGCGAGCTGTGTACTGGTCGCGTCTGACGCTGGGGCAGATACTGGGCGTCGAGATGCCGATGCAGCACGCAGCGCAGCGTGTACTCGAACAGGCTCAGCCGCTGGTCGGCACTTATGAGCACCTCCACCTGGGCGCGGAACGCCTGGTGCTGCCGGGACGACATCTGCCGCAGGGCTGGCAGGGCCAGGTCCAGGAGGGGCAATCGATGTGTGTCCGACAGAGCCTGGGCAGGGGCGACGAGCCGCAAGGTTTCGGCGAAGTCCCGCGGCTCGGCGCCGGTCCTCAGACCGCTCAGCTGGCGTTCCCGCAGGTCCGCCCGCGGGTCCATGAGAAGGGCGTAGACCAGGGCGCGTGCACTGAAGGGTTCCCGGGCGGCGAGCCGGAGCACGTCTGGCATATCGTCGTGTAGCCCCTGGGCGAAGTTAATCAGTTCCGGATCGATGTGGCCGACGCGGGACGCTGTCTCGTCGGCGAGCCCCAGGACGGGCAGCGGCACCTGCGGAAGCCCCGGTAACGTCGGTGCCGCGGCGAATGGCGGGACGCGGCCGGGGCGGGGACCTTCGAGTTCTTCCCGATCGACACCGACCGGCTGCACCTCCGGGAACTGGCCATCGAACTGGGGATCGAGTTGGCGGATGCGCTCGACCAGGGGGGGATGGGTGGCAAGCAGTCCGGCGAGCCCTTTGCCGGCGAATGCGTTGGCGAAAAACATGTGACCGGCTTCGGCGGCCTGGGGGTTCTCGATGCGTGACCCTTCGGCCAGCCCGCCGATCTTCTTGAGCGCCCCGCCAATGCCGTCGGGGTTGCGCGTGAACTGGACGGCACTGGCGTCAGCAAGGTACTCGCGCTGCCGGGACACTGCTGCCATGATCAGCCGCCCGAAGAACGCTCCCACCAGTCCTAGCACAAACACGCCCAGGCCCAGCAACATCATGCCGCCCTGGGAGTCGCGCCGTCCCGACGAGCGGCCGCGGGATGCGAACATGAGGCTGCGCCCGATGATGGACAACGCCATGATCCCGAAGATCAGGCCGATCAGCCGGATATTGAGCCGCATGTCGCCGTTGAGGATGTGGCTGAACTCGTGGGCCACCACGCCCTGCAGCTCGTCGCGGGTCAGGTAGTTGAGGCAGCCCTGGGAGACGGCGACCACGGCATCGCCGGGCGCGTAGCCGGCCGCGAAGGCATTGATGCCGGGCTCGTCCAGAACATAAACGGGGGGCACCGGCACTCCCGCGGCGAGGGCCATTTCCTCGACGACGTTGAGCAGCCGCTTCTGTCGCGCGTCGGTGGTCGTGCCTGGCACCTCGACACCGCCCAGCATCAGGGCCACGGCCTGGCCGCCGGACGCGAGCTGGGTCACCTTGAACGCGCTGGCACCGCCCACCACGAGGCCCACCCCCAGCGCAGCAAGCAGAAGCAGCTCCGGTTGCCACCAGGGCACCGGCGCGTGGGCGTCATACATGCTGAACCCCACCAGCAGCCCGTACACCAGCGCAACCAGGATCAGGACCGCCAGTGCAAAATAGACTCCGAGCTGGAGGGTCTTGCGTCGTGCCGAATCCTGCTGCTCAAAGAAGTTGGTGGCCATGGTCGGCGCGCCTATGAGAGCATGAAGCGTACGGAGCCATGGCGGTTCCCGGCTAGCGGAACGACACCTTGGGCGCTGAGCGCTCGGTCTCTGCGGTTTCGAGCAGCGCCGCCTCCTTGAAGCCGAACATGCCAGCCACCATGACAGCCGGGAAAACCTCGCGCCGGATGTTGTACTCGGTGGCGGCATCGTTGAACGCTTGCCGGGCGAAGCCGATCTTGTTCTCGGTCGAGGTCAGCTCCTCCTGCAGGGCGAGCATGTTCTGGTTGGCCTTGAGGTCCGGGTACGCCTCGGACAGGGCAAAGAGCCGGCCCAGGGTGCCACCGAGCTGGGTCTCGGCCTGGTTAAGCTCCCTCACGGCCGCCGGGTCGCCGGGGTTGGTGGCGACTTTCTGTTCGGCCGCTATCGCGCTGTTTCGGGCATTGATAACAGCGTCGAGCGTCTCCCTCTCGTGGCCCATGTAGCCCTTGACGGCTTCGATCAGGTTCGGAATCAGCTCGTAGCGGCGTTTGAGCTGCACGTCGATCTGGGCGAAGGCGTTCCTGAAGCGGTTTCGGGCGACCACGAGCCCGTTGTAGACGCCCATGAGCCAGAGAGCAAGCAGTACCCCGACGCCCAGGAGCGCGAGCAGGATGATGATGGCGAGACTCATTTTGGCCGTGACCTCCGATGAGAGGACTGCTGGTTTGGACCATCGCGCCACTATGGGAACAGGATAAGTGAAATGGCGTTTAATTCAATCAATTCGTGACATTGATATAAGTACGGCGCAGATTTAAGCGTAATGCATCAAATCCTCAGTACGCGGGATTCAGGCCATTTGACTGAGGGTTTTGCGAAAGCGCATGAGCGAGAATGCGAACAGCACGCTGCCGATCACCGCGAGCCAGAGCAATGATTGCCAGACAACAGAAATGCCCGCCCCGCGAAAGAGAATAGCCTGACCGAGTTCGACGAAATGCGTGGTCGGTGCGATGAGCATGATGTCCTGCACGAACTGCGGCATGGACTCGCGCGGTGTGCTGCCGCCCGAGAGCATCTGCAACGGCAGCAAGACCAGCACGAGCAGCATGCCAAACTGCGGCATGCTGCGCGCGAGCGTGGCCATAAAAATGCCCATCGCCGTGGTAGCGAACAGGTGCAGTGCGGCGCCCGCGAGAAAGAGCGCAACCGATCCTTCAATCGGCACGTGCAGCGCGCCGCGTACGATGAAGGTGAGCGAGAACGCCGCCGCCACGAGCACCACGAGTCCCATCGACCAGACCTTGGCGAGCATGATCTCAGTGGGCGTGACGGGCATGACGAGCAGGTGCTCGATGGTGCCGTGCTCGCGCTCGCGGATGAGCGCCGCGCCCGTGAGAATGATGGAGAGCATCGTCACGTTGTTGATGATCTCCATGAGCGAGCCGAACCACGCCTGCGTGAGATTCGGGTTGAAGCGCATGCGTACCGCGAGATCGACCGGGGACTCCGTTGGCGCGCGATAGCGGTTCACGAACGTGCTCACTTCATCGCCGATCATTTGCTGAATGTAGCCGTTGCCCGTGAACGCCTGGCTCATGCGCGTGGCGTCCACGTTGAGCTGCACCTCGGCGGCACGGCCCGCAAGCACGTCGCGCTGCAGGTTGGGCGGAATGCTGAGCACGAAGGTATAGCGGCCAGCGTCCATGCCTGCGTCGGCCTCGGCGGGTGTGACGTGCGTCGGCACGAGGAAGTGCGGCGGGAAGAACGCTTCGATGATGCGCTGCGAGAGCGGCGAGACATCGTGGTCGATCACGGCGATAGGCGCCATGTGGAGCGTTTCTGGTCGCGACGTTGCCGAGGAATAGATCATCGCCGTGAACGAGAAGACGATGAGCAACAGCAGCATGGGATCGCGCACCAGGCTCCAGAGTTCCTTCACGCCCAGCCGATAGATGTTGGCGAGATGACGGCCCATGTCAGGTCTCCTGCTTCTTGAGCAGCGCGACGGTCACGGCGATCACAATGGGCGTTGCGAGCACGAGCGGCCAGAACGACTGCCAGAGGTCGCCAAAATGCAGTGCCTTGTTGAACACGCCTCGGCTGATCGTAAGCATGTAGCTCGCCGGATAGATCTGGCCGATCACGCGCCCCGCACCCTCCAGCGAGGAAACGGGCGTGAGGAGCCCCGCGAATTGCACGGCCGGCACCATCGTGCCGATCATCGTGAAGAAGAGCGCGGCGATCTGGCTTTTCGTGAACGTGGAAGCGAGCAGGCCGATGGCTGTCGCGCACAGGCTGTAGAGCACGGCGGCGGCGAGCAGTGTGAGGAAACTCCCTTTGATTAGCACGCCGAACACCGTCACGGCGAGCAGCGTCATCAACAGGAAGTTGAGCAGCGCGAGCAGGACGTAGGGCGCCTGCTTGCCGAGCAGGAATTCGAGCCGCGTGACCGGCGTCACATAGAGGTTGATGATCGAGCCCAGTTCCTTCTCGCGTACCACGGCGAGCGCCGTGAGCATGGCTGGCATCATGAGCAGCAGTACGGGGATCACGGCGGGCACCATGGCGGGCAGGCTGCGCACATCGGGGTTGTACCTAAAGCGCGTTTGTATGGCGACGGGCGCTTGTACGGCAGTGCCCAGGCGCTGCGATGCCTGTTGCAGCAGCCACCCCTGGTGCATGCCGAGCACGTAGCCGCGCACGGTCTCAGCGCGCTGCGGGTTCGCGCCATCGACCCACACGCCGATCTGAACCGGCCTGCCGCGCGCTACGTCGCGCGCGAAGCCCGGCGGAATCTCCAGGGCGACCGCAAGCTCACCGCTACGCAGCCGGCGGTCCATCTCCCCGTAGTTTGCGATGGGTGGCTGCTCGACGAAGTAGCGTGAGCCCGCCAGATTCAATTCGTAGTTCCGGGAAAGTGTGGTCCGGTCGTGGTCGAGCACGGCGAAGCGCAGGTCTTCCACGTCCATGCTGATGCCGAAGCCCATCACGAAGAGCAGCAGCAGCGAGCCTGCCAACGCGAGCGTGGCGCGCACCGGGTCGCGGCGCAGTTCCAGTGTTTCGCGCCACATGTAGCTGAACGCGCGCTGGAAGCTGAAGCGGCGCTGCGTCGCGTGCGCGGCGCTCGCGATGTCTTTCTCCGCGGCGCTTTCGCCGAGCGTGGCAAGTTCGTCTGTCGCGCTGGCTTCGGTGCCCGCGCCCGCGTCGACGAGCCAGGCGATGAACGCCTCTTCGAGCGTCGCCGCGCCGCGGTTTTGCCTGATGGCCTCGGGGGTATCGCTTACGAGCACGCGGCCTGCATGCATGAGCGAGATGCGGTCGCAGCGCCCGGCCTCGTTCATGAAGTGCGTGGAGATGAAGATCGTCACCTGATCTTCGCGCGCGAGTGCGATGAGCAGGCGCCAGAAGTTGTCACGCGCCACCGGGTCGACGCCCGAGGTGGGCTCGTCGAGGATCAGCAATTCCGGCTTGTGAACCATCGCCACGGCGAGCGAGAGGCGCTGCCGCACGCCGAGCGGCAGGCTCTCAGGCAGCGTGTCGAGCACTTCGGCCAGGTCGAAGCGCTCGACCATCTCGCTCACGCGTGCTTCGATCTGCGCCTCGGGCACGTGAAATAGCCGTGCGTGCAGCACGAGGTTCTGGCGCACCGTCAGTTCGCCGTAGAGCGAGAACGCTTGCGACATGTAGCCCACGCGGCGGCGCGTGTCGAGATCACGCGGATTCACTTCGTGGCCGAAGAGCCAGGCGTGGCCTTCGCTCGCGGGCAACAGGCCCGTGAGCATCTTCATCGTGGTGGACTTGCCGCAGCCGTTCGAGCCGAGAAAACCGAAAATTTCGCCGCGGCGAATGCGAAAGCTGACGTGATCGACCGCGACGAAGTCGCCAAAGCGCATCGTCAGGTCTTTCGCCTCGATGGCGATTTCCGCGTGCTCGTCGGCTTGCAGCGGGGCGATCTCCACAGGCTGATGGCCGCGCTTCTTCGACTCCGGCAAGAGCGCAATGAAGGCCTCTTCGAGCGAATCCGTCGTTGTTCGTTCAAGCAGATCAACGGGCGTGCCAGTCGCGAGAACCGCACCGTCGTCCATCGCGATCAGCCAGTCGAAGCGCTGCGCCTCGTCCATGTAGGCGGTCGCGACGATGACGCTCATCGAAGGGCGCTCCTTGCGGATGCCGTTGATGAGGTCCCAGAACTGCGAGCGTGCGAGCGGATCGACGCCCGTAGTGGGTTCGTCGAGGACGAGAAGGTCTGGATCGTGGATCAGCGCGCAGCACAGGCCGAGTTTCTGCTTCATGCCGCCCGAGAGCTTCCCGGCAGGCCGCGCGAGAAAAGGGTCGAGGCCGGTGCTGCGCGTGAGTGCGTCGATGCGGCGGCGGCGCTCGCCTGCGTCGTGACCGAACAGGCGACCGAAGAATTGCAGGTTCTCTTCGACCGAGAGCGTGGGGTACAGATTCTTGCCGAGCCCTTGCGGCATGTAGGCAATACGCGGGCATACCTCGTCGCGGTGCTGCTTGCTCGCCATGTCGCCGCCGAGCACCCAGACCGTGCCTTGCTGCACCGCGCGTGAGCCCGCCACGAGCGAGAGCAAACTCGACTTGCCCACGCCGTCCGGGCCGATCAGGCCGACCATCCGGCCCGCGGGCACGTCCTGGGTGACGTCGCGCAGCGCGACGGTCTTGCCGTAGCGCAGGCTGACATGTTCGATGCGAACAGCAGGCTCGCTCATCAGGGCACCCGAACCTGGAGGTTGGCGGGCCAGTCTTCATCAGCATCGAGCTTGACCCAGGCCACGCCGGGCAAGCCGGTCTTGACGTACTTGAGGTGCTGTTGCAGCAGTTCAGGATCGATCTGCGCCTTCACGCGGAACATGAGTTTCTCGCGCTCACTCTGGGTTTCGACGGTCTTCGGGGTGAATTGCGCGGTGGACGAGACGAACGTGATGCGTGCGGGAATGACATACTGCGGCACGGCGTCGAGCACGATATGTACGTCCTGGCCGAGCGCCACGCGTCCCGCCGCGCTGGTGGGCAGGAAGAAAGTCATGTACACGTCGGCGAGGTCGACCATGTTGAGGACCCGGCCGCCCGCGCCGAGTACTTCACCCGGTTGCGCCACGCGAAACTGCACGCGGCCGGCGCGAGGGGCCCTGAGATCGCTGTCGGCAATATCGGCCTGAACGCGGTCGATGGTGGCCTGTGCTGCCGCAATGGCCGAAGCCGCGCCGGTCTGTTGCGCGCGCGCCGCAGTCACGGCCGCGGCGGCCGCAGTGACCTGGGCCTTCGCGGCGGCGACCGCAGCCTGGGCGCTCTTCACGCGCGCACGGTCGTCGTCGAGTTCCTGCATCGATGAGGCGCCTTGCTTCGAGAGCTTTTCGGAACGCGCGAGACGGCGGCGCGCAGCATCGAGTTCGCTTTCGCGTTGCGTCACGCCGGCTTCGGCGGCGCGCTGATCGCTTTCGCGCAGGGCGACCTGCGCCTTCGCGCTGGCTTCGGTGTTCACCGCTTGCTGATGTTGCGCGACGGCTTCATTGCGTTGCGCCTGCAGCGTGTCGACCTGCATGTGTGCGAGCGTCTGGCCCGCGCTCACGAAGTCGCCGTCGCGCACGAGCACGTCGCGTACACGTCCCGCGAGCTTGGTGGCGATGTCGATTTCGGTCGCCTCGATGCGACCGTTGCCACTTACGAAGCCAGCGCCTGGACCGCGATCCGCAAGCATGCGCCAGCCGAAATAGCCGCCCACCGCTAATGCGATGGCGATGACGGCGGCGGGAATGAGTTTGCGGGCTGAAATCTGCATGACGGGAAACCTCGATCAGGATGGGTTTTGCACGCCACCGGCAGGTGAGGCAGGCGTGGCTGGCGGGAGGGTGGGCGTGGCGACATTGTTAGTGAAGCCACTGCCGCCGAGTGCCGAGAAGAGCGAAACGCGGCTGGAAAGCAGCGCGCGCCGTGTTTCCACGAGTTGCTGTTGCGCGGCGAGCAGGTCGCGCTGCGCGTCAAGCACTTCGAGGAACGGCGAGGCGCCGTGGTCGTAGCGCATTTGCGCGAGGCGGGCGCGCTCGGCCTGCGCCTCCTGCGTCGCGCGCAGCGCATCCACCTGCTCGGCAAGCCACTGTCGCGCGGCGATGGCGTCGGCTACGTCGCGAAAAGCCGACTGCACCGCCAGTTCATAGGATGTAACGGCCTGGTCGCGCTGCGCTTTCGTGACATCGAGGTTCGCCTCGCGGCGGCCCATGTCAAAGATGGGCAGCGAGACGGTCGGGCCGAAGCTCCAGGCGCGGCTTGGTCCCGTGAACAGATTGTCAAGTTGCGTGCTGGCGGTGCCGAACGAGCCCGTCAACGTGATCTTCGGGAAGAACTCGGCGCGCGCCGCACCGATGTTGGCGTTGGCCGCGCGCAGCTGGAATTCGGCGGCGACGATGTCGGGGCGGTTCACGAGCAGGTCTGAAGGCAGGCCCGCCGGCAGGTCGGCCATCACGGCGTTGTCGTCGAGCCTGACGTCCTCGTGCGGCAACTCGACCGGCTTGCCAACCAGCACCTGCAATGCGTTCACGCGTGTGGCTCGCTCCTGCTGGAGCTGGGCGCCGAGCGCGACGGACTGGCGCCACAATGTTTCGACCTGCCTGAGATCGAGCCGCGAGGTCGAGCCCGCTTCATAGCGGTGCTTGAAGATACGGTACGACTTCTCCCGGCTCGCGATGGTCGCATTCATGAGCATGATGCGCTCGTCGAGTTCGCGCAGGCTCAGGTAACCGTTGGCGACCTGCTCGATCACAGTGAGCGTGACGGCCTGGCGCGCGGCGTCGCTCGCGAGGTAGTTCTGCAATGCTGCGTCCTTGAGGTTCGCCACGCGGCCCCAGAAGTCCAGCTCCCAGCTTGCGAGACCCACGCCGACCTGAAACTGGTTTCCCGTCACGGGGCGGCCGACGCCTGAGAGGTCGGCGGGGACGCGCGCGCGGGCAAGATCGGCGGAGACGCCGATGCTCGGAAACTGGTCGGCGCGCCGAATGCCGTACATCGCGCGCGCTTCCTCCACCCGCTGGATCGCGAGCCTCAGGTCACGGTTGTAGTCGAGCGCTTCGCCAATGAGCGATTGGAGCGTTGGGTCGGTGAAATAGTCCTTCCAGCCGACAAGGGTGGCGCTGGTGGTGTTTTCGCCACCGGTTGCAGGGTTGCCATACGCGTCAGGGAATGTGGACGGGACGGGCAGCGGCGGCTGCTCAAAGGGCGGTGCAAGCGACACGCACCCAGCCAGCACGGCGACGAGCACCGCCAGAAGGATTTGCCTGGCGGCAACGACGGGCCAACGCAGGTGTTTCTGGCGGTCAATCATCACTGTTCTCTCCTTATGGGTGAGCTTGTGGCGTCCGTAGCGGACCAGCATCAACGCGATGCAGCCTGAGGCATCGTGCACCTCGCTGTTCGCGAAGTGCGGTTGGACCGAAACCTGAGCGCGGGTGCCGGGCACCTGCGGCCGTCGGACATTGGTTGCGCGGCTCGCCGGGGCGCACAGGCGGCAAAGGGCACGAGCGAGTCCGCCATGCGGCACGGGCACGCCGCGAAGGTCGTCGATCCCGGTTGCATGTGCATTCAACCGGATCGCGAGCGATTTCACGATATGTTTGACGGGGTATGGCGTAACAAGTGCCCAGCCTGCGACCTGATGACACCCGTAGCTAGCAACCTGCATGAAGCTTGACCTGCGTCGTGGCAGGCTGCGCGGTGTTGCGGCAGGGGTGCGCGGCGCGTCGCCGCAGGGCGCAACCTGTGACGCCGTGCGCGGGCAGCAGCAATCTTCGCAAGGACCGCCACTTCAGAAGTACGATTGCAGCGTGCCGCGTCGGCGCACATCGAGGGTCGCACAATGAAACGCGCCACCGAACGGACCATAGCTAAGGAACGCACACGGAATTGGCTGGAAGCCCCAGCCCTTGAGCGCATTGATGAGCGAAACCTGTGACGCGTCGACTACCAGTCGCTTCTCATCCAGCATCAACGTATTGATACTGGTCCAGGGACTGCACATCGAAATCTTCGACATCACGCCGTCGACAGGGTCGGGGCGGGGCGCGACCAGCACGTCCCAGGTCTTCAATATCGCAGGCAGCCGGGTCTTATCGATATAGTCCGGGTTGATCAGTACCTTTCCCGGACACAGCGGGTTGAAGCTGGAGTCAATATGCATCGGTTGGCGGCAGCGGGTTTCGATCTCGTGAATACGGAAGGCATCACCGAGATGGCGCCGTAACCAGTTGATGCCGGCCAGATTCGTCACGTTCGAGCGGGTGACGAACAGGTCGCGACCACAGCGGACAAAATCGGCGGCGTCAAACACGGGTTCGAACTCGTTGACGATATAGCGCAGCGGTTCACCCTTTCCTGGAATACGGTAGCTGTAGTCGAACAGCTCGTCGGTCAGTTGCGGCCGCGGCGCCGAAGTCCAGCGGGCACCCTTGTGGAAATACTCCTTGAAGAGGGCTCGGTAGGCGTCGCCCTCGAAGTAGCGGGAGCGCCAGCACATGGGCGTCTCGATGATCTCGTCGCCGATGACCAGATATCCGTCACGTGGGCAGGTGACGCAGAAGCCGCGACTGGACCAGGCAGTCGTGCTAAAGCGGGCGCGGTGATTGACGATATCGGGACGGCGAACGCCGACGCCTTCTTCCTCCAGGATGCGAATGAATCCGTCGAGTTCACTTTGAGCCCGTTTGATCATCCACCTTGGATAGCGTCGGCCGGCAACAAAGCGGTGAAGCCTGGCCGTGAAGCTCGGGATGTTGAACGTCACCGTGACGTGATGCGGAGGAATCACCGCTCCATCCAGCCTGCCGACAATCACTTCTTCAAGCGGGTCCCATTCATTCCACGAATTGACTGGCGTCGGTTTTGGAGGCGCCAGGCTGTGGAAGCTCGCGGCCGCGGCGAAAGCTGTCGACGGGGTATTCATTCTGGACTCCTTCACCGATCCTCTGGAAGTCGTGATTGCCGAAGAACTTGTCGTGCGGTCTCGTTAGCAGATAAGGCATGACTGGGCAACAGAAGCCGGCACGGTTTCACGAGATGCCAGAAAAAGAGCCGCAGAAGGCCCAGCACAATGTCGGGTATCCGCTTGAACAGCGCGAACGCAAGGGCGAACTCTGCGGGAAGCCGTACGCCTTACCCAACAGCAGAAAACCTCCTTCCTGCACGCCAAACGCGCCCGGCACAGGAAAGCTGGCAGCGCGCATGGCCTGTCCGAGGCTCCCGACCACCATCGCTTCCACAATGCCGGGTGAGGCGCCCATGGATTCAAGGGCCAATCCACACTTCCGCTGTTCCGGCAAGCCAGGCGGCGCGCAGGGTCGCCACAGCATTTTCGTAGATGCGCTGCAGGTTATCGTGGAGTTGCAGCTCGCCGCTGAAACCTGTCTTTGACCAGCATGCAGCGGCAAGCACGGCGCGTTCGACCGGCGCAAGCAAACCAGCGCGCTGTGTCACGTAGAAACCGCCAATGGCGAGGATTCCGAGCACGATTCCGAACACGATTCCGAACATCAGCCCACCCGTCAGGGAACTCCCACGACCGTTCGCCGCGAGAAGCACAAGTACAGCGATAGTGAACAGCAACCCGGAGAACGACTGGATCAGGAGGTCCGCCAGTATCGACGCACCGGCCGGGCCCGCGGGCACGCCAGAGAAGGCCAGAAGCCGTGCGCCGACCGGCGCTACAGGCAGGAACACGCTGATTGCCTCTCTCACCCAGCGAAGGAAAACGAACAGTTCAACAGTTCAAAACCCCTTCTCATGAGGGGACGAACGATCATCCCCCATGCAACACAGGTCAGTGCGATGATGAGGACACGGACTGCCACGATTGCGGCGATACTCCAGCCCAACCGGGTCACAGCAGCCAGCACCTGCGTCGGTCATTGAGGACGACGAGCGCGATGGCCGCCACGAGTCCGCCCATGGCGAGAATCGAGCCGACTGCCACTCTGCCATTATTCGAAGGAGCACTGTCTTTCATGTGGATTGCATAAACGGCATGCATCCTTCTAGGCCAGGTGTGTCGCTCGATTCAAATTCGAGCAATGTGAATAAAATCTATGAAAAAATGACGATTTTTTCCAGATCCGATTTTTCGGGGTCGCGGACTGAATTTTCCAGCACGGAATAAATTTTCTGTCGGGACGATGGACCCTGAGCCTATGGTCTTGAATTGGAGATCGGCTATGAAACAGAGCCCGTAATATGCAGCCAAAATTTGCATCTTTACTTGCTGACTGACATTTTCTTTACGAAATTGACGGGATTTTCCGTGAGTCGTTGGATTGAAAGGGCAGCCTATTGCCTCACAGTTTCCCTATATCCGGCAGCTTTCCCGATTGCAAGTGCGTTTTTCGCCTGCGACTCACTGAGTTGCGCCACTGGATGCGATTTCAGTGCTCGTGAAGCGGGTGTTTGTAAACGTAGAGAGAACGAAGGTCAGTACCCGCCCGCCCGATAGGTGCACGTCTAGCGCACCTTCGGCTCGAATGGGGCGAGGAATACCCGATGGTCCTTCAAAGCATTGGTGTCATTTGGTTCGATACCGCACATACGTAGCGCGATCGCCATTCGGGACTGCCCGAATCACAGTCTCGCATAAGCGCTCCGCACGACGCGTTACTCGACGCGGCAATTGCATCGCGTGAGCTTGCGATAGATCTGAAGCGCGAGGCCGCCGATCACCACGATCACCGCGCGACCGATACTCGAATCGACACTCGCCATGATCTCGGCGAGATAGATCGCGGCTCCTGCTACCAGGGGATGAAAGAGCCCCTTATCATGCAGTTCATCCATTTGAACTCTCCAACGTATCGACCGCCGACGGACGGCCCGCGCAATGTCTTTCCACTTGATACCGAAGGCGGCTTTCTCGCTGATTCGCTGCGATGTTTCGCCTGTCTGATTTCGTCTTTCCATGATTGACCACTCGTCCTGTCTAGCTAGTGCACCGTTCTTGTTCCTCTTTTCCGAGGATCCAGGGGAATCTTAGCGATCGCAAGAGCGCGATTCAATTACCTCACGGGTAATCGAGAAGCTTCGAGGAAGCGGAGGCACGCTATCGTTATCGTTTAGTCAGCCATCACTCCCACATGCACCGCATCTTCGTAAGCCTGCGATAGCAGGTCCTCGGTTCCGAAGAAATCGTTGGCACGTTCGTCCAGCCGGGTGCGGCGCTGCTCTCCATCGCGATTGCACGCAAAGAGGAATTTGTGAGGGAACGAAGGTGCAGTTGGTGATCTCACGTTGCTCATGATTGGCTTCTGTCCTTAAACGAACGCCGCTGCAGAATCGCGAAAGTGACCGCGAGTGAAACTGCGCGTGTGTTGCATGGCGAACTCCTTCTCAAATCGTGTTTGTTTTGGAGTGCGATTCAATCGTTTTACATCCCGGGGTATCGGCGCACACGATTACCCCATGCAGGTCGCACGCAGTCTTCAACCAACGTACCAGGAGCCTGTGCGCAGGGTTGATGGGTCTGTACCCTGGCTTAGCAGGTTGCGGAAATACCCCTCGACGGGCAGCGGCCTTCCACGATTTACGCGCCCACTGCCGCTAAATCTTTCGCATTGTGCAATTTCAACGCGAATCAACCTTTTTAAAGCGCTGTGAGGCCGA